>NZ_JBEZDW010000006.1:8296-314336 GCF_040802045.1 Microbispora sp. NPDC049125 | reverse complement strand
CCTTTCTGTGCCACCCAAAAACCGGGTTTGGGTACCCCTCTCTGGGGGTGCACGCGTCACGGTGGGGGCCCCCGTGCGCGCCCCCCCCACTGTGGCGCGTAACGCCGGCGTACGCCGTCGAGCCCCCCTCCGCGCCCGAGTGACGCCGCGCCGGTGTTAACGCTGGGTCAAGGATGCGTCACCGAGCGTCCTTGCGCAATGCCTGAACATGCAAGTGCAGAAAGTTGCATTTTTTGCCCGTTCGAAACTAAGCGCGAAACAAATGCCAATAGGATGCATCCACACAAAAAGCGGCATGTCTGGCTAACCAATGTGCGAACGCGCCGGACATCCGCGAAAAGCCGAGCTATTCTCGCGAAGCCGACGGCGAGGGATCGAGCTCCGGGAGTTCCGCGCGCGGAGCCCGCGGAGCGTTTTCGCATCAGGGGAACCACCAACGGAGCAAGCCATGAGTACGACGCGGAACGCCGCCCCTCTGGAAACCCTCGGGCTGACCCCGGACCAGGCGGCCCTTTACACCACCGTGCTGAGACTTCACCGGGCCACGCCGGCCGACATCGCCGAGGCGATGGACCTGCCCGCCGACGACGTGCTGGAGCCGCTGGCACGGCTCGTGCTGCTCGGCGCGGTCGACGAGCAGCACGGGGAGTATCTCGCCCGGCATCCGGCGGCGGCCATCGGGCGGCTGGTCGCCGAGCGGCTGGACCGGATCGCCCGCGAGAGCCGCCAGATCGACGAGGTCATCGCCTCGGTCGGCCGGCTCACCCACCACTACGACGCCGGTCGCGACTGCCTGAGCGGGCAGTTCTCCGTGGAGGTGGTCAGCGGCGCGGACGAGCTCTACGAGAGCGTCGTGGGCCTCGCCCTGCAGGCCCCGCCCGCCGACCTCGTCTCGGCCATCCCCGACCGGCGCACGATGAGCCACTTCGCGGAGAAGTACACGGGGCCGTGGGCCCAGGCAATGGAGGACGGGATCCTGCGGTCGCGGACGGTCGTCCCGATCTCTGTGCTGGCCGCGCCCGGCGCCCGCGAGACCTGCGACCGGCTGAGCGAGGCCGGCGCCCGGATCCGCACGCTCGAACACGTGCCGAGCTGGTTCTTCGCGCTCGGTCACGACACGGCCGCGCTGCCCGCCGAGTGGGGCGCCTCCCCGCCGGAGCACGCCTACCACTGCTACCTGGTCCGGGCGCCCGTCGTGGTGGCGGCCCTGCGCACCCTGTTCGAGGAGCTGTGGGCGCGGGCCACGCCGCTGCATCCCCCGGCCGGAGCACAGCAGGTGCTGAGGCTGGCCGCGCGGGGGCTGTCCGACGAGGGCATCGCCCGGCACCTCGGCCTGTCCGTCCGCACGGTGCGTGCCCGCTTCGCCGGCGCCATGGCGGAGCTCGGCGCCCAGTCCCGCTTCCACGCAGGGGTCGAGGCGACCCGCCGAGGCTGGCTGTGACGGCGGCACGCGAGGGGACCGGATGAGACTTTCAGCCGCGGCCGCCGTCCGGCGGCCCGGCCGGACAACGGGACGGGCGGCGGGACGAAGGGCAGAACGCCATGTGACGACGGTGTGACAGGGATGGGACAGGCGCCCCTCCGGGGCTTCCCAGCGCGCGGCGGCGACCCTCAATGAGCAGATGAGGCCCACTTTCGCTCATGACAGGGGCCGTGGTCATAAGGTGGAATGCGTGCTGGAAGACGTCCCCCGCGACCCGTTCGCGGACGACCCCAACGATCCCGCCTCCGAGCTCACGTCGGCCGACGACACGGAGCCGCTCACGCTCGCGGAGCGCGACGAGGCGCTCACCGACCTCGCGGACGTGGAGGTCTTCCGCTCCCTGCTCGAACCCCAGGGCGTGCTCGGGCTGGTCCTCGACTGCCCGGAGTGCGGCGACCAGCACTTCTTCGATTGGGACCTGCTGCGCGGCAACCTTCGCCAGATGATCGACAACGGCCGGCCACAGGTGCACGAGCCGGCGTTCCAGCCCGACCCCGCCGACTACGTGAGCTGGGAGTACGCCCGGGGCTACGTGGACGGGGTGATCGACACGGAGGAGAGCCGCTGACCGTCGACGTCCGCGGCCAGCGCTTCGAGCAGCCGTACGACGTCGTCCGCCCCCCGCACCGGCTCCCGCCGGGCGAGCGCGTCAAGGACGGCGTCGGTGCGGCGTACGTCGCCCTCCACGTCGGCATCGCCGTACGACCCGAGGAGGCGTGCCGTACGACGACGTTTCGTGGTCACGCAATCGACTCCAACTCCGCCAGCTGCCGGAGCCTGGCCAGAGCGCGATGCTGGGCGACTCGGACAGCGCCTGGTGACATGCCGAGTACATTACCGGTCTCCTCGGCCGACAGGCCCGAGACCACCCGCAGGATGATGAGGTCGCGCTGGGTGTCCGGAAGCCGCGACAGCAGGTCGCGGGCGTGCTGCGCCTCGATGTAGCGCACCACGGTCTCCTCCGGGCCCGGGCCCTCGTCGGGGCCGTCGGGCAGGTCCTGGGTCGGCACGGCGCAGCGTACCGAGCTGCGCAGGGCGTCCGCCACCTTGTGGGACGCGATCCCGAAGACGAACGACGCGAACGGGCGGCCCATGTCGCGGTAACGCGGCAGCGCCGACAGCACCGCGATGCACACCTCTTGGGCCACGTCGTCGGCGATGTGGTAGTGACCAGAGACCCGGCCGAGCCTGGCCCGGCAGTAACGCACCACCATCGGGCGCAGATGTCCAAGCAGCGATTCGATCGCGCTGCGATCCCCCTGTACGGCAAGGCTGGTCAGTTCCCTGAGGTCGGACTCATCCGATCTCGTCGCAAGCCTTACCCCAGTTGTGGCGTCGGCGACGCATCCCTCGGTCACGTTAGGCATGATGCCCGCCACGATCGTTCATGTCGTCATGGTTAACGGCTACGGATTGGTCACATTGATGACGTGATAACAGTCTGTAATCAACCGAGCACAGCCTCGTTGGAACATTCCAACAAAATGGACAAATCGCTGATATTTGTCAGGGGATCTGACAGCTAAAAAGGCAGGGCCCCGCGAGGTTTGGCATTGTCACACATGGGGGAAGCGTCGGCAGTGCCGATCGGCCCCGCGCGCGAACGGCCCGGTTATGGCCGCCGACGAAGGCGGAAATAGGGGGAACGAGGGCGGCACGGGGGAACACGGGGGAACACGGGGGAACACGGCAGCGCGCCCCGTGCGGTCGCCGGGGGCGACGGGCACGGAGCGCGCTGTGGTGCGGAGAACCGCGGAGATTCTCGGTGAGACCGGTGGACCTCAGTGGCCGTGGCCGTGACCGTGACCGTGACCACCGGCGGCCTCGGCCTCCTCCTCGGGCTTGTCGACCACGAGGACCTCGGTCGTGAGCAGCATGCCGGCGATCGACGCGGCGTTCTGCACGGCCGAGCGGGTGACCTTGACCGGGTCGATGACGCCCTGGGCCACCAGGTCGCCGTACTCACCGGTGGCGGCGTTGAGACCGCTGCCCGGGTTCAGGTCCGCGATCTTCGCGGTGACGACGTACCCCTCGAGGCCGGCGTTCTCGGCGATCCAGCGGGCGGGCTCGACCAGCGCCTTGCGCACGATCGAGACACCGGTCGCCTCGTCGCCGGTCAGGCCCAGGTTGTCCAGCTCCTTGGACACGTGCACGAGCGCGGAGCCGCCGCCGGAGACGATGCCCTCCTCGATCGCGGCGCGCGTCGCGGAGATCGCGTCCTCCAGGCGGTGCTTCTTCTCCTTGAGCTCCACCTCGGTGGCCGCGCCGACCCGCAGCACGCAGACGCCGCCGGACAGCTTCGCCAGGCGCTCCTGCAGCTTCTCGCGGTCCCAGTCGGAGTCCGACTGCTCGATCGCGATCTTGATCTCGTTGACACGGTCCTGGATCGACTGGGCGTCGCCGGCGCCGTCGACGATCGTCGTGGTGTCCTTGTTGACCACGACGCGGCGCGCGGTGCCGAGCACGTCGAGGCCGACGTGCTCCAGCTTCAGGCCGACCTCCTCGCTGACGACCTCGCCGCCGGTGAGGACCGCGATGTCCTGCAGCATGGCCTTGCGACGGTCGCCGAACCCGGGGGCCTTGACGGCGACCGAGGTGAAGGTGCCACGGATCTTGTTGGTCACCAGGACGGCCAGGGCCTCGCCCTCGACGTCCTCGGCGATGACCAGGAGCTGACGCTTGGTCTGGGCGACCTTCTCCAGCAGGGGCAGGAAGTCGGCGATCGAGGAGATCTTGCCCTGGTGGATCAGGACGTAGGGCTCCTCGAGGACCGACTCCATGCGCTCGGAGTCGGTGACCATGTAGTGCGACAGGTAGCCCTTGTCGAACTGCAGGCCCTCGGTGAACTCCAGCTCCAGGCCCATGGCGTTGGACTCTTCGACGGTGATGACACCGTCCTTGCCCACCTTGTCGAACGCCTCGGCGATCAGGCCGCCGATCTTGGCGTCCTGCGCGGAGATCGTCGCGACGTGGGCGATCTCCTTCTTGTCCTCGACCTGGCGGGCGGTCTCCAGCAGCCGGTCGCTCACGGCCTTGGCGGCGCGGTCGATGCCGCGCTTGAGCGCCAGCGGCTGCGCGCCGGCGGCGACGTTGCGCAGGCCCTCGCGGACCATCGCCTGGGCCAGGACGGTCGCGGTGGTGGTGCCGTCGCCCGCGATGTCGTTGGTCTTGGTGGCGACTTCCTTGGCGAGCTGGGCGCCGAGGTTCTCGTACGGCTTGTCCAGCTCGACCTCACGCGCGATGGTGACACCGTCGTTCGTGATGGTCGGAGCGCCGAACTTCTTGTCGATGACGACGTTGCGGCCACGCGGGCCGAGGGTCACCTTGACGACGTCGGCGAGAGCGTTGACACCACGCTCGAGAGCGCGCCGCGCGTCCTCTTCGAACTGCAGGATCTTCGGCATTCACATCTCCTTATGGGAGCATCGGAGCCCCGGGCGCATGTGTCCCGGGGCTCCTCATGCTGTGCGCGGCTTACTTCTCGATGATGGCGAGCACGTCGCGCGCCGAGAGCACCAGGTACTCCTCGCCGCCGTACTTGACCTCGGTGCCGCCATACTTGCTGTAGAGGACGACGTCGCCCTCCTTGACGTCGAGCGGGATGCGCTTCTCGCCGTCCTCGTCCCAGTTGCCAGGACCCACGGCGAGCACACGGCCCTCCTGCGGCTTCTCCTTGGCGGTGTCCGGGATGACCAGACCGGAAGCGGTGGTCTGCTCGGCCTCAAGCGGCTGGACCACAATGCGGTCGCCGAGCGGCTTAACGGGAACCTTGGTGGCGGTCGTCACGATCGGACCTCCCCTTCAGATTGCGATGAATGAGCTGAAGAGGCGACCAGCGGCCTGCCGTCGCGGGTGTCAGACCTGTCTCGTCGCTGTTGGCACTCTCATGGCGAGAGTGCCAACACGAAACAGTATGCAAGGTCTGCGCGACAGTCAACACGAACCGGTGCCGCAGGTCAGCCCCGGCCCCCCAGTCTGAGCCAGGCGGCGGTGTCAGGCGGCAGCAACCCGCCGTCGAGGGGGCCGCTCGCCAGCAGGACGCCGTCGTACGGAGGCGGGGACACCGGCTCCCGCGACAGGTTGACGACGCACGCGAACCGATCGCCGCGGGCGAACGCGAGCACGCCGCGGGGGGCGGGCAGCCACGTCAGGCCGCCGGTCAGCCCGCGGCGCAGCCGGAGAGCGGCGCGGTAGAGCGCCAGCGTGGAGGACGGGTCCCGGCTCTGCGCCTCGGCGGTAAGGGACGCCCAGCCGGGCGGCTGCGGTAGCCAGGGCCTGCCCACGCCGAACCCGAAGGGCGGCCGGGTCCCCGACCAGGGCAGCGGCACGCGGCAGCCGTCACGGCCCTTGACCGTGCCGCCGGAGCGGGCCCACATCGGGTCGCGCAGCGCGTCGGCCGGCAGGTCCTCGACCTCCGGCAGGCCGAGCTCCTCACCCTGGTAGACGTACACGCTGCCGGGCAGCGCGGCGACGAGGAGCGCGGCGGCCCTGGCCCGGCGCAGCCCCAGGCCCTCGTCGTACGGCGTGCCGTGCGAGCGGGCGAAGTAGTCGGCGGAGTCGAACGCGGCGCCGTCCCGCCCGTATCGGGTGACCGGCCGGGGCACGTCGTGGTTGGACAGCACCCAGGTGGGCGGGGCCCCCACCGGCTCGTGGGTGGCGAGCGTCGTGTCGATCACCGCGCGCAGCGCGTCCGCCTCCCACGGGCAGGTCAGCATGGCGAAGTTGAAGGCGGTGTGCAGCTCGCCGGGGCGCAGATAGCGGGCCAGCCGGGCGGGGTCGGGCAGCCAGATCTCCCCGGCGAAGACCCGGTCGCCGGGGTAGGAGTCGGCGATCGCCCGCCAGGAGCGGTAGAGATCGTGCACACCCTCCTGGTCCTTCCACGGCAGGTAGCCGGGGTAGCCCGCGAGATCGGGCAGCCCTTCTGCCTTGACGAGGGCGGGTGCGACGTCGATCCGGAACCCGTCCGCTCCCCGGTCGAACCAGAAGCGGAGGGTCCGCTCGAAGTCGTCCCGCACGTCGGGATGGTTCCAGTTCAGGTCCGGCTGCTCCGGCGCGTAAAGGTGCAGGTACCACTCGCCGTCGCCGGTGGGGGACCAGGCCGGGCCGCCGAAGTTGCTGGGCCAGTCGTTGGGCGGCCGATCGCCGCCGCGGAACCAGAACCGCTCGCGGGCGGGTGACCCCGGGCCGGCCGCCAGGGCCTCCTGGAACCACGGATGCCGGTCGGAGCAGTGGTTGGGCACGATGTCGAGGAGAACGCGCATGCCGAGCGCGTGGGCCTCGCCGATCAGCTCCTCCGCCTCTCCGAGGGTGCCGAAGAGGGGGTCGACGTCGCGGTGGTCGGCCACGTCGTAACCGCCGTCGACCATGGGAGAGCGATACCACGGAGTGATCCACAACGCGTCGACGCCCAGCCGGGCGAGATAGGGCAGGCGTCCGCGCAGGCCCAGGAGATCCCCGACGCCGTCACCGTTCCCGTCGGCGAAACTGCGCGGGTAGACCTGGTAGATCGCGGCGGTCCTCCACCACTCGCCCCGCATCGTCGCCTCCTGGAGTTCGTCCGGTGAGGTCCGGCACGCCACGAATGCCCGGGCCCGGCGGGAGTATGCCCGGCCCGCGGAGGGCGGCCGAGGCGATAGCGTCAGGAAGCGTGGACGTGGAGGCGTTTCGCGCGTTGCTGGAGCCGGCCGGGCACAGGGCCCTGGCCGAGGCGGTGGAGGTCCTGGAGTCGGGCGCCGACCTCGTCGCGGCGGCGTCCGCACTCCGCCGCAGGCACCCGGCGGGCCTGGCGTCCGCCGCGCTCACCCAGGCCTCGCTGCGGCGGCGTGCCGAGGTGAAGTTCGGCGCCGACGCGGCGGTGATGTACTTCACCCCCCACGGCCTGGAACAGGCCACACGGGCGCCCGTCGCGGCCCACCGCGCCAAGCGTGCCCACCGGGTCTTCGCCGGCGCCGGAGCCGCCCCCGGAGCCGGTCCCGGTGCCGGGAAGGTGCTCGACGTCTGCTGCGGGATCGGCGGCGACCTCCTCGCGCTCGCCCGCGCCGGCTGCGCCGTCGACGCGGTCGACCTCGACCCGCTCACCGCCGAGATCGCCCGGGCCAACGCGGCGGCCCTCGGGCTTTCCGCCCGGGTCCTGGTCCGTACGGCGGACGCCGCGTCGGCCGACCCCTCGGCGTACGACCTGATGTTCGCCGACCCGGCGAGGCGCGGCGCGAGGGGGCGCACCTTCGATCCGATGGCCTACTCCCCCACCTGGCCGGCCGTGCTGGAGATGGCCTCCCGGGCGGCGGCCGCCTGCCTGAAGGTGGCTCCGGGCATCCCGTACGAGCTCCTCCCCGAAGGCGCGCAGGCCGAGTGGGTGTCGTACAAGGGGGAGGTCAAGGAGGCGGCGATCTGGCTCGGCACGGGGGAGACGGAGCGGCGGGCCACTCTGCTGCCCTCCGGCGCGACGCTGACGTCACGGGGGGCTGAGGCCGAGCCGGGGCCGGTGGGCCGCTACCTCTACGAGCCCGACGGGGCGGCCGTCCGGGCGCATCTCGTGGCGGAGATCGCGGAGATGGTCGGCGGCCGTTTGATCGACCCGCGGATCGCGTACATCACCGGAGACCGGCCGGTCGCCACCGAGTGGGCCGCCTGCTACGAGGTGACCGACGTCCTGCCCTTCTCGCTCAAGCGGCTGCGCGCCGCCTTGAGGGAGCGGGGGACGGGGTCGGTCACCATCAAGAAGCGAGGCTCCGCCGTGGACGTCGAGCGGCTGCGCAGGGACCTGCGGCTGTCGGGCTCCGGCTCGGCGGTGGTCGTGCTGACCCGGATCGGCGACCGGCCGTTCGCCCTGCTTTGCAGGCCTGTGACCAGCACTGATTCCTGAACTCGGGCGATACACCGGCAATCGCGACCTTTGGCGGTCCGCCCGTGGACGGCGGCGATGAGGGCCTAAAGTGAGCGCGCGGCGGCATGCCCGTCTGCGCGTTCATGCCCGCGAGACCGGGCCAACCGATCGTGTCGGCGTATGAAGGAGCATTCGGTGGAGCATTCGAGCCACAACCTCCTCCAGGCGGGCAGCCAGACCGCCATCTCCGACCGGATGCGCGAGCTGCTCGCCCGTGCCGCGCAGGACCACGTGTACGAGCAGCGCACGCAGGGCGCGGTGCTCGACGAGATCCGGCAGCGCCTGGAGGGCATGGAGTGGCTGCTGCGTGAGGTCCGCGAGCGCGAGCTCGGCGGCCTGGGCGGCGCCCTGGAGACGATCAGCGGGCGGCTCGACGAGATGGCCTCCCGGCCGCCCGAGTGGGCGGAGGGGCTGGCGCGGGAGGTCGAGCTGCTGCGTGACCGCGTGGAGGCGGCCGGCGGGCAGACGCAGGGCCTGACCGACCGGATGACGGAGTTCGCCAGGCGGCTCGCCCAGTTCCAGACGAGCATGGAGGCGGCCGCCGGGCGCTTCACCCGGCTCGACAAGGCCCTCGCCCAGGTGGCGGAGCGCGCCGATCGGCTGGAGGCCGTGCTCCTCGACCGGCTGGACACGCTGGACGGCCGGGTCGACGCGGTGAGCGAGCGGGTCGGCAGGCTGCCCACCGAGCTGGAGATCGGCGAGCTGCGGACCGCCGTGGCCGACCTCGGCTCCGCGGTGGAGGGCATGGGCGCGACCGTGGCCGCCGGCGTGGCGGGGCTCAGCACCGGTGTGAGCGACGTGACCGCCGGCGTCGACGAGATGAGCACGACCGTGGCGGGAATGCACGTGGACCTGTCGGCCGCCACCGGCTCTCTCGCCCCGCTCGTCGAGGCCGTACGGAGCAGGCCCGACCGCGAGCAGCTCACCGAGGCCGTGTCCGGCGCGGTCGCCCGGATCGTGGAGCCGGCCCACGGGGACGTCGCCCGGCGCCTGGCGGCGCTGGAGGAGACCATGCTCGCCCTCGCCGAGGCCCTGCTCCGCCCCACTCGCGGCGACTGAGACCCCGGCCCGGCGCCGCCTGTCCCGGGCCGCGGACCGGCCCGGGAGCCGTCAGACGTTGATCGTGGTGATCGGGAGGGACGAGTCGGCCGGGATCTCCAGGCCGGACGGCCGCACGCCCGCCGCCACCAGGTCGGATCCGAGCGCCGCGACCATCGCGCCGTTGTCCGTGCACAGGCCGGGCCTCGGCACCCGCAGGCGCACTCCGGCCGCGTCGCACCGCTCCTGGGCCAGGGCGCGCAGCCGGGAGTTGGCCGCCACGCCGCCACCGATCAGCAGGTCCTTCACGTCGTAACGCGCGCACGCCTGGAGGGCCTTGCGGGTGAGCACGTCCACGACCGCCTCCTGGAACGACGCGGCCACGTCGGCGACCGGCACAGGCTCGCCCGCCGCCTCCTTGGCCTCGACCCATCGGGCCACGGCCGTCTTCAGCCCCGAGAACGAGAAGTCCAGCGTGCCGTCGTCGTACTTGCCGCGCGGGAACGCCACGGCCGTGCCCGACCCCTCCCGGGCGGCCCGGTCGATGTACGGCCCGCCGGGGAACGGCAGGCCGAGCACCCGGGCCACCTTGTCGAACGCCTCACCCGCCGCGTCGTCCACGGTCGAGCCCAGCGACACGACCTCCTGGGCGACGTCGGGCACCAGCAGCAGCGAGGAGTGGCCTCCGGAGACCAGCAGCGCGATCGCGGGCTTGGGCAGCGGGCCGTGTTCGAGCTGGTCGACCGCCACATGGGCCGAAAGGTGGTTGACCCCGTAGAGCGGGACGCCGAGGCCGAGCGCGTACGCCTTGGCGGCGGCGACCCCGACCAGCAGGGCGCCCGCGAGGCCGGGCCCGGCCGTGACGGCGATCGCGTCGACGTCGGAGAACTTCAGGCCCGCCGCGGCGAGCGCGCCCTCCACGGTCGGCGTCATGGCCTCGAGATGGGCCCGCGAGGCCACCTCGGGCACCACGCCGCCGAACCGGGCGTGCTCCTCCATGCTGGAGGCGATCGTGTTGGCCAGCAGCGTGTGACCGCGGACGATGCCGACGCCGGTCTCGTCGCAGGACGTCTCGATTCCCAGGACGACCGGCTCGTCAGGCCTGCTCATGACCGCTCCCTCGCTCGGTGAGGCTCTTGACCATGGTGATGGCGTCCGTCCCGTCCTCGTAGTAGCGGCGCCGGACGCCGAGCGCGGCGAATCCGAACCTCTCGTACATCGCCTGCGCGGGCGGGTTGTCGGCCCGCACCTCCAGGAAGACCGCGTCCGCGCCCCGACGCGCGGCCTCGGCGAGCAGCGCGTCCATCAGCGCGGTGCCGATGCCGGAACGGCGGTGCTCGGCCAGCACCGCGATCGTCTGGACGTCGGCCTGGTCGGCGGCGACGGCCAGCCCGGCGTAGCCGATGATCCGGCCGTCCACCTCGGCGACCACGTAGTGGCGGGTGCGCGGCTGGTCGCGCAGCTCGCCGCGCATCATCGCCTCGCTCCACGCGTCGGCGGGGAAGGTGGCCCGCTCGACCTCCATCACCGAGGAAAGGTCGTCCGCGGTCATCCGGCGGAGCACGGCGGTGGCCCGCGTCATGGGACCGCCCTCATCGGAGGGCTCCGCCGTACCGGCCGCGGGGGGACCTTCCGGCGCGGGTCACGCCGTCACCCTCTTGGGCGCGCCGGGCACCTGCGCGTCGGGGCGGCGCAGGTAGATGGGCCGGGGCGGGCCGAGAACGCCCAGCTCACTCGCCTTGTCCACGGAGTCGACGCGGCCCTCCGGCATCCGGGCGAGCGCCGCCGCCTCGTCCGGCGTCAGATCGGCGAGCAGACCGGCCGCGAGAGCCGCCAGGGCCCCGGCGGAGGGATGCTCCGGCCCGGTGAGCCTGCCCGGCCCGATGATCTCCGCGTACATCCGGCCGCCCGCCCCGACGACGGGCAGCTCGCCCGGCAGGTCCTGCGGCCGGTCCACGCGCGGGCCGTCGAGCCGGGCGCCGCCGGCGTCGTACCGGGCCCAGAAGACCTCCTTGCGGCGCGCGTCGGTGGCGACGAGGAACGGCCCGGTCACATTCCCCGCGTCCTCGACGTCATCCGCGTGGGCATACGCGAGCGCGTCGAGCGTGCACACGCCGAACGCCGGCGCGCCCGTCGTCGTCGCGAGCGCGGTCGCGGTCATCAGCCCGACGCGCAGCCCGGTGTACGGCCCGGGGCCGGTTCCCGCCACGATGGCGGTGACGTCGCGGAGCGTGGCTCCGGCGGAGCGCAGGACCCGCTCGACGGCGGGCGCGAGGAGCTCCCCGTGCCGGCGGGCGTCGATCGTCGTCGACTCGGCCAGCACGTGGCCGCCGTCGTGCAACGCTGCCGTGACGGCGGGAGTGGCGGTGTCGAAGGCCAAGACAAGCACGGAGGTCAAGCGTAGTCGCTGCGCGAAGGTGCCGGTCCGCCCCACGCGGTCGCGAAGGCGCGGTCAGGTGTCCCGGACGAAGGAGGCGTAGACGATGATGTTGTCGCGGTACTCGTGCCGGGACCAGTCGAAGTCGCCGCCGCAGGTGATCAGCCGCAGGCCGTCCTCGGCGTAGACGCGCTCGGCCGGGAAGCTGTCCTTGGACACGCGCTCGACGGAGTCCACGCGGTATTCGGCGGTCTCGCCGTCGCTGCGCGCCACCTTCACCAGGGCGCCCTTGCGCAGGTCGCGCAGCCGGTAGAACACGGCGGGGGCGGTCTTGGTGTCGACGTGCCCGATGATGACGGAGGCCCCCGGCTCACCGGGCACGGCGCTGCCGGTGTACCACCCGGCGGTGGACGGCCGGTCGAACGGCGGCAGCTCGACGTCGCCCTCGTCGGACAGCCCCAGCTTCATCAGGGGGGCCTTGAGACTCAGCGCGGGGATGTCGATCCGCTTCGGCACCACCGCGGGCCGCTCCTCCTGCGGGTGGTCGCCCCTGTCGCCGTTCGCCATGAACAGCGCCACCCCCGTGACGATCCCGGCGACGACCACCCACCGGGTGGATACCGCCAAGGTCAGGCTCCTGAACGCCTACGGACCACGGCGACCCCGGCGGCGAGGGCGGCCAGCAGTACGACGACCGTGACGCCCGTCGGGAGGCCGGTGTCGTCGGCCGGGCCCCCGGCGGCCGTGCCGCCGCCGCCCGCGTGGGGGGCCCTCGTCGGGAAGTTCGTACGCGTCGGCGACCCGGGGGCCACGATCCGGAACGAGGCGCTGCCGATGTCGTTGGTCGCCTCGCAGCGCACCTGGACCTTGTAGCCGCCGGGCTTGGCGTCGGCCCGGGTCGTCGCGATGCCCCGGACCTCCGGGACGACGGTGGCGGACGACGGCGTCGCGGACGTCGTCGGCACCAGCGTGACCAGGCCGGTGAACGCGTCGGAGTGTGCGGTCGCGCGATACTCGGGCCCACCCTGGGGGACGGGGCACCGGGCGGTGATGTGGACGCTCTTGGTCGATCCGCCGGTGAGCCGGGCCGGGGTGACCACGACGCCGATGTCCTGGCGGGAGATCGTGACGAGCGGCGACGGAAGGGCCGGGGTGAGGGTGATCGTCGGGCTGGGGGCGGAGGTATCGGCCTGGGCCGTACACCCGAGCGCGCCGAGCAGAACCGACCCCGCGACAGCGACCTGCGTGACCCTGGTCATCGGCCCACCTCTCCCACGCAGTTCATCTACCCAGAAAACCTATGCCAATCCATGGCGAAAGATCTTCTTTTCGCAGATGTTCCACAGGAAGGGCGCTCCACGTCAAGGACAGCGGCCACTACCGGCCTAGATCCGCGCGCCCGCCGTCCACCGCGCGCCGGCGCCGGTGAGGCTCACCACGCGCTCCTCGCCCTCGGCGCCGCGCTCGACGCGGACCTCCAGGCGGTCCTCGGAGAGCCCCTCGACCAGGCCCTCGCCCCACTCGACGACGGTGACAGACTCCTCCAGCGACGCGTCGAGGTCGAGGTCGTCGACCTCCAGCGACCCGCCCAGCCGGTAGGCGTCCGCGTGCACCAGCGCGGGGCCGCCGCACAACGACGGGTGCACACGCGCGATCACGAACGTGGGGGAGGTGATCGGCCCGCGGACCTTGAGGCCCTCGGCGATGCCCTGCACCAGCGTGGTCTTCCCCGCCCCCAGCGGCCCGCTCAGCACGACCAGGTCGCCGGGGCGCAGGAGCTCTGCGAGCCGGGCGCCCAGCGCCCGCGTCTCCTCCGCCGTCTCCGCGCGGAACTCCGCCCCGATCACGGGTTCCCCCTCTCCGCGCGCTTCAGCAGCTCCCGCAGAGCCTCGTTCACCGCGTCGGGCCGCTCAAGCTGCACGAGGTGAGAGGTCTCCGCCACGACGGACAGCTGGGAGGTCGGCACGGCGGCCGCGATCGCCCTGCTGTGGTCGAGCGGGGTCAGCCAGTCGCGCTCCCCCACGATGATCGCGGTGGGGACCTTGTTGAGCACGTCCAGCGAGGTCAGCTTGTCGTGCGTCATCAGCGCCGGGTAGAAGTCGGCGATGACCTCGGACGGCGTGGCGCGGATCATGGACTCGACGAAGTCGACCAGCGTGGGGCTCACGTTCTTGGGGTCGCCGAAGCCCAGGTAGCGCAGCGCCAGGAAGGACAGGTCGGTCCCTGCCGCCCGGCCGCGGTCGACCAGGGCGCCGCTCCTGCGCATGACGGACACGGCGGACGGCACGGCCAGGTTGACGACCTTCGACACCAGGGCCGGCAGCCCCAGGGTCAGCTCGGCCAGCTTGCCCGCGGAGGTGGAGATCAGCGAGACCCCGCGGATCTTGTCGCCGAACAGCTCCGGCCGCCGCTCCGCGAGCGCCATGATCGTCATACCGCCCATGGAGTGGCCGACGACCACGCAGGGACCGGGGACGAGCTCCTCCAGCACGAGCGCGAGATCCTCGCCGAGCCGCTCGATCGTGCAGTCGCCCGCGTCGGCGCGGGCGGAGCCGCCGTGGCAGCGCTGGTCCCACAGGACCAGCCGGTAGGAGTCGCGCAGGTCCCGCCTCTGGTAGTGCCACGAGTCCGACGACAGGCAGTAGCCATGGCAGAACACGACCGTGAGCGGCGCGTCCTCGGCCCCGTCGACCTCGGCGTGGATCGAAACGCCGTCCGAGGTCGTCAGCGTGACGGCGCGTCCGCTCAGCTCGCCGAAGGGTTCGCTGGCCTCCAGGTCGGGGCGCAGCCGGATCCGGCCCACCGCGTACCTCTTCGCCAGCGTGGCCGCGGCCACGCCCGCCGACGCCGCGCCGACGACCGCTCCCGCGATCCCGACCTTGCGACGTGTGCTCATTCCTGCCCTCCTCGCAGCCGCGGCTCAGCGTCCGCCGATGTGGACGCGTGGCACGCGGGATCCGATCCTGGTCACGATCTCATGAGTGATCGTGCCCAGGGAATCCGCCCACTCCTGACATGTCGGCTCACCGTGGTCGCCGGGCCCGAACAGGACCACCTCGTCCCCCGCCTCCGCCGGGTCGTCACCGAGGTCCACGACGAACTGGTCCATGCACACCCGGCCGGCTATCCGCCGCCGCCGCCCCGCTGCCAGCACCTCCGCCCGGTTCGTCGCGTTCCGCAGGATGCCGTCCGCATACCCGAGAGGGACCAGGCCAAGCGTGGTCTCCCGTTCCGTGACGTACAGATGGCCGTAGGACACGCCGGACCCGGGGGCGACGCGCTTGGCCTGGGCGAGCCGGGCGGTCAGCGTCATGGCGGGCCGGAGCCCGAAATCGCCCATCTCGGGGATGGGGCTCAGCCCGTAGACCGCGATCCCCGCACGGACCATGTCGAACCGGGCGCGGGGCAGGTTCACCGTGGCGGCCGAGTTGGCGATGTGACGGATCACACCGCTCGGCACGCCGGCCTTGTCGGCCACGCCGAGCGCGTCCTCGAACGCGTCGAGCTGCCGCTCGATGGAGGGGTGACCGGGAATGTCGGCGCAGGCGAGGTGGGACCACAGCCCGGCGATCTCGATCGCGCCCCCGGCCTGGGCGGCCAGCGCGTGCTCCACGAGCGCCGGCCACTCGGCCGCCGAGGCGCCGCCCCTGGACATGCCGGTGTCCGCCTTGAGGTGCAGGCGGACGGTCCGGCCCGTACGGCGGGCCGCGGCGGCGATCTCGTCGAGGGCCCACGGCGCGGCCGCCGACAGCTCGATCCCCTGCCGGGCCGCCTCGTCGAGGGGCTCGCCGGGCGTGACGATCCACGACATGATCGGCGCGGTGACGCCCGCCTCGCGCAGGACGAGCGCCTCACGGACGAAGGCCGTGCCGAGCCGGGTCGCCCCCGCCTCCAGACACGCCTCGGCCACGGGGACCACGCCGTGGCCGTACGCGTCGGCCTTGACCACGGCCATCAGATCGGCGCCGCCGGCGTGCGCGGCCAGCAGCCGCACGTTGTGCCGGATCGCGGAGAGGTCTACGCGGGCCTGCGCCGGGGTCGCGAGGCGCGCGGTCGGAAAGCTCACTTCACCAGTGTGTCAGGTGGACCTCAGTGGACGAGACAATCCTGGGCGCGTCGTCACCCCACGTCAGAGCGTGCGCAGGGCCTCAGGGAGCGCCTGGGCCACGTCCAGCGCGGCGATCGGCCCCTCCCCGCGGCCCTCTTCCCCACGGCCCGCGCCGCCTCTCGCCGCCGCGCGCGCGGCCAGCCCGTGGGTGTACGCCGCGCAGGAGGCCGCGTCGTAGCCGGACAGCCCGGCGGCCAGCAGAGCGCCCGCGATGCCCGACAGCACGTCGCCGGTGCCGCCGGTGGCCAGCCACGGCGTGCCGGTCGGGTTGACCCGCACCGGCCGGCCGTCCTCCGCGATCAGCGTGGTCGAGCCCTTGAGCAGCACGGTCACGCCCAGCTCGGCGGCGGCACGCCGGACGTTCTCCAGGCGCCGGGCCTCGATCCGCTCGCGCGGCACTCCCAGCAGGCGCGACAGCTCCCCCGCGTGCGGAGTGATCACCGTGGGGGCGGACCTGCGCAGCAGCGCCGGGTCCTTCGCCACCAGGGTCAGCCCGTCGGCGTCCACGAGCACGGGCAGCCCGGTCGACAAAACGGCCTGGGCCACCACGTGCGCCTCGGAACCGGTGCCGAGACCGGGGCCGAGGACCCACGCCTGCACGCGCCCGACCTCGTCGAGTACGCGCTCCGGGCCGGACGACGGGTCGAGCACGGTGGTGATCGCCTCCGGCCAGCGGGCCCTGACCTGCCGCACCGGCTCACCGGAGCTCGCGAAGCGGACCAGTCCGGCCCCGGCGCGCACCGCGCCGCCGGCCGACAGCACGGCCGCCCCGGTGTACCTGTCGCTGCCGGCGACGACGCCGACGACGCCCCGGCGGTACTTGTCGCTCTCGGCTCCCGGCCGGGGCAGGAGGCCCGCCACGTCGTCGCGGGCCAGCGCCGCGACGTCTGGATCGGGCAGATGCGGGCCCAGGCCGATGTCGACCAGCTCGACGGCGCCGGCGAACTCCGCCCCGGGGTCGATCAGCAGGCCGTTCTTGTACGCGCCGAACGTCACCGTCATGTGCGCCCGCACCGCCGGGCCCTCGACGCGGCCGGTGCTCGCGTCCACCCCGCTCGGCACGTCCACCGCGACGACGATCCCCTCGGTCCCGCCCGTCAGCCCGGCCAGCGTCCCGTACGGCTCCCGCAGCGCTCCCGCGCCGCCGATGCCGACGAGGCCGTCCATGACGACGTCCGCCTGCCCGACGAGGCGCCGGGCCGGCTCCTCCTCGAACGGGGCGGCCCTGCCGCCTGCGGCGATCAGCGCGGCCAGGCCGCCCTCGTGGGTGCGGGATCCCGCCAGGACCGCCGTCACCCGCGCCCCCCGACGGGCGAGCCGGGCGCCCGCGTACAGGGCGTCGCCGCCGTTGTCGCCACCACCGGCCAGCACCACGACGCGGGAGCCGTACACGCGGCCGCGCGTCCCGGACAGCAGGCTCGCGCAGACCGCGGCGAGCCCGGCGGCGGCCCTTTCCATCAGCGTCCCCTCGGGGAGCTTCGCCATCAGCGCCAGCTCAGCGGCTCGGATCTGGTCGGAGGTGTAGGCGGTCCGCATGCGTCCGACGGTAGCCTCCGGCGGCCGCGACCGCGATCAGCGCCTCCCGGCGGGGCGCGTGACGGTGTCGTGGCGGGGTCAGGACTCGGCGATCACGTAGGCGACCGCCATGCCACCGTCGTGGGATAGGGAAAGGTGCCATGTGCGGACCCCGAGCGCGCCGGCCACCTCGGCCGCCTTCCCCGTGATCCGCAGCACCGGCCTGCCACTGGGCTCGCGGACGACCTCGGCGTCGAGATGCCGCAGGCCGGCGGGGGCGCCGAGAGCCTTGGCGACCGCCTCCTTGGCGGCGAAACGTGCGGCCAGCGACACCAGCGGCAGCCCGCGCTCCCCTTCGGTGAACAGGCGGCCGCGCAGCCCCGGCGTACGCTCCAGGGCCTCCCCGAGCCGCGCCACCTCGACCAGGTCGACTCCGATGCCCACGATCACACGGCCAGCGTACGCAGCGGGAGCGCCCTCATTCCCACTCATGACCGCGAGTAATCCATCGATTTTCATCCACAGGCTGTGCACGACCCCGCGGTTCCCATCCCCGGCGCGATCGATACGCTTCCGACGTGGCAGATGGGGACGCGTACGTCGAGCTCAGCCGGCGGCAGTGGCGGGACCTGCGCAAGAACACGCCGCTCACCTTGACCGAGGACGAGCTGGAGGAGCTGCGCGGGGTCGACGACCCCATCGACCTGGCCGAGGTGACCGACATCTACCTGCCGCTCACCCGCCTGCTCAACCTCCACTTCACCGGCTCCCGGCAGCGCAGCGCGGCCGTCGGCGCGTTCCTCGGCGAGCACGAGGCGCCCCCGCCGTACGTGCTGGGCATCGCGGGCAGCGTCGCGGTCGGCAAGTCGACCACGGCGCGGCTGCTGCACACGCTGCTGGCCCGCTGGCCCGAGCACCCGCGGGTCGACCTGGTCACCACCGACAGTTTCCTCCACTCCAACAAGGTGCTGGAGGAGCGGGGGATCATGCACCGCAAGGGCTTCCCGGAGAGCTACGACCGGCGGGCGCTCGTCCGGTTCGTGGCCGAGGTGAAGGCGGGCCGTCCCTCGGTGAACGCCCCGGTCTACAGCCACCTGGAGTACGACATCGTCCCCGGCGCGGTGCAGACCGTGCGCAGGCCGGACATCCTGATCGTGGAGGGCCTCAACGTCCTGCAGCCGGCGCCCCCGGCCGCGCTGGCGGTCAACGACTACTTCGACTTCTCGATCTACGTCGACGCCAAGGTGGAGGACATACGGAGCTGGTACGTCGGCCGGTTCCACAAGCTGCGCCGCACCGCCTTCTCCGATCCCAAGTCGTACTTCCAGTACATCGCCGACCTGTCCGACGAGGAGGCGACGGCGTTCGCCGAGGATGTGTGGCGCGACATCAACGAGCGCAACCTCGTCGAGAACATCGCGCCCACGCGCGGGCGGGCCGGCCTCATCCTCAGGAAGGGCCCCGACCACTCCATCCGGCAGGTACGGCTGCGCCGTACGTAGGCCGGGCCGTACATAATCGGGGTTGTGCTGCATCTACGGGTGATCGCCCCGTTCGAGCGGACGGACCGGGTCCTCGAGGTGCTCGACGGGACGGCCGGTGTCACCAACGTCGTGCTGCTCGCCAAGGCCGCCCGGCGGCCCGAGGGGGACGTGATCCTCGCCGACGTGGCCCGGGAGGCCGCCAACACCGTCATCGGCGAGCTGAAGGACCTCGGCGTCGACCGGGACGGATCCATCACGGCCGAGGATCTGGAGCTGTCGATCTCCCGGGGCGCCGACGAGGCGGAGGCGAGGGCGCCGGGCGCGGGGGACGACGCGGTCGTCTGGGACCAGTTCGAGCGGCGGGTGGCCGACGAAAGCCGGATCACCTGGGCATTCCTCGCCTTCCTCGCCATCGCCACCCAGATCGCCGCGATCGGCGTGCTCATCCCGTCGCAGATCCTCATCGTCGGCGCCATGGTCCTCGGGCCGGAGTTCGGCGCGGTGGCGGCCCTGTCGTTCGGCCTGCTGCGCCGCCGCTGGCCGCTGGTCGGCTCGGCGGCCCGGACCCTGCTGGCCGGGTTCGCCGTCGCGATCGCCGTGACCCTCGCCTGCGCCCTCGTCTCGCGCGGCCTCGGCTGGATCGGCCAGGAGGACCTCCGGCGGGGCGACGAGGTGCGGTTCATCGTCACGCCGGACCGGTGGTCGTTCATCGTGGCCGTGCTCGCCGGAGCGGCCGGGGTCCTGTCGATCACCGCGGGGAAGTCGTCGGCGCTGGTGGGCGTGTTCATCTCGGTGACCACGGTGCCCGCCGCCGGCTACATGGCGGTGGCGCTCGCGCTGGGACGCTGGACGGAGGTCCGCGGGTCGCTGCTGCAACTCGCCGTCAACGTCGCCGGCATGGTCATCGCCGGAGCCGTGACGCTGTTCATGCAACGGCTCCTGTGGTCGAAGTTCGGCGGCGGGGCCCGGCCGGCGCGCGAACGGGTATGACGGCCCGTTTCACGCGATACCGCAGGCGTAGTCCCGGATCCTACGTTCGGGGGAGGCCGGTCCGGCGCCCGGACGGATAGGGTTCGGGCCATGACGACCAGCACCATCCCGAGCTTCGCAACCGAGGGGCTGACCAAGCGGTTCCCCCGCGTCACGGCGCTCGACGATCTGACGGTGGCGGCCGGGACGGGGGTCACCGGCCTGGTCGGCGCGAACGGCGCGGGCAAGTCGACGCTGATCAAGATCCTGCTCGGCCTGCTGCCGGCCACCGCGGGCCGGGCCAGCGTGCTCGGCATGGAGCCGGCCGCCCAGGGTCAGGAGATCCGGCGGGCGGTGGGCTACATGCCCGAGCACGACTGCCTGCCCCCGGACGTGTCGGCCACCGAGTTCGTCGTCCACATGGCCAGGATGTCCGGGCTGCCGCGTACCGCCGCCCGGGAGCGCGCCGCCGACACGCTGCGCCACGTCGGGCTCGACGAGGAGCGCTACCGGCCCATCGGCGGCTACTCCACCGGCATGCGCCAGCGGGTCAAGCTCGCCCAGGCGCTCGTGCACGACCCCCGGCTGGTCTTCCTGGACGAGCCCACCAACGGCCTCGACCCGCAGGGCCGCGACGAGATGCTCGCCCTGATCCGGCGCATCGGGACCGAGTTCGGCATCAGCGTGCTGGTCACCTCCCATCTGCTGGGAGAGCTGGAACGGGTCTGCGACCACGTCATCGTGATCGACGGCGGGCGGCTGCTGCGGTCGTCGGCCATCCGCGAGTTCACCCGGGCCAGCGAGAGCATCGCCGTCGAGGTCGAGGAGGGCTGGCGGCCGCTCGCCGACCGGCTGGCCGGGATCGGCGAGGAGGTGGCCGTGGAGGGCCGGGTGCTGACCGTGCGGGTGCCGGCGGGAGCCGACCCCGGGCGGACGTACGACGCCGTGCGCGACGCGGTCTGCGACCTCAACCTCAGCCTGGTACGGCTGGAGCAGCGCCGCGGCCGTATCGAAGACGTGTTCAAGGAGCCGGTGGCATGACATCCCAGCCCACAGCGGTCATCCACGACATCGGATACCGCCACTACGACGGGCCCCGCCTGGGCCGCGCGAGCGCCACGGTCGCCCTCGCCGTGCAGAGCCTGCGCGGTGTCTTCGGCCTCGGACGGCCCGCCAGAGCCAAGATCATGCCGCTGCTGCTGACGGCGATCATGTTCCTCCCCGCCGTGGTGCTCATAGGCGCGATGGCTCTGGCCGCGCAGAAGCTGGGGAACTATACGAACTACGCGATCTGGATGCAGGCCGTCATCGCCGTCTTCCTCGCCGCGCAGTCGCCGTACCTCGTCGCCCCGGACCTGCGGTTCAAGGTGCTGCCGCTGTACCTGTCCCGCCCCGTGTCGGTCGTCGACTACGTCGTGGCCAAGCTGGCCGCGCTGTCGGTCGCGCTGTTCCTGCTGCTGGCCGTGCCGCTGACAGTGGTGTACGTGGGCGAGCTGCTGGTCGACCTGCCCGGCCCTCCGCGCACCTCCGCCTACGTCGCCGCGATGGTGGGGGCCGTGGTCTACGCCCTGCTGTTCTCCTCGCTCGGCATCGCGCTGGCGTCGTTCACCCCGCGCCGCGGGCTCGGCGTGGCGACAGTGATCGCGTTCTACATGTTCACCGCCGGCGTCTCGACCGTCTTCTACGGCGTGCTGCTGTCGGTCGGCCACGAGGCCGCCGCCCGATGGGCGCTGCTGGCCAACCCCTTCTTCCTCGTCGACGCCGTCCAGGTGGCCCTGTTCGGGGTCGATCCGTCCAACGGGGACGGCTACCCGCCCGGCCCGTGGCCGTGCTTCATCGTGGTGGCGGTCATCGCCGTCGCGGTGACGGGCATCCTCCTGCGCTACCGGAAGGCCGCCTCCTGATGACCACGACCACGTCACCGGTGACCACCCGGCAGGGAGTCGTCGAGCTCGGCCAGGTGTCGCGCTGGTACGGCAACGTCGTGGCGGTGAACGACGTCACGATGACGGTCGGGCCCGGCGTCACCGGCCTGCTCGGCCCCAACGGCGCCGGGAAGTCGACGCTGCTGCACATGATGGCCGGATTCCTCGCGCCGTCGAGCGGCACCGCGACTCTCGACGGCCGGCCCATCTGGCGCAACCACGACGTCTACCGCACGATCGGCCTCGTCCCGGAGAGGGAGGCCGTCTACGGCTTCCTCACCGGCTGGCAGTTCGTGCTGTCGGCCGCCCGCCTGCACCGGCTTCCCTCCCCCGCCGAGGCCGCCATGCGCGCTCTCGACCTCGTGGAGATGGCGGGCGCCAGGGACCGCCGCATCGAGACGTACTCGAAGGGCATGCGGCAGCGGGTCAAGGTGGCCGCCGCCCTCGTCCACGACCCCGGGGTGCTGCTCCTCGACGAGCCGTTCAACGGCATGGACCCCCGGCAGCGGCTGCACCTGATGGAGCTGGTCCGCCGGATGGGCGAGGAGGGGCGGACCATCCTGTTCAGCTCGCACATCCTCGAAGAGGTGGAGCGGGTCGCCCATCACATCGAGGTCCTCGTCGCCGGGCGGCACGCCGCCTCCGGCGACTACCGGGAGATCCGGCGGCGGATGACGGACCGGCCGCACCTGTTCCGGGTGCGGTCGAGCGACGACCGCAGGCTGGCCGCCGCGCTGATCGGCGACCCCTCGTCGAGCGCGGTCTCCCTCACGCAGCAGGGGCTGGAGGTGCAGGCGGTCGACTTCCGCCGCTTCACCGCCCTGCTGCCGCGCATCGCCCGCGACCTCGGCGTCCACCTCTGGCAGCTGTCCCCCACCGACGAGGACCTGGAGAGCGTCTTCTCCTACCTGATCTCCGGGAGCGCCCGATGAACACACGAGACGGCGCGTCGAGCACTCGAGCGGAGCGAGACAGATGAACACCGTGGTGGCGGACATCACGTACCGGGCGATGCTCGGGCGCAAGAGGATCTGGCTGCTGGTGCTGCTTCCGGTGGCGCTCATCGCGATCGCCGCGCTGCTGCGGCTCATCGGCGGGCCGAACGAGCACACAGCAGTGATCTTGATGCAGTCGTTCGCGGTGGGCACGATGCTGCCGCTGCTCGGGCTGATCGCCGGCACCGGCGTGATCGCGCCGGAGATCGAGGACGGCACGATCATCCACCTGCTGGCCAAGCCGATCTCCCGGCCGGTGATCGCGGTGACCAAGTTCGTCGTCGCCGCCTCGCTCGTCGTCGCGTTCGGGGCGGTGTCGACGTACATCGCGGCGTACCTGCTTACCGGAGGCGAGTCCGGGGTGGCGTCCGGCTTCACGCTCGGAGCGCTGTTCGGGGGGGTCGCCTACGCGGCGGTGTTCCTGCTGCTGGGCGTCATCACCCGGCACGCCGTCACGGTCGGCGTGATCTACGCGCTGGTATGGGAGGGCGTCGTCGGCAACTACGTGCCGGGCGCGAGGAAGTTCTCGATCCAGCAGTGGGCCCAGTCGATCGCCGACCACGTGTCGTCGTCGCCGTTCTTCTCGACCGACGTCACGCTCGGCTTCGCCATACCCGCGATGATCATTGTCACGCTCGGCGCGCTGCTGTGGGCCGGGCAGCGCCTCCGCACGCTGTCACTCACCGGCGACGACTAGCCACTCCCGCCATGGAGGACCCCGCCGGGCGCGTGCCTGGCGGGGTCCTTCCGTTTCGGTGGACCGATCGTCGCGGACGGCTTGTCAGGGGGCACCTGACATCGTAGGCTGACGATCACTCGTCAGGAGATGCCTGACAACTGTCTTCAGGAAGCGACATGCCTGCCCCCTCACTCGCCGACCAGGACATCCGATGCTCGTTCTGCGGCAAACCGAAGACCGAAGTCACCAAGTTGATCGCCGGCGCCGGCGTCTACATCTGCGACCAGTGCGTGCAGCTGTGCAACAGCATCCTCGGCATGCCGGCCGATCCCCCGGACGTCGAACGGATCCCCTGGCCGGACACCATGACCGACGAGGAGATCCTGGAGTTCCTGCCGCGCGTCGCCTCGGTGGGCGCGCAGATCGAGGCCGACATGAAGGTGTGGGTGGGCCGTCTGCGCGATCGGGGCGTCACCTGGGCCAGGATCGGCGGCGCGCTGGGCATGACACGGCAGTCCGCCTGGGAGAGGTTCTCCGGCGAGGACTGACCGCGTCAGGGCGTTCGCGACCTTCGAAGACCGGCCGCGCCCTCCGCACGGCCCTGACCCGCCTCGCGGAGCAGTGACCAGAGCCGCGACCATGGCCGTGACCCGGGGCGTACAGGTCGCAGACGCAGCGACGCCCGCCGGGGACATCCCCCCGCCGGGCGTCGTGACGATCCCTGCGTCACATCATGCGCAGACCGTGCGGACGACCTCCGCCAGACGGTCCGCGATCGATGCGGCCTGCTCGTGCGACCCGGCCTCGACCATGACGCGGATCATGGGCTCGGTCCCGCTCGGCCGGATCAGCACCCGGCCGCCGTCGCCCAGCTCCGCCTCGGCCTTGGCGACCGCCGCGAGCAGCTCGGGGTCGGACGCCTTCGACTTGGCCACGTCACGCACGTTGACGAGGACCTGCGGCAGCTTCGTCATGACCGAGGCGAGCTCGGACAGCGGACGCCGGCTCCGCGCCATCTCGGCCATCAGATGGAGCGAAGTGAGCAGGCCGTCGCCGGTCGTGGCGTGATCCAGCATGATCACATGGCCGGACTGCTCCCCGCCCAGGGTGAAGCCGCCCTCCTGCATCGCCTCCAGGACGTACCGGTCGCCCACGGCGGTCTCCACCACGGTCAGACCGGAGTTCCTCAGGGCGATCTTGAACCCCAGGTTGGACATCACGGTCGCGACGACCGTGTTCTTCACCAGGCGGCCGTCGGCGTGCATCGCCAGCGCCAGCATCGCCATGATCTGGTCGCCGTCGACCTCCTCGCCGTCGCCGGTCACCGCGAGGCAGCGGTCGGCGTCGCCGTCGTAGGCGATCCCCAGGTCGGCGCCGCGTTCGACGACGGCCTCGCGCAGGGGGCCCAGATGGGTCGAGCCGACGCCGTCGTTGATGTTCAGCCCGTCGGGCGCCGTGCCGATGGTCTCGACGACGGCCCCCGCACGCAGCAGCGCCTCAGGAGCGACCATGTGAGCGGCGCCGTGCGCGCAGTCCACGACGACCCGCAGCCCGTCGAGGCGGTGCGGCAGCGTGGTGAGCACGTGCGAGACATAACGGTCCGCCTCGCCGTACGCCTCCCTGACCCGGCCCACGGACGGGCCGACAGGGCGGTCCCACTTCTCCCCGAGCCGCTGCTCGATCTCGTTCTCCACCGCGTCCGGCAGCTTGTAGCCGCCGCGGGTGAAGAACTTGATCCCGTTGTCGGGCGCGGGGTTGTGCGAGGCGGAGAGCATGACACCGAGGTCGGCCCCCAGTGCCGATGTCAGGTAAGCGACCGCCGGGGTCGGCAGCACGCCGAGCCGGAGCACGTCCACGCCGGACGACGCCAGGCCGGCGACCACTGCGGCCTCCAGGAACTCTCCTGAAGCCCGCGGGTCCCGGCCTACGACGGCGATCGGGCGGCCACGCCGCCCGACGCTGGCGTGGAACGCCCCGGCATCGCCGAGGACATGCGCCGCGGCCACGGACAGGTCCATGGCCAGCTCCGCGGTGAGGTCGCGACCGGCGACCCCACGTACCCCGTCGGTGCCGAAGAGGCGTCCCAACTTAACGCTTGCTGTACTGCGGAGCCTTACGGGCCTTCTTGAGGCCGTACTTCTTCCGCTCCGTGGCGCGGGCGTCACGGGTGAGGAAGCCGGCCTTCTTCAGCGGCGGCCGGTTCACCTCGGCGTCCAGGACGGCGAGCGCGCGGGACAGGCCCATGCGCAGGGCGCCGGCCTGGCCGGTCACGCCGCCGCCGTCGATGCGGGCGATGACGTCGAACTGGTCCTCGGCGCCGAGCACGACGAACGGCTCGTTGACGATCTGCTGGTGGACCTTGTTCGGGAAGTAGCCGTCGAGCGAACGGCCGTTGATCGTCCACTTGCCGGTGCCCGGGACGATGCGGACACGGGCGACGGCCTCCTTGCGGCGGCCGGTGCCGTACGAGTTGCCCGTGGTGATGGGCTTGCGGACGGGACCGTCGGCGGCGGGGGCCGACTCAGTGGTGTACTCGGAAGGGAACTCCTCCGGGGAGAAGTCCTCAGGCTCGCCCTCGACGAGCGTCTCGATACCGGTGGGCTCGGCCACGGTTCTCCTCTTACTTTCCTGGCTCGCGATTACTGGGCGATCTGGGTGATCTGGTACGACACCGGCTGCTGAGCCTGGTGCGGGTGCTCGGTGCCGGCGTAGACCTTGAGCTTCTTCGCCATCTTCCGGCCGAGGGAGTTCTTCGGCAGCATGCCGCGGACGGCCTTCTCGACGGCGCGGTCCGGGCGCTTCTCCATGAGCTCGGAGTACGAGACGGAGCGGAGGCCGCCGGGGTAGCCCGAGTGGCGGTACGCCTTCTTCTGCTCGAGCTTGTTGCCCGTCAGAGCGATCTTGTCGGCGTTGACGACGATGACGAAGTCACCCGTGTCGACATGCGGGGCGAAGATCGGCTTGTGCTTGCCCCGGAGCAGGATCGCTACCTGGCTGGCGAGCCGGCCGAGCACGACGTCGGTCGCGTCGATGACGTACCACTGACGCTCGACGTCGTTGGGCTTCGGTGAGAACGTGCGCACGGCAGTGCCTTCTGTCGGAATGTGTACTCTCGGTAGGTTGCGCAGGCACGGCGACAACCTCCGTCTCCACATGTACGGGAGAAGACGCCGGACGCGCCGTGCACCGGTCTGCGGGCAGACCAGTCCACACACAACGAACAAGCAGACTACCGTGCCGCCGACCAGTGGTCAAAACACACACCGCGGGGAACGGACATCTACCTCAGTTGAACGTTCATTAAATCCGACCCCCTTGGCCTCTTCTTCCCCATGCTTCAGATGCCTATATTTGACTGCGGTATGTGGCAGACCCCTCACAAACGGCATACTCCATGGGCTCCCCGGAGCGGGACGTTGATGGGGCTGCTCGCATGCGCGACGGCGGTTCTGCTCATCGGCGTCGTCATCGGACGGGTCACCGCGGCCAGGAGCGGCGTCGACGAGGTCTACCTGCGCAATTCCCAGCCGACGCCCACCCCCGAGCGGACCGCCCCGGCGCAGGAGAATCGCGACCGGCCGGGTCTCGACCCCGTCGCCCGCGCCGAGACGCCCATGGCCGAGCAGGACGTGGTGGCGGGGAAGAGGCGGGAGGCGGGCGGCCGGCCCTCGCATCTCATCGACGGCTCGGGCGGCGGCTCCAAGGTGAACACCGTCACGCCGGAGATCTCAGGCGGCCCGGCCGGGGCGGACAACCTCCCCGGTGATCCCGAGCTGGAGTCCCAAGTCGTCCGGCTGGTCAACGCCGAGCGCGCCAGGTACGGATGCCGCCCGCTGCGGGTGGACGCCCGCCTCGTCCGGTCGGCCCGCGCGCACTCGATGGAGATGGCCGCCTCCGACAATTTCGAGCACTCCTCCCCCGACGGGACGACGCCCTGGCAGCGGATGGCCGCCGCCGGCTACTCCAACAGCGGCGCGGAGACCATCGCACGCGGTTTCCAGACCGCCGAAGGGGTCGTACACGGCTGGATGGCCAGCAGCAGCGACCGGCGCACGCTGCTCACCTGCAAACTGGTGGCGACCGGGGTCGGCATGGCCTTCGACGGGAACACCACGTGGTGGACCGAGGACTTCGGTTATTCCTGACCATTCCTCTTCTGTTCGCATAGCCGACTAATCTCAGGCCATGGGTTATCCCGGCGACCAGCAACCACATCGCCAGCCGCACCTCCCTCCGGACCAGCCTCGACAGCGGGAGGCCCCGCCGTACGGAGGCGGGGAGGGGTCCCCCTTCGGCACCCGCCGGGACGTGCCGCCGTACCGGGGGGGAGACGACGCGTCCCGCGGCGCCTGGGAGACGCCCCGCGGCGACGGCCAGGAGCCGCCCTACGGCGGCGAGCAGTCGCCGTATGCGGGACGCAGAGACGCGTCGCCGTACCAGCCGAGCGGCGCCGCCCCGTGGCCCGGACAGGGCCAGGGGCCGGTGGACGACCTCCCGCCCGGCAGGCGGGCCGCGAGGACGGCCGCCCCGCCGCCGGCCGAGCCCCCGTGGGATCCCTACGCCCCGGCCCCCCTGTGGCGCAGGCCGATCGTCCTCGGGGCGGCCCTGCTCGCCCTCATCGGCGCGCTCTTCCTCGGCCTGTGGGTCGCCGCCCGCAACGAGCCCGCACCCGTCCCGACGCCGACCGCCCTGCCGAAGGCGTCACCGATCGCCCCCCAGGCTCCGGAGGGCAAGTACGGCTACGCCGCCTCGCGGGCCACGGACAAGGTGCCTCTCACCGTCCGGGAGCTGTTCGGCAAGAAGACGGTCGTCAACGACAAGCGGTCGTACGCCCGGACGGTCTTCCGCACGGAGAAGAAGTGCTCCGACGGCATCTCGGGCACGAACATCGGCAAGGCGCTGAAGACCGGCGGCTGCACCCAGCTCATCCGGGCCAGCTTCAAGGACGCCAAGGGCACGATCATCGGCACCGTCGGCGTCGCCAACCTCAAGACCTCGGCAGCCGCCAAGAAGGTCGCCTCGGCGGGCGGCGGCGGGGAGCGCAAGGACTTCCTCAAGCCGCTCCCCGGCAAGGACGACGCGACCAAGCAGCTCGGCAGCGGCGAGGCGTACGCGGGGGGCTGGACCCACGGGCACTACGCCGTGCTGCTGTGGTTC
The DNA here is from genome assembly GCF_040802045.1 of Microbispora sp. NPDC049125. Classification (NCBI taxonomy): domain Bacteria; kingdom Bacillati; phylum Actinomycetota; class Actinomycetes; order Streptosporangiales; family Streptosporangiaceae; genus Microbispora; species Microbispora sp. NPDC049125. The sequence goes on along the minus strand of NZ_JBEZDW010000006.1, from coordinate 285,720 downwards.
CAGTTCAAGGACGGCCACAAGCCGACCAAGAACGAGCTCAAGCGGCTCTACCAGGCGGCCGTGGACGTCACCGACACGACTGTTTTCCCTGCCCTCGACGTCCGCTCCCTCACCGGCGGCCACGGCTGAGACCGGTCTGGTCGGGGGCCGTTTCGTGAGGTCGAAATGGCCCCCGGGCGCACCCCCGGGACCATAGGGAAACGCCCATAGGGACACGGCGATCGCGTCCGCGCCTATACGCTTCCGGCTATGCGTGGCCAGGATTCCGGTTCCGAACAGGAACGCGATACGGCGGGGACTCGCCGCGAGTCGGACACCGACGGCTCGGGGGCGCCCCCCATGCCCCCGCCGAGCTTCGGCCAGACGCCCGCAGGCGAGGCACCGGCATGGGCGCCGGAGGAGGACGCCTCGGCGTTCAGCTGGCTGACCCCGCACCATTCGCAGCCGCCCGCCGCGCCGTACCCGGTTCCCTCTGACGCCGCGCCCTATCCGCCCCCGCCGTACCCGGCTCCCTCTGACGCCGCGCCGTACCCGCCCCCTCCGGACGCCCCGTACCCGCCCCCTCCGGACGCCCCGTACCGGCCCGGCGACGCCGCCTACGGCCCGCCGAGCACGCCCGCTCCCGGCGCCACGCCGTACCGCCCCGGACCCGACGCCCCGTACCCGCCCCCTCCGGACGCCCCGTACCGGCCCGGCGAGGCCACCTATGGTCCGCCGGACGCGCCCGCGCCCCCGGCCGAGGACCTAGAGACGACGCGGCGGTTCAGGACGTCGCCGATGTTCGACGCCCCCGCACCTGCCCGGTTTCCTCCGCAGGGGCGCCCCGAGGAGGGCTTCCCGGCCGCCCCCCAGCCCGGCGGTCCGGCGTGGTCGCCTGCCGTGCAATACGACGCCACCTGGCGGGGGACGACCGAGCAGGACCCCACACGGCCGGGTACGACCGAACAAGACCCCACGCGGCCAGGTGCGGCCGAACAGCCCCCCGGAGGGCCCTCGGGATCCGCCTCCACCCCGCCCACGACGCCGCCCTGGCAGCCGTCCCAGCCCTGGCAGGCACCGCCTCCTTGGCAGCCCGCGGCCTGGCAACCTCCAGCGCCACAGCCCCAGCCCTGGCAGCCGCCGCCGTCCTTCAGCGGGGCGACGCCGCCGGACGCCGGCCCTGGTCAGGGCACAGGCGGCACCGGCCAGGGCGCGGGCTCCAGCGTGCAACCGCCCGCGAATTCCTCCAGCGAAGCCGGATGGCCGCATTCAGGTGCGCAGCCTCCGCCGGCCGCACCCCCGGTCCCAGGCCCCACGTGGTCGGCCGGAGGCCCGATGTGGGCCGCCCCCATACCGGAGACCGCCTCGCCCCAAGGCCTCACTGACCGGCCCGCCGCCGGAGCGACCGGCGCACAGACCTGGCCCAGCCAGCCCGCCGCCGAATCGACCGGCGCACAGACCTGGCCCAGCCAGCCCTCTGCCGGAGCGACCGGCGCACAGGCCTGGCCCGGCCGGCCTCCTGCCGGCAACGCCCCTCACGGACAGGCGGCTCCCGCCGGAGGCGAAGGCCCCTCGGGCCCCTTGACGGGCCCCGCGCCCGCCTGGCCGCCCGCAGACGCCGCGACAAGATCTCCGGACGCTCCCTCCGCGAGCACCCCCGCCTCCTCGCCGGAGGCGCCCTCCCTGCCAGGCCCCGAGGGCTCGGGCCCCGTCGCGCCGGACGCGTCCGGCCAGAGCGCTCAACCGGCCCCCGGCGGCACTCCATCGGCTCTCACCGAACCCGCTCAGCCCGCAGAGCACGGCACACCCGGTCAGCCTGACGCGACCGATCAGCCGGGCGCGACCGATCGACCGGGCGCGACCGAGCAGCACAGCACGCCCGAACAGCCCGCAGGCGCTCTGTCCTCCCGCGCCGCCGAGCCCGGCGACATCCCCGTCTGGCCACCGCGTCTCCCCGGTGAGCCGCAGCGACCGTCCGCCGGAGAGCAGCCTGGCGACGCTTCCGCCGGTTTCGGCACCTCCTGGCCCCCTGTGGCGGTCTACGGGGACGATCAGCCGGCGGCCGATCCCGACCGCACACAACCGGACGGCCGCACGCAACCGGACGACGTCCTCTCCCCGGACATCCCTCCGGTCGCGTCGTCCCACGCGTACATGGCCCCGGGAGAGGACGTCCCGCGCGCCTCGGCGTACGCGGCCCAGGGAGCGGACGCCGAGCCGGCCGACGGCGGTGCCGCGAGCGAGCGGCCCGGCACGACGCCGCCCACGCCTGCGGAGCCCGGTTTGTCCGCTCCCGCATCCGGCACCTCGCCGGGCGACTCCCCCGCCGATCTCACCGGCGCCTCACCTGGCGGCTTGGACACCGGCCACGGGACCGGGGGCGACCTGCCCGACGACGCGCCCACCCGGCCGGGAGCCCACGCGCTGCAGGAGACGGGGGCCACGACACGCGCGTGCCTCCCCCAGGCAGACGCGGACGACCCGTCCCGGGCCGGACAGACCGGCTCTGCCCGTACAGGCGCCCACGCGGCACCGGACGCGAGCACCTCCGGCTCACCCGCGGTTTCAGGCGCGGACGCGCCGCCACCCGGTGCCGGCGCCCTCCCGGACGCCGGCGAATCGAACGACCAGACATCCGCCCACGCGGCGGCGGGCGCCTCTGAGGAGATCTCCGGGGCCGCGACCCCGGCGAACGGCTTCTCGCCCTCCACGTCCGCCTGGCCGTCGCCTCAGGCGCTTCCAGGGGGTGGCGCGACGCCCCCCCGCTTCGCAGACGCCGCACTTCCCGGCGTGACGCCTCCTGAGGGGCTTTCATGGCCAACCCCTGGCCTGACGCCTCCCGAGGGGCTTTCATGGCCCGCCCCCGGCGATCCTTCCGCCGCCTCCAATGCCGCGCCGCCCATGGCGTCCCAGACGAACGCCCCCGGCGACGCACTCGCCGGCGGGACGCCGGCGGCCCCATCCGAGACCCCCCCAGGACACATGCCCTCTTCTTCCACAGAATCGGCCCCCACCACCCCGCCTGGCTCGACCCCGTTCGCCTTCACACCGGTGACCCCGGCGAGGGCGGGGAAGGCCGCACCGCCGCCCGGCTTCGAGGTGACGCCGCCGCCCGGCGCGGGCTCGCTCGCCGGCAGCCCGCCAGGAGGCGCCCGCCTCCCCGTGCCGCTGGCGCCCGCCAAGGCTCCCGGCGGCCCCACGGGCGGCACCGTCAAGCGGGTCCTGCTGGCCGCGGGCACCGTGGTCGTCGTGGGCGCAATCGGCGCCGCCGCCTTCTACGCGTACTCGGGTGAGTCGCAGGCCCCGATCAGCCGGGCTCCGTCGGCCACCGGCGCCCCACCGGCCGCCACCGGGCAGGCGAGCCCGCCGGCTTCGACGATCGTCGACTCCGAGACGACCGACCCCAGCAAGCTCACGCTCGCCGAGGCGTTCCCCGACCCGAAGGTCACCCTGGCCGGACGGACCTTCCGGCGGGTCAAGGTCAACATCACCGACGACTGCCGGCAGGCGGCCGCCGGGGCGTTCGCGGAGGCGCTGGACCGCCAGCAGTGCAGCCGGGTGGTCCGGGCCACATACGTCGACGGCAAGCGCGACTACGCCGTCACCACCGGAATCGCCGTGCTGCCCACGAAACAGGCGGCGCTCACCGTCGACCAGGCCAAGGACCTGGCGGGCAACGTCTGGTTCCGCGGTCTCAACGGCGCCGAGAAGGCCGGCGCCGACCGCGTCGCGATCTCCGGTGGGTACGCGGCGGGCCTGGTGTGGGGTCGCTACATCGTGTTCAGCTACGCGACCTACGCCGACGGCCACACACCGGACGCCAAGGACAAGAACCTCGGGCCGGTCAGCGGCGCCTTCCGGGACCACACCGCCAAGGTGATCGAGAAGCGGGTCACGGGCTGAGCGTACGGACCCGGCGTGTCGCGGCGGCACGCCGGGCCAGCTCCCCGGCGGCCGGATAGCGCACCTCCTCAAGCGTCAGCCCGTGCGCGGGCGCGACGTGCACCCCCGAGTCCCGTACGGCTCCCGCCAGCACCCCGGACGGCCACTCGACGGGCTGACGGCCCTCGCCCACGGCGAGCAGGGAGCCCACCAGCGCCCTGACCATCGAGTGGCAGAACGCGTCGGCGACCACGGTCGCCAGGATGATCCCGTCGTCGCCCCTGACCCAGTCGAGCCGCTTGAGCTCGCGGATGGTGGTCGCCCCCTCGCGCCTGCGGCAGAACGCGGCGAAGTCGTGCTCCCCCAGCAGCCGCGCGGACGCCTCGTTCAGCAGGTCCACGTCGAGCGGCCGGGCGTACCAGAGCACCTCACGACGGCGCAGCGGGTCCACACCCCCGGGCGCGTCGCTCACGCGGTAGCCGTACCGGCGGGAAAGCGCGGAGAAGCGCGCGTCGAAGCCCTCAGGGGCGACGCTGACGGCATGGACGCGGACGTCGGGAGGCAGGACGCCGGAAAGGCGTCTGATCAGCGCGGAGAGCCACTCAGCCTCGCTCCCCGGCCACGCGCCCTCCACGTCCACCACGGCGGCCCGTCTCGCCGAGGCCGCCGCCAGAGCGGAGAGCGGGAGGTCCACGTGGGCCACCTGGCCCCGGGCGTGGACGCCGGCGTCCGTACGGCCCGCCACGGTCAGCCCCGGCGGCGGCTCCAGGCGCAGAATGCGGCCGAGCGCGCCCTCCAGCTCCCCCTGGACCGTACGGCGTCCGGGCTGCTTGGCCCAGCCTGAGAAGTCGGTGCCCTCATAGCCGAGATCGAGCCTCAGCCGCACCAGCGGCCCCTCGACGTCCACCCTCATCCCTCCCACCGGCGACGACCGGCCCGCCGCGCGCAAACGAAGAGCGGGCCCAGATCCCCGGAAGGGAAACTGGACCCGCTCGCCGAGCCTGAGATCCTCGTGGGGATCAGGCCTCGTCCTTCTTGTCGCCCTCCGCCGGCTGGCCGGCCTCGGCGGTCTCAGCCTCGGTGGTCTCGGCCTCGGGGGCCTCCACGACCTCGGCGGACTCGTCGGCCTCGACCGTGGTCTCCTCGGTGGTCTCCTCCGCCGGAGCGGCCGGAGCGGCGGCCGGAGCCGGCTGCGCCGTACGGGAGACGCGAACGGGGTTGAGCTGCTCGGTCACCAGCTCGATGAGCGCCATGGGAGCGGCGTCGCCCTTGCGCGGGCCCAGCTTCGTGATCCGGGTGTAGCCACCGGGACGCTCGGCGAACGTCGGCGCGATCTCCGTGAACAGGTGGTGGACGACGCTCTTGTCGCGGACGACGGTCAGCACCTGGCGACGGTTGTGGATGTCGCCCTTCTTCGCCTTGGTGATCAGCTTCTCGGCCAGCGGGCGGAGCCGCTTCGCCTTGGCCTCGGTGGTGCGGATCCGGCCGTTCTGGAAGAGCGCGGTCGCGAGGTTCGAAAGGATCAGCCGCTCGTGGGCCGGGCTGCCGCCGAGGCGGGTGCCCTTGGTGGGCTTGGGCATTTCATGCTCCTCATGGGTAACCCGCCCCGGCCGTGTCAGGTACCGGGGTCGGGCCGACCGGCGTACCGGTCGTGACTTGTCATCGCCGCCCCCGCCGGCTCAACGGATCACCGTGAGCCGCCGGAAACGACCTGTGGCGCCGGGCAAGGGCCCGGCGCCGCAGGGTTCGGCTCAGTACTGCTCGGTCTCGATGAAGCCGCCGTCCTCGTCGTCGTACCCTCCGCCGGCGACCGCGGTGGGGTCGAATCCGGGCGGGGAGTCCTTGAGAGCGAGGCCCATCTCGTGCAGCTTCTGCTTGACCTCTTCGATCGACTTGGCGCCGAAGTTCCTGATGTCGAGCAGGTCCTGCTCGCTGCGGGCGACGAGCTCACCCACGGTGTGGATGCCCTCGCGCTTGAGGCAGTTGTACGAGCGGACGGTGAGGTTGAGCTCCTCGATCGGCAGCGCCAGGTCGGCGGCGAGCGCCGCGTCCGTCGGCGACGGGCCGATGTCGATGCCCTCGGCCTCGACGTTGAGCTCCCTGGCGAGGCCGAACAGCTCGACCAGGGTCTTGCCGGCCGAGGCCACCGCGTCGCGGGGCTTCATGGACGGCTTGGTCTCGACGTCCAGGATCAGCCGGTCGAAGTCCGTGCGCTGCTCGACACGGGTCGCCTCGACCTTGTAGGTGACCTTGAGGACCGGAGAGTAGATCGAGTCGATCGGAATCCGGCCGATCTCCTGACCCGGCTGCTTGTTCTGCGCGGCGGAGACGTAGCCGCGCCCGCGCTCGACGGTCAGCTCCATCTCCAGCTTCGCCTTGCCGTTCAGCGTGGCGACGTGCAGGTCCGGGTTGTGCACCTCGACACCGGCCGGCGGCGCGATGTCGGCGGCGGTGACCTCACCGGGGCCCTGCTTGCGCAGGTACATCACGACGGGCTCGTCGTGCTCGGACGAGACGACCAGCGACTTGAGGTTGAGGATGATGTCGGTGACGTCTTCCTTGACCCCGGGCACGGTCGAGAACTCGTGCAGCACGCCCTCGATGCGGATGCTGGTGACCGCCGCCCCCGGGATGGAGGACAGCAGCGTGCGCCGCACCGAGTTTCCGATGGTGTAGCCGAAGCCCGGCTCCAGCGGCTCGATGATGAACCTGGACCGGTGCTCCTCGAGCGACTCCTCCTGGAGGCTCGGGCGCTGTGCGATCAGCATGGATTACTCCTGAATCCGGGACGGCCGTCCTGTCGCTCTCAAGGAGGGCCGGCCCTCGGTTCGGCGACGCCCGCTATTTGACGCCGCTCGCCTACACACCATGATGCCGTACGGCCGGCGTGTGCCGGGCCGTACGGCCTCACAGGTCTTGAATCGGGCTCTGCTACTTGGAGTAGAGCTCGACGATGAGCTGCTCCTGGACCAGCGTGTCGATCTGCTGGCGGACCGGGAGCTGGTGCACGAGGATGCGCATGCTGTCGGCCGACACGCCCAGCCACGCCGGGACGGTCTTGTCGCCGGCGGTGGCGCGGGCCACCTCGTACGGCAGAAGGTTGCGCGACTTCTCGCGGACCTCGATGATGTCGTGCTCGCGTACGCGGTACGACGGGATGTCGACCTTCTTGCCGTTCACCAGGATGTGGCCGTGGCGCACCTGCTGGCGGGCCGCGTCACGCGACTCGGCGAAACCGGCGCGGTAGACCACGTTGTCGAGACGGCTCTCCAGGATCTGGAGGAGGTTCTCGCCGGTCTTGCCGGTCTTGCGGTTGGCTTCCTCGTAGTAGTTGTGGAACTGCTTCTCGAGGACGCCGTAGATCCGGCGGGTCTTCTGCTTCTCACGAAGCTGGAGCTGGTACTCAGACTCCTTGGGACGGCCGCGGCCGTGCTCACCCGGCGGGTACGGACGGATTTCGATGGGGCACTTGGCGGACTCGCACTTCTTGCCCTTGAGGAAGAGCTTGGTCTTCTCCCGGCGGCAGAGCTTGCAGTCCGGACCCGTGTAACGAGCCATTTCCTTCTATCTCTCCTGAGCTCAGACGCGGCGGCGCTTGGGCGGACGGCAGCCGTTGTGCGGGACCGGGGTCACGTCCTGGATGGACCCGACCTCGAGGCCGGTCGCCTGCAGCGACCGGATCGCGGTCTCCCGGCCGGAGCCGGGGCCCTTCACGAAGACGTCGACCTTGCGCATGCCGTGCTCCATGGCCCGGCGAGCGGCGTTCTCCGCAGCCATCTGCGCGGCGAAGGGGGTGCTCTTGCGGGAGCCCTTGAACCCGACGTGGCCGGCGCTGGCCCAGGAGATCACGTTCCCGTTGGGGTCGGTGATCGAAACGATCGTGTTGTTGAACGTGCTCTTGATGTGGGCGTGCCCATGAGCGACGTTCTTCTTCTCCTTGCGACGCACCTTCTTCGGTGCGCCCTGGCGGCTCTTCGGCGGCATTTAAGCGCTATCTCCTGGAGTGGGCTGCTTAGGACTACTTCTTGCCCGGCTTCTTCTTGCCGGCCACGGTCTTCTTCTTGCCCTTGCGGGTGCGCGCGTTCGTCTGCGTCCGCTGACCGTGGACAGGCAGGCCCTTGCGGTGCCGGATGCCCTGGTAACAGCCGATCTCGATCTTGCGCCGGATGTCGGCCTGAACCTCGCGGCGCAGGTCACCCTCGATCTTGTAGTTCGCCTCGATGTAGTCACGCATCGGGACGAGCTCGGCGTCCGAGAGCTGGTGGACGCGCAGATCGGGGCTGATGCCCGTCGCCTCGAGGATCTCCTGAGCGCGGGTGCGGCCGATTCCGAAAATGTAGGTGAGAGCGATCTCCAGCCGCTTGTCGCGGGGGAGGTCGACGCCAACCAGGCGTGCCATGGTCGGGCATTCTCCTTCGGTGTGGCGGAGGTCTTGCGCCTCGCTTCCCCTCCCCATGCCCGGGGTGAGGGCCCCGGCCTCCGACCGGGGGTCTCCCGCGTGGTACGGCTTCCACGGAGGAAGCCGCCTGCGCGAGTGCGAGACACGCCTTGTTTGTTCCGGCTCCGCGCGCCCGGCGGTCGAACCGCCCGGCGTCGCGAACCGGCGGCCCTACAGGTGCCGAGCCCGCCGCTGGGACGGGCTCCCCGTGGGGCCGTGCGACATCAGCCCTGGCGCTGCTTGTGGCGCAGGTTGTCGCAGATCACCATGACGCGACCGTGCCGGCGGATCACCTTGCACTTGTCGCAGATCTTCTTGACGCTCGGCTTGACCTTCATAGTCCTTATTCGTTCCGCGTACGGCCCGCCCCCGCTGTGGAGGGGGACCTACTTGTACCGATAGACGATCCGCCCGCGACTCAGGTCGTAGGGGCTCAGTTCCACGACGACCCGGTCGTCCGGGAGGATCCGGATGTAGTGCATCCGCATCCGCCCGCTGATATGGGCCAGGACCTTATGGCCGTTGTCGAGCTGCACCCGGAACATCGCGTTCGGGAGCGACTCAACCACAGTGCCCTCAATCTCGATGGCGCCGTCTTTCTTGGCCATGGCCCTCGCGTTTCGCTGATCGGTTCGTCAGAGGTTTCGGAACACTGCAGCCGCGACCTTCGGGCGCTTCCAGAGAGCGACGACCAGCCAGGCCGTCTACGCGCAAAAGGTCATAGTGAACCGACAAAGGAGTGTACGGCAACCCGGCCCGAATTGCGAAACGAAGCCATGGGGTCCCGACACAACCAGATCAAAGCCTACCCCGGGATCACACGTGCGGCGCACCATCACGGCGGAACGGCGAAGGGGCCCGCCCCCGGAAGGGGCGGGCCCCAGTGTGCACCCCGCACAGATGAGCCGTCTTCTCGAAGCAGGCGAGCCGTCTCCTAGAAGACGTCGTGCCAGCCGCCGCAGTCCTCGGCCGGGCCGCCCTCGCACACGCGGATGTCGAAGTCGTTGAACCCGTTGCTCTTGCGGAAGCCGCCGAAGTGGTTCACTTCCCGGTGACCGAAGGTCCGGTACGACGCCAGGTGCGAGCCGCTGCGGTCGTGCCACCGGAACCACACGTAGCTGTACTCACGGTCGTGGTCGCGGTCGAACAGGTCGCCGTAGAACCAGTAGCGCCCGCCGTCGCGGATCCAGTAGCCGCGCCCGAAGTACGAACGGTCGCCGCGGTTCTCGCCGTCGCCACGGTCGTAGCCCGAGTACGTGTTCCCGAAGAAGTGCCTGACCGGTCCCGCCGCGGCGGCGGTCTGGGTCGCGGCCTGGGCGGCGGGGGCGACCATGAGGCCGGCCGCGAGGGCTCCCGCCACAGCGGTGCCGGCCAGAACGGTACGGATGTTCATTGTTCCTCCAGGGGACTTTCGGATGATGCTGCTCATCTCCGAACACCTCTGAAGTTACGGATGATCACCGTTTCGTTCTGCGCAGGAATCCACACTCGACGCCATCTGAAATGCGGAAAAATGCACGTTCGCCGGTGTCAGTCCTTGCGGCCGGACGAGCCCGAGCCGGCCGTGCCGAGCGTGCTGAGGACGAGGATCACGCCCCACGGGCCCATCACCCACACGGGCCAGGGGTAGACGAAGTGCCCGGAGGTGAGGCCGACGATCAGCCAGATCACCCAGTTCACCGCGCTGGCCGCCGCCCAGGCCTTCCACGCGTCCTGAAGCTTGCCGCTCTTGCCCGCGCCCTTGACCTCCCCGACCGGCCGCCGCGCCGGCTGTGACCCGCTGCTCGCGGGCAACCGGTGCAGGTCGATCTCCGGCAGGTCCGAGGTGAGCTTGGCCAGCTCACCGTACGTGCGACTCTCGTAGACCTGCTCCAGCCGCTCGTTGAACTCGTCGAGGCTGAGCCTGCCTTCGGCCATGTGCTCACGCAGTCCGGCGGCGACCCGATCCCGGTCGCCGTCGGAAGCCCGCATCTCCGGCGCTGCCGCCATCACCATCTCCTGCGTATCCGAGCGATACGACCATTATGGTCCACAGCCGGCGGCATGGGGCTGCGCGGTTTCAGGAGCCTTCGACAGGGGCCCGGGCGCCGTCCCGCGTCTCGGCCGCGAGCCGCTCCAGGCGGTCCCGCCCGCCGTCGAGGGCGGTCAGCACGACCGGGCCGTCCTCGGTCACCGCGACGCTGTGCTCGAAGTGCGCGGACGCCTTGCCGTCCAGGGTGACGACGGTCCAGTCGTCGGCCAGCACCTTCGTCCGGTCGGTGCCGAGGTTGACCATCGGCTCGATGGCGAAGCACATCCCGGGCTCGAACCGGGGCCCCCGCCCCGGGCGGCCGTGGTTGGCCACCCACGGGTCCATGTGCATCTCGGTGCCGATGCCGTGCCCGCCGTACTCCTGAGGGATGCCGTAACGGCCCTGAGAGCGCACGTAACGCTCGATCTGGAAGCCGATGTCGGACAGGTGCCCCCCCACCTTGAGGGCGGCGATGCCGCGCCACATGGACTCCTCGGTGACCCGCATCAGCTCGGTCAGCGCGGGGTCCACCTCCCCCACGGGGACGGTGATCGCCGAGTCGCCGTGCCAGCCGTCGAGGATGGCGCCGCAGTCGAGGGAGATGACGTCGCCTTCGCGGAGCGTCCGCCGGTCGCTGGGGATGCCGTGGACCACCTCGTCGTTGACCGACGCGCAGATGGTGGCGGGGAAGCCCTGGTAGCCCTTGAAGGAGGGGACGGCGCCCTCGCCCCGGATGGCCTCCTCGGCGATGGCGTCGAGGTCCAGCGGCGTCAACCCGGGCCGCACGGAGGACCGGAGCAGCTCCAGAGTCCTGGCCACGACCAGGCCGGCCGCGCGCATCTTGTCGAGCTGCTCGGCGGTCTTGATCTGGATTCCGTGCCTGTTCTTCTTGAACACGTGTCGCACCCCCTCTCGAAATTGTCCCATACAAGGCTGAACGCCACCCCATGGAACGGAGTGGCGTTCGCGGCCTTGGTAACGAGTCAGTCGGCGAATCGGCGCAGGGCCGACATCGCGCGCTGGGTGATCTCCTCGACGGGACCCGTCGCGTCGACTCCCTGGAGGATCCCCTCGTCGGCGTAGAAGGCGATGAGCGGCGACGTCTGCTCCTGGTAGACCTCCAGGCGGTGCCTGATGGTCTCCTCACGGTCGTCGTCGCGCTGGAACAGCTCCCCGCCGCAGGCGTCGCAGACTCCGTCGACCGCGGGCGGATCGAACAGCACGTGCCACACCTTGCCGCAGGAGCGGCAGGTGCGCCGGCCGGCGAGCCGCCGTACGACCTCGTCGTCCTCGACCACCAGGTTGAGGACCACGTCGAGCGCCGTGCCGAACTCGGCCAGCATCTTCTTGAGGACCTCGGCCTGGGGGACGTTGCGCGGGAAGCCGTCCAGAAGGAAGCCTTCCTGCGCGTCGTCCTCCGAGAGCCTGTCACGCACCATGGCCACCGTGACCTCGTCAGGGACGAGGTCACCGCGGTCCATGTACTCCTTGGCGAGCTTGCCGAGCTCCGTGCCCCCGGAGACGTTGGCACGGAAGATGTCGCCTGTCGAGATTTTCGGGATCGACAGGTGCGAAGCGATGAACTGGGCCTGAGTCCCCTTGCCCGCTCCGGGGGGCCCGACCAGGACGACGCGCACTATCTCAGGAAGCCCTCGTAGTTACGCTGCTGCAGCTGGCTCTCGATCTGCTTGACCGTGTCCAGACCAACACCAACCATGATCAGAATGCTGGTCCCTCCGAACGGGAAGTTCTGGCTCGCTCCGGCCACCGCCAGCGCGATGATCGGGATGAGCGAGATGACACCCAGATACGGAGCACCGGCGGCGGTGAGCCGATTGAGCACGTAGCTCAGGTACTCGGCGGTCGGCCGGCCCGGACGGATGCCCGGGATGAACCCACCGTACTTCTTCATGTTGTCGGCCACCTCAACGGGGTTGAAGGTGATGGACACGTAGAAGTACGTGAAGAAGATGATCAGCGTGAAGAACGTGAGCATGTAGATCGGGTGATCGCCCCGGACCATGTTCTGCGCCAGCCACTCGATCACCGCGTTGGGCTTCTGGCTGTTGCCGAACAGCGTGACCAGAAGCTGCGGCAGGTACAGCAGCGAGGAGGCGAAGATGACCGGGATGATGCCCGCCTGGTTGACCTTGAGCGGGATGTAGGTCGACGTTCCGCCGTACATCCGCCGGCCCACCATGCGCTTGGCGTACTGCACCGGGACGCGTCGCTGCGCCTGTTCGATGAACACGACCACCGCGATCATCACGATGCCGACGATCATCACCACGACGAACTTGAACGGGCTGAGGCGGTAGATGTTCAGCAGCTCGGACGGGAAGATCGCGATGACCTGGGTGAAGATCAGGATCGACATGCCGTTGCCGACGCCGCGGTCGGTCACCAGCTCGCCCAGCCACATGATCACGGCCGTACCGGAGGTCATCGTGATGACCATGGTGACCAGCGGGAAGACGTCCTGGCTGAGCAGGATCTGCTCACGGCAGCTCGGGAAGAGCTGGCCGCTGCGGGCCAGCGCCACGAAAGCCGTCGACTGGAGCACCGCCAGCCCGATGGTGAGATACCGCGTGTACTGCGTGATCTTCGAAGTGCCCGCCTGGCCTTCCTTCTTCAAGGCCTCCAGACGGGGAATGACGACGGTCAGCAGCTGCAGGATGATGCTCGCCGTGATGTACGGCATGATTCCGAGCGCGAAGACTGAAAGTTTCAGCAACGCGCCGCCGCTGAAGAGCTGGACCATCCCGTAGATGTTGCCGGCGTCGCCGGACTGGGCCTGGTCGAGACATGTGCGGACGTTCGCGGCGTTGACGCCCGGAGTGGGAAGCACCGAGCCGAGCCGGAACAGCGCGATGATGCCCAAGGTGAAGAGCAGCTTATTGCGCAGGTCCGGCGTCCGGAATGCCCGGGTAATCGCGGTTAGCACGGTCCCTCCTGCGCGCCTGTGACGCGGTAACGGGCGATGGCTTGGGAGGCGTCCATCGACATGTCTTCTTGCCAACGAGCTAGATCGGCCACGGGACGAGCCCGCCGCCAGGCGAACTCTAACGCACTACGGGCGCGGAGGCTCATAACGAACCTCCGCGCCTCGTGCAGCATCATGCCTACAGCTCGGAAACCGAGCCGCCGGCCGCGGCGATCTTCTCCTTGGCGGAGGCGGAGAAGGCGTGCGCCTGCACGTTCAGCGCCACGGAGATGTCACCGGTGCCCAGCACCTTGACGGGCTGGTTCTTGCGGACGGCGCCCTTGGCCACCAGGGCGTCGAGCGTGACCTCGCCGCCCTCGGGGAAGAGCTCTCCGAGCCTGTCCAGGTTGACGACCTGGTAGGTCGTCTTGAACAGGAAGTTGGAGAAGCCCTTCAGCTTCGGCAGGCGCCGCTGGAGCGGCACCTGGCCGCCCTCGAAGCCCGGCATCACGGTGTTGCGGGCCTTGGTGCCCTTGGTGCCGCGACCGGACGTCTTGCCCTTGGAGCCCTCGCCGCGACCCTTGCGGATCTTCGGACGGTTGGAGCCGGGGGCGGGACGGAGGTCGTGCAGCTTGAGCGGAGCGTTGTCGGTCATGACTAGTCGACCTCCTCGACCTCGACGAGATGCGTCACCGTGGCGACCATCCCGCGGATCTCGGGACGGTCCTCCTTGACGACGACATCGCCGATGCGCTTCAGGCCAAGCGAACGCAGCGTGTCACGCTGGTTCTGCTTGCCACCGATCTTCGACCGGGTCTGCTTGATCTTCAGTCGGCCCATCGTCAGCTCACCGCCTTCGCCGCTGCCGCGGCCTCGGCGAGGCCCTCGGCACGCGCCTTGAGCATCGACTTGGGTGCGACGTCCTCGATCGGCAGGCCCCGGCGGGCGGCGATCTCCTCGGGCCGGCTGAGGCCCTTGAGCGCCGCCACCGTCGCGTGCACGATGTTGATCGGGTTGTCCGAGCCGAGCGACTTGGACAGCACGTCGTGGATCCCGGCGCACTCCAGGACCGCGCGCACGGGACCGCCCGCGATGACACCCGTACCGGCCGAGGCCGGACGCAGGAGTACGACGCCCGCGGCCTCCTCGCCCTGCACGGTGTGCGGGATCGTGCCCTGGATGCGCGGCACCTTGAAGAAGTGCTTCTTGGCCTCCTCGACGCCCTTGGCGATCGCCGCGGGCACCTCCTTGGCCTTGCCGTAGCCGACCCCGACGAGGCCGTTGCCGTCGCCGACGATGACCAGCGCGGTGAAGCTGAAGCGCCGGCCGCCCTTGACGACCTTCGCCACTCGGTTGATCTTCACGACGCGCTCGATGTACGAGACGCCCTTGTCTGCGGCGCCACCACGGCGATCGTCACGACGGTCACGCCGCTCGCCACCGCCGCCTGCGCCGCGACGCGGTGCTGCAGCCATCAGTGGTTCCTCTTCTCATTGCTCATGGGACGGGCCATCAGAACTCCAGCCCGCCTTCCCGGGCGCTGTCCGCGAGAGCGGCCAGGCGGCCCGCGTAGCGGTTGCCACCACGGTCGAACACGACAGCGGTGATCCCGGCGGTCTTGGCCCGCTGAGCGAGAAGCTCGCCGACCTTCTTCGCCTTCTCGGTCTTGTCGCCCTCGGCGGTGCGCAGCGAGGCGTCCATGGTGGACGCGCTCACCAGCGTGTGGCCCTGGGTGTCGTCGACGATCTGCACGAACAGGTGCCGCGTCGAGCGGTTGACGACCAAGCGCGGACGCTCGGCCGTGCCGACGACGTTCTTGCGGACTCGGCGGTGCCGGCGGGCCCGCGAGACCGTGCGGGCAGCCGTGTGCTTGCCGAACGCAGTCTTGCCAGCCATGCCTACTTACCAGCCTTTCCGACCTTGCGGCGGACAACTTCGCCCTGGTAACGCACGCCCTTGCCCTTGTACGGGTCGGGCTTGCGCAACTTCCTGATGTTCGCGGCGACCTCGCCGACCTTCTGCTTGTCGATGCCGTCCACGTGGAACAGGGTCGGCCTCTCGACACGGAAGGTGACGCCCTCGGGCGCGTCGACGATCACCGGGTGGCTGAAGCCCAAAGAGAACTCCAGCTGCGTCGGGCCCTTGGCCGCGACACGGTAACCGACGCCGACGATCTCCAGCGTCTTGGTGTAGCCCTGCGTCACGCCCGACACCATGTTGGCGATGAGCGTGCGCGACAGGCCGTGCAGCGCACGGTTGCGGTTCTCGTCGTTCGGGCGGGTGACGGCGATGGTGCCGTCATCCTCACGAGCGACCTCGATCGGCTCTGCGACAGTGTGGCTCAAGGTGCCCTTCGGGCCCTTGACCTGGACGTCCCGGCCGTCGATGTTGATCTCGACACCCGTGGGTACGGGGATGGGCAGCCGTCCGATTCTCGACATGCTGTGGTTCCTCCCCTCGTTACCAGACGTAGGCGAGGACTTCCCCGCCCACTCCACGCTTGCCGGCCTGCTTGTCCGTCATGAGACCGCCGGACGTCGAGATGATCGCGACGCCCAGCCCCCCCAGGACGCGGGGCAGGTTGTTCTTCTGCGCGTAGACCCGCAGACCGGGCTTGGACACCCGGCGCAGGCCCGCGATGGAACGCTCGCGGCTGGGCCCGAACTTGAGCTCAACCACCAGGTTCTTGCCGACCTTGGCGTCCTCGACGTTCCAGGCCTGGATGTAACCCTCCTGCTGGAGGATCTCCGCGATGTGTGCCTTGATCTTGGAGTAAGGCATGCTCACGGTGTCGTGATAGGCCGAGTTCGCGTTGCGCAGACGCGTCAGCATGTCTGCGATCGGGTCGGTCATCGTCATGGCCGGTGGCCTTCCTCACCGCGGTTTCCCGCCTGCTTGCCGTGTCTGCGACACGAGGGGGACCTACGGTGTGGTCGTGGGCGCTGCGTCAGCGCCCGGTTGATTGGTCTTCGGTCGGAGCTGGAGAGCCTGGCGGCTTACCAGCTCGACTTGGTGATGCCGGGCAGCTCGCCGCGGTGCGCCATCTCGCGGAAGCACACGCGGCACAGCCCGAACTTGCGGTAGACAGCGCGGGGACGGCCGCAGCGCGAACACCGAGTGTACGCCCTGACGTCGAACTTCTGCTTGCGCGCTGCCTTGACCTTCAGCGACGTCTTCGCCATGATCAGGCCTCCTTGAAGGGGAATCCGAGGAGCTTCAGCAGCGCCCGGCCCTGCTCGTCGTTCGTCGCGGTCGTCACGACCGTGATGTCCATGCCCCGCTGCCGGTCCACCCGGTCCTGGTCCACCTCGTGGAACATGACCTGCTCGGTGAGCCCGAAGGTGTAGTTGCCGTTGCCGTCGAACTGCTTCGGCGACAGGCCGCGGAAGTCCCGGATGCGCGGAAGCGCGAGGGACAGCAGGCGGTCGAGGAACTCCCACATGCGGTCGCCGCGCAGCGTCACGTGCGCGCCGATCGGCATGCCCTCGCGCAGCTTGAACTGGGCGATGGACTTGCGGGCGCGGGCGACGGCCGGCTTCTGGCCGGTGATCGCGGTGAGGTCGCGTACGGCGCCCTCGATGAGCTTGGAATCGCGTGCCGCCTCGCCGACGCCCATGTTCACCTTGATCTTGGTGAGCGTGGGCACCTGCATGATGTTCTCGATGCCGAAGTCCTCGCGCAGCTTCGCGATGATCTCTTCGCGGTAGCGCTGCTTGAGGCGCGGCAGAGCGCGCGCGGTCTCAGTCGTGGCGGTCATCAGCTGTCCTCACCCGTCGCGTCGGCGTCGCCCTTCGCGGCGGCCTTCTTCTCGGGCTTGTCGGCCTTCGCGGGCTTCTCGTCATCCTTGAGCTTCTTGACGTTGCTCACGTGGATGGGAGCCTCCAGAGTCTGCACGCCGCCCTCCTTGGCGCCGCGCGGTCCCTGGTGGGTCACCTTCGAGTGCTTCTTGATCATGTTCACGCCCTCGACGACCACGCGGTCCCGGTCGGGGATGGCGATGAGGACACGGCCCTTGGCACCCTTGTCCTTACCGGCGATGACCTGAACCAGGTCACCCTTCTTCACGTGGAGCTTCCCCATCACAGCACCTCCGGCGCGAGCGAGATGATGCGCATGAACTTCTTGTCGCGCAGCTCGCGGCCCACCGGGCCGAAGATGCGGGTGCCGCGCGGGTCGCCACTGTCCTTGATGATGACCGCGGCGTTCTCGTCGAAGCGGATGTAGGAGCCGTCGGGGCGGCGGCGCTCCTTCACGGTGCGCACCACGACAGCCTTGACAACGTCGCCTTTTTTCACGCCTCCGCCGGGAATGGCGTCCTTCACCGTCGCGACGATGATGTCACCGATTCCCGCGTAGCGCCGACCCGAGCCGCCGAGCACACGGATGCAGAGGACTTCCTTCGCACCCGTGTTGTCGGCGACCTTGAGCCGCGACTCCTGCTGGATCACGTCTACTCCTGTTTGTCGTGCCGGTTCTCACCGTGACGGTGAGCCTGGCCGAACTCGATGTGGTCTTTTTCCCTCGGCGACAGCTGTACGACCGCCGCCGCTGGCGGACCGGCCGATGGTCGGCGCGGCCCCTTGGACACCGTCGTGGGGGGCGGGGACTCCCACCCCCCACGAGGCGCGTCTGTGCTGAACCTACTTGGCCTTCTCGAGGATCTCGACGACCCGCCACCGCTTGGTGGCCGACAGCGGCCGGGTCTCCATCAGCAGGACCCGGTCGCCCACGCCGCACGAGTTCTGCTCGTCGTGAGCCTTGTACTTGGTCGTACGGCGGATGACCTTGCCGTACAGGGGGTGCTTGACGCGGTCCTCGACGGCGACGACGACGGTCTTGTCCATCTTGTCGCTGACGACCAGGCCCTCGCGGGTCTTGCGGTAGTTCCGCGTCTCGGTGGTCTCGGAGGTGGTGGTCTCAGTTGCTTCAGCCATCGCTCGGCTCCTTCTCGACCGTGACGATGCCGAGCTCCCGCTCGCGCATCACGGTGTAGATACGGGCGATATCGCGGCGAACCTCGCGGAGCCGCCCGTAGCTCTCCAGCTGCCCCGTGGCCGACTGGAAGCGAAGGTTGAACAGCTCCTCCTTCGCCTCCTTCAGCTTCTGAACGAGGACGTCCGCGTCCTCGACACGCAGCTCCCCGGCGGTCAGACCCTTAGCCATCACGCCTCACCCACTTCACGCTTAACGAAACGGCACTTCATCGGGAGCTTGTGCATGGCGCGACGCATGGCCTCACGGGCCACGGGCTCGGCGACGCCGGACAGCTCGAACATGACACGGCCGGGCTTGACGTTGGCGATCCACCACTCCGGAGAGCCCTTACCGGAACCCATGCGGGTCTCGGCCGGCTTCTTCGTAAGGGGACGGTCCGGGTAGATGTTGATCCACACCTTGCCGCCACGGCGGATGTGCCGGGTCATGGCGATACGCGCGGCCTCGATCTGGCGGTTGGTCACATAGGAGTGCTCAAGCGCCTGAATGCCGAACTCGCCGAAGACCACCCTGGTGCCGCCCTTGGCGGCACCATGACGGTCGGGCCGGTGCTGCTTGCGGTGCTTGACCCTGCGCGGGATCAGCATGGTCAGCTCCCTTCAGCACCCGGCTGCTCCGCCGGGCCGGTCTCGGGGGCAGCCTGCGTGGCGGCCTCTGTTCTGGGTGCGCGGTCGGTACGGCCCGCGGCTCCGCCACCACGACGGGGACGCTCGCCGCCGCCACCGCGACGGGGACGGTCGCCGCCACCGGGAGGACCGCTACGACGGTCGTCCCGCTCGCGACGCTGGCCCGCACGGGCGCCGGCCGCGGCGGCCTCGCGCTCCTGACGGCTGGTCGGGGCCTCGCCCTTGTAGATCCACACCTTCACACCGATGCGGCCGAAGGTGGTGCGGGCCTCGTAGATGCCGTAGTCGATGTCGGCGCGGAGCGTGTGCAGGGGCACGCGGCCCTCGCGGTAGAACTCCGAGCGCGACATCTCCGCGCCGCCGAGACGGCCGGAGCACTGCACCCGGATGCCCTTGGCGCCGCTCTTCATGGCGGACTGCATGGCCTTACGCATGGCCCGGCGGAACGAGACGCGGCTGGACAGCTGCTCGGCCACGCCCTGCGCGACGAGCTGCGCGTCGATCTCGGGGTTCTTCACCTCGAGGATGTTCAGCTGGACCTGCTTCTTGGTCAGCTTCTCGAGGTCGCCGCGGATGCGGTCGGCCTCGGCGCCGCGGCGGCCGATGACGATGCCCGGCCGGGCGGTGTGGATGTCTACCTGCACGCGGTCCGTCGTACGCTCGATCTCGACCTTGGAGATGCCGGCCCGCTCCATGCCCTTCTGCAGCATGCGGCGGATCGCCACGTCTTCGGCGACGTACGACTTGTAGAGCTTGTCGGCGTACCACCGGCTCTTGAAGTCGGTCGTGATGCCGAGGCGGAACCCGTGCGGGTTAACCTTCTGGCCCACTAGCGGGTCCTTCCCTTCGGCTCGCGGGACTCCACGATCACGGTGATGTGGCTCGTCCGCTTGTTGATCCGATAGGCGCGACCCTGGGCACGCGGGCGGAACCGCTTCAGGGTCGGACCCTCGTCCACCCATGCGCGGCTCACGACCAGCGTGTTCGGATCGAGCTTGAAATTGTGCTCCGCGTTCGCGATCGCGCTCGAGAGCACCTTGTAGACGGTCTCGCTCGCCGACTGGGGAGCGAACTGCAGCACGGCCTGCGCCTCCGAAGCGGGCAGCCCGCGAATGAGGTCCACCACACGGCGGGCCTTCCGGGGCGTGTGGCGCGCGAACCGCGCCTGTGCCCTGGCTTCCATCGCTGTCTCCTCTGATGCTTGCTTTGAAGGCGCTTACCGCCGGCTGCGGCGGTCTTCCTTGACGTGGCTGCGGAACGTCCGCGTGGGGGCGAACTCTCCCAGCTTGTGACCGATCATCGCCTCGGTGACGAACACCGGAACGTGCTTGCGGCCGTCGTGCACGGCGATCGTGTGACCGATCATGTCCGGCACGATCATGGAGCGCCGCGACCACGTCTTGATGACGTTCTTGGTGCCCTTGTCGTTCTGAGCGTCCACCTTCTTCTGAAGGTGATCGTCTACGAAGGGACCTTTCTTAAGACTACGTGGCATATCGGCTGCTCCTACCGCTTCTTCCTCTTGCTCCGCCGACGGATGATCAGCCGGTCGCTGGGCTTGTTCGGCTGCCTGGTGCGGCCCTCGGGCTTGCCCTTCGGGTTCACCGGGTGGCGACCACCGGAGGTCTTGCCCTCACCACCGCCGTGCGGGTGGTCGACCGGGTTCATGGCGACACCGCGGACGGTGGGGCGCTTGCCCTTCCACCGGTTCCGGCCCGCCTTGCCGATGTTGATGTTCGCCTGCTCGGCATTGCCCACCTGGCCCACGGAGGCGCGGCAGCGGACGTCGACCTGGCGCATTTCCCCGGACGGCATACGCAGCGTGGCGTAGGTGCCCTCCTTGGCCAGCAGCTGGATCTGCGCGCCGGCGCTGCGGCCGAGCTTGGCGCCCCCACCCGGACGGAGCTCCACCGCGTGGATGAAGGTACCGGTCGGGATGTTGCGCAGCGGCAGGCAGTTGCCCGGCTTGATGTCGGCCGCGGGGCCGTTCTCGACACGGTCTCCCTGCTTGAGGCCGGTGGGAGCGAGGATGTACCTCTTCTCGCCGTCGGCGTAGTGCAGCAGCGCGATACGGGAGGTCCGGTTGGGGTCGTACTCGATGTGAGCGACCTTGGCGGGGATCCCGTCCTTGTCGTGGCGGCGGAAGTCGATGATGCGGTAGGCGCGCTTGTGCCCGCCTCCCTGGTGCCGGGCGGTCACCCGGCCATGGACGTTACGGCCGCCCTTGCTGTGCAGGGGAGCAAGCAGCGACTTCTCCGGAGTGCTGCGCGTGATCTCGGCGAAGTCCGAGACGCTCGCGCCGCGACGACCCGGAGTCGTCGGCTTGTACTTTCGGATGCCCATCTCTTTCGTTCATCCTTTGTCGGTTCGTGCCGGTCGGGGTCCGCCTCTCGGCGGTCCCCCCGGCGCTGACTGGTGGGGCGAGTCCCTCGCTGGCGAGGGGCCCCCGTCCCCGCGTACGGCAGGCGGTCAGCCGATCTGGCCGAAGATGTCGATCCGCTCGCCCTCGGCGAGACTCACGATCGCGCGCTTGGTGGCCGGGCGCTGGCCGTAGCCATGCCGCGTCCGCTTGCGCTTGCCCTGCCGGTTGATGGTGTTCACACTGGTCACCTTGACACCGAAGATCTGCTCTACGGCGATCTTCACCTGCGTCTTGTTGGAACCCTTGCGCACCAAGAACGTGTACTTGTTGTGCTCATCGATCAGGCCGTAGCTCTTCTCGGAGACGATCGGCTTGAGGATGATGTCGCGCGGGTCGGCGATCTTCTGCATCAGGCCTCTTCCTTCCCGCTGCTCGCGAGTCGCGTCACGACCTGGTCGTAGGCCTCACGGGTGAAGACCACGTCGTCGTAGCACAGCACGTCGTAGGTGTTCAGCTGACCGGCGTCCACCAGGTGCACGTCGGGCGCGTTGCGCAGGCTCAGCCACGTGAGCTCGTCGGTCTCGTCGACCACGACCAGCACGCTGCGAGCCGCGGTGATCTTGCGGAGCGCCTCGAGGGCAGCCTTGGTCTTCGGCGTCTCGCCGGCGACCAGACCGCTCACCACGTGGACGCGGCCGCCGCCGGCCCGGTCGGACAGGGCGCCGCGAAGCGCCGCCGCCTTCATCTTCTTGGGCGTGCGCTGCTCGTAGTTGCGCGGCTGCGGGCCGTGGACGGTGCCACCGCCGGCGAACTGCGGGGCGCGGGTCGAGCCCTGGCGGGCCCGGCCGGTGCCCTTCTGGCGGTACGGCTTCTTGCCGCCGCCGGAGACCTGGCCACGGGTCTTCGTCGCGTGGGTGCCCTGCCGGCGGGCGGCGAGCTGCGCGATGACGACCTGGTGGATCAGCGGGATGTTGACCTTGGTGCCGAACACGGTCTCCGGCAGGTCGACGGTCCCCGTCTTGGCGCCGGTGGCGTCAAGGACGTCGATGGTGGTGGTCACTTCGCGACCCCCTTCTTGGCGGCGGTGCGGAGGAGGACCAGGCTGCCGTTGGCGCCGGGGATCGCACCCTTGATCAGGATGAGGCCCTTCTCGGCGTCCACGGCGTGGACCTTCAGGCTCTGGACGGTCGTCCGGACGTTGCCCATCCGGCCGGCCATGCGCAGGCCCTTGAAGACGCGCCCGGGGGTCGCGCAGCCGCCGATGGAGCCCGGCGAACGGTGCTTGCGCTGCGTGCCGTGCGAGGCGCCCAGACCACGGAAGTTGTGGCGCTTCATGACACCCGCGAAGCCCTTGCCCTTGCTCTTGCCGGTGACGTCGATGTACTGCCCGGCCTCGAAGGTGTCGGCCAGGATCTCCTGGCCCAGGGCGTACTCGGAGGCGTCGTCGGTGCGGAGCTCGGTGAAGTACCGGCGCGGCGTGATGTCGTGCTTGCGCAGGTAGTCACCCAGGGGCTTGTTGACCTTGCGAGGGTCGATCTGCCCGTAACCGATCTGGATGGCGGAGTAGCCGTCTCTGTCAGGAGTGCGGACCCGGGTCACCACGCACGGACCGGCCTCGACGACGGTGACCGGGACCACCCGGTTCGCCTCGTCGAAGACCTGGGTCATGCCGAGCTTCTTGCCCAGGACGCCCTTGATCTGCTTAGCCATGTCAGTGCGTTCCTTAAAGCTTGATCGAGATGTCGACGCCCGCGGGAAGGTCGAGACGCATGAGCGAGTCGACGGTCTTGGGCGTCGGGTCGATGATGTCAATCAGCCGCTTGTGGGTGCGCATCTCAAAGTGCTCGCGGCTGTCCTTGTACTTGTGCGGCGACCGGATCACGCAGTACACGTTCTTCTCGGTCGGCAGCGGCACCGGGCCAGCGACCTTGGCACCGGTCCGCGTCACCGTCTCGACGATCTTCTTGGCCGAGCTGTCGATGACCTCGTGGTCATACGCCTTAAGCCGGATGCGGATCTTCTGTCCCGCCATAATGGCCTCGGTGTCCTTCGCTGTCGTCCTATAAAGCATCGTGCGGCCCATTGCCGCTGGTCGTTCCACGGGACCGACGCTCCGGAGCCTGCCCGGCGTTCCGTGATCTGGCAGTAATTTCGGTCGCACGCGGCCGAAAGCACTGCGAGATCACGGTTTCGTCGTCCGTGGGGGGTCGTCTCCGGCCCCGTGTGGCGCGGCGGTCAGGCCCGTGTCCGGGCCTGGCCGCCGCCCCGCGGTGGTGCTACTTGATGATCTTGGTCACACGGCCGGCGCCGACGGTGCGGCCTCCCTCGCGGATAGCGAACTTGAGGCCCTCCTCCATCGCGATCGGCTGGATGAGCTGCACGGACATCTCCGTGTTGTCACCCGGCATGACCATCTCGGTGCCCTCGGGGAGGGTCACCACGCCCGTCACGTCAGTCGTACGGAAGTAGAACTGAGGACGGTAGTTGTTGAAGAACGGCGTGTGGCGGCCACCCTCGTCCTTCGACAGGATGTAGACCTGCGCCTCGAACTCGGTGTGCGGAGTGGTCGTGCCCGGCTTGATGATGCACTGGCCGCGCTCGACCTCCTCGCGCTTGATGCCACGCAGGAGCAGACCGACGTTGTCACCGGCCTGGCCCTCGTCGAGGAGCTTGCGGAACATCTCGACACCGGTGACGGTGGTCGTGGTGCTCTTCTCCTTGATGCCGATGATGTCGACGGTCTCGTTGACCTTGACGATGCCGCGCTCGATACGGCCGGTCACCACGGTGCCGCGACCGGTGATCGAGAACACGTCCTCAATCGGCATGAGGAACGGCTTGTCGGTGTCACGAACGGGCTCGGGGACGTTCTCGTCCACGGCGTTCATGAGCTCGATGATCGAGTCGGCCCACTTCTCGTCGCCCTCGAGCGCCTTGAGCGCCGAGACGCGCACGACCGGCAGGTCGTCGCCCGGGAACTCCTGAGCGGACAGCAGCTCGCGGACCTCGAGCTCGACGAGCTCCAGGATCTCCTCGTCGTCCACCATGTCGGCCTTGTTCAGGGCCACGACGATGTAGGGGACGCCGACCTGGCGGGCCAGGAGGACGTGCTCCTTCGTCTGGGGCATGGGGCCGTCGGTCGCCGCGACCACCAGGATGGCGCCGTCCATCTGCGCCGCACCGGTGATCATGTTCTTGACGTAGTCGGCGTGACCGGGGCAGTCCACGTGGGCGTAGTGGCGCTTCTCGGTCTGGTACTCGACGTGCGCGATGGAGATGGTGATTCCACGCGCCTTCTCCTCGGGCGCCTTGTCGATCTTGTCGAACGGGGTCGCCTCGTTGAGCTGCGGGAAACGGTCGTGAAGCACCTTGGTAATCGCCGCGGTCAGAGTGGTCTTGCCGTGGTCGATGTGCCCAATGGTGCCGATGTTCACGTGCGGCTTGTTCCGCTCGAACTTGGCCTTGGCCACTGGTCTTTCTCCTTAGAGATTCTGACTTGACTTGCGTCTTCCAACTCAGGCTCCGTCAGACGTGGCGCTCTGCCGAGCGCCACGCCGTACGGCGAGCGGGACTGTTCGCCCCGAGCCCCTCCGGCACGGGCGCCGACGATCTCCGTCGGGGCCCCACCGGAACGGAGCAGGACTATTCGCCCCGCGCCTTCGCGACGATTTCCTTGGCGATGCCCGGAGGCACCTCCGCGTAGGAGTCGAACTGCATGCTGTAGCTCGCCCGTCCCTGCGTCTTGCTACGCAGGTCACCCACGTAGCCGAACATCTCAGAGAGCGGCACGAGCGCGGTGATGACACGGGCGCCTGCCCGCTCGTCCATCGCCTGGATCTGCCCGCGACGACCGTTCAGGTCACCGATGACATCACCCATGTAGTCCTCGGGCGTGACGACCTCAACGGCCATCATCGGCTCGAGGAGCACCGGGTCAGCCCTGCGTGCGGCCTCCTTGAAGGCCATCGACCCGGCGATCTTGAAGGCCATTTCGGACGAGTCGACCTCGTGGAAGGCGCCGTCCTGCAGGGTGACCTTGACCCCGACCATCGGGTAGCCGGCGAGGACGCCGAACTCGGCGGCCTCCTGGGCACCCGCGTCGACCGACGGGATGTACTCACGCGGGATACGGCCACCAGAGACCTTGTTCTGGAACTCGTACCCGTCGTTGCCCACGCCCAGCGGCTCAAGGTCGATGAGGACCTTGGCGAACTGGCCGGAGCCACCGGTCTGCTTCTTGTGCGTGTAGTCGACCTTCTCCACCTTGCGGCGGATGGTCTCCCGGTACGCGACCTGGGGACGGCCGATGTTCGCCTCGACCTTGAACTCGCGGCGCATCCGGTCGACGATGATCTCCAGGTGGAGCTCGCCCATGCCCCAGATGACCGTCTGCCCGGTCTCCTCGTCCCGGCGGACCTGGAAGGACGGGTCCTCCTCGGCCAGCCGCTGGATCGCGGTGGACAGCTTCTCCTGGTCGCCCTTGGTCTTCGGCTCGATCGCGACGCTGATGACCGGCGCCGGGAACGTCATCGACTCCAGGACGACCGGGTGGCTCGGGTCGCAGAGCGTGTCACCCGTGGTGGTGTCCTTCAGGCCCATCACGGCGACGATCGCGCCGGCGGAGGACGTGGGGAGCTCCGCACGCTTGTTGGCGTGCATCTGGTAGATCTTGCCGATCCGCTCCTTCTTGCCCTTCACCGAGTTGATGACACTGGTGCCGGTCTCGAGCGAGCCCGAGTAGATGCGAAGGTAGGTCAGCTTGCCCAGGTGCGGGTCGCTCATGATCTTGAACGCCAGCGCGGAGAACGGCTCGTTCGGGTCCGCGTGGCGCTCGACGATCTGGTCCTCGTGCCCGACGGCGTGGCCCTTGAAGGCCGGGATGTCGATGGGCGCGGGAAGGTAGGCCACGACGGCGTCGAGCAGGGGCTGCACGCCCTTGTTCTTGAACGCCGTGCCGCACAGGACCGGGTTGACGGCGCTCTTCAGCGTCGCGCGGCGGATGGCCGCGACCAGCTGCTCCTCGGTGGGCTCGACGCCCTCGAGGAAGAGCTCCATCAGCTCGTCGTCGTTCTCGGAGATGGTCTCGACCAGCCTGTCGCGCCACTCGCGAGCCGCTTCGGCGTGGTCGGCCGGGATGTCGACGATGTCGTACATCTCGCCCTTGGCCGCCTCGATGGGCCAGATCAGACCCTTCATCCGCACCAGGTCGATGACGCCCTTGAAGTCGGACTCAACGCCCCAGGGGAGCTGGATGACCGCCGGGGTGGCACCCAGGCGGTTGATCATCATGTCGACGCAGCGGTGGAACTCCGCGCCGACCCGGTCCATCTTGTTGACGAAGCAGATGCGCGGCACGTCGTAGCGGTCGGCCTGACGCCACACGGTCTCGGACTGGGGCTCCACGCCCGCGACGCCGTCGAACACGGTGACCGCACCGTCAAGGACACGAAGGTTGCGCTCGACCTCGATGGTGAAGTCGACGTGACCCGGGGTGTCGATGATGTTGATCGTGTGACCGTCCCACTCGCAGGTCGTCGCGGCGGACGTGATCGTGATGCCGCGCTCCTGCTCCTGCTCCATCCAGTCCATCGTGGCAGCGCCGTCGTGGACCTCACCGATCTTGTAGTTGATACCGGTGTAGAACAGGATGCGCTCGGTCGTCGTGGTCTTGCCCGCATCGATATGGGCGATAATCCCGATGTTGCGGACCTTGGCCAGGTCAAGAGCGGTCGTCGTGGCCACTTCTTCGCGTCCTTAACTCGTCGTCGGTGCCGACTACCAGCGGTAGTGGGCGAAGGCCTTGTTGGACTCGGCCATCTTGTGCGTGTCCTCACGCCGCTTCACGCTGGCGCCGAGGCCGTTGCTCGCGTCGAGCAGCTCGTTCATCAGCCGCTCGGTCATGGTCTTCTCACGGCGCGCGCGCGAGTACTGGACGATCCAGCGCAGGGCCAGCGTGGTGCTGCGCGCCGCGCGCACCTCGACCGGCACCTGGTAGGTGGCGCCACCGACACGGCGGCTGCGCACCTCGAGGGTGGGCTTGACGTTGTCGAGCGCCCGCTTGAGGGTGACGACCGGGTCGTTGCCGGTCTTGTCCTTGCAGCCCTCGAGGGCGCCGTAGACGATCGACTGCGCCAGGGAGCGCTTGCCGTCCAGGAGGACCTTGTTGATCAGAGCGGTGACCAGCGGCGAGTTGTGCACCGGGTCAGCGATCAGCTGGCGGCGGCCAGGGGAACCCTTGCGCGGCATGTCAGCTCTTCTCCTTCTTGGCGCCGTAGCGGCTGCGAGCCTGCTTGCGGTTGCGGACGGCCTGAGTGTCCAGCGAACCACGGATGATCTTGTAGCGAACACCCGGCAGGTCCTTCACACGACCGCCGCGCACGAGCACCATCGAGTGCTCCTGAAGGTTGTGCCCCACCCCGGGGATGTACGCCGTGACCTCGATGCCGTTGGTGAGCCGAACACGGGCCACCTTGCGCAGAGCGGAGTTGGGCTTCTTGGGGGTCGTCGTGTAGACGCGGGTGCAAACGCCGCGCCGCTGCGGGCTCCCCTTGAGGGCAGGAGTCTTGGTCTTACTGACCTTGTCCTGCCGGCCCTTACGGACCAACTGCTGAATGGTGGGCACCGCGTCTCCGTTTCGTGCCTAGCCGGTGATACGTAGGTGTCTGGCCGAAGCGGTCTCCCGCTTCTCCCAGTTCATGCTTTCGCAGGTGCTGCCGGTGTCATGACCTGCTGGTTATCCTTCTCCTTCGACCCACGCGGTCGGGCGTGTCGCGGCCTTGCCGTACCACACCCGGGCGGACCCGGTCGATCTGGAGAGGTCACGCGGCGCCCCACCGGTCTTCCACACCGGGAAGGCGGCTCTCGAGCGCACGCATGCGAACCCATGAACCCATGGGCACGAAGGAAAAGACTACCCAGCCTTACGCGACTCGTCAAAACGACGGTCGCCCGGGGGTCGTCGTGTCCGTCCCATGGTGTCCCGCGACCTGCTCGGGCGGCAGGCCGCAAAGGGCTCGGAAGAAGTGTACCCGTCTTCGATCGCGCTCGCTCCGCTCACGCGGCTCGAGGCGCCGTTGAGGCCCTCGTGGTCGTGCCGGAGGCGCGCGAAGATGCACCGCCCTCGTCACGTCCTCGCTCGTTCCTCGCTCCGGGCGTTCCTCAGTCCAGACACGGCCGCGCCTCTCGCGTGACCGCTGAGCGCCGTACTCGGTGAAGACGACACAAAACCAAAACGCCCGGAGCTTGCGCTCCGGGCGTTCGTGGTGCGGTGAAACTCAGCGGGTGAGACTCAGCGGCCGTACTGGCCGAAGTCGTACTCCTCCAGCGGGACGGCCTCGCCGCTGCCCGAGCCGAAGGTGTAGTCCGACGCGGAGCCGTCGTAGCCGCCGACCGTGTACATCGCGGCCTTGGCCTCCTCGGTCGGCTCGACCCGGATGTTGCGGTACTGGGGCATGCCCGTACCGGCCGGGATGAGCTTACCGATGATGACGTTCTCCTTGAGGCCTAGCAGCGAGTCCGACTTGGCGTGGATCGCCGCGTCGGTGAGGACTCGCGTCGTCTCCTGGAAGGACGCCGCCGACAGCCACGACTCGGTGGCCAGCGACGCCTTGGTGATGCCCATCAGGACCGGACGTCCGGAGGCCGGCTGGCCGCCTTCCGCCTTGGTCTGGCGGTTCATCGCCTCGAAGCGCGGACGCTCCACCAGCTCGCCGGGCAGCAGCTCGGTGTCGCCGGACTCCAGCACGTTCACGCGCTTGAGCATCTGCCGGACGATGACCTCGATGTGCTTGTCGTGGATCGACACACCCTGCGAGCGGTAGACCTGCTGCACCTCCTCCACCAGGTGGAGCTGCACGGCCCGGGGGCCGAGGATGCGCAGGACCTCGTTCGGGTTGCGGGCACCGGCGATCAGGAGCTGGCCCACCTCGACGCGCTGGCCCTCCGAGACGAGCAGACGCGACCGCATCGACACCGGGTAGGCGACCTCTTCCGAGCCGTCGTCCGGGGTGACCACGATCTTGCGCGTCTTGTCCGTCTCGTCGATCCGCACGCGGCCGGCCGCCTCGCTGATCGGGGCGACACCCTTGGGGATGCGCGCCTCGAACAGCTCCTGGACACGCGGCAGACCATGGGTGATGTCCGCACCGGCCACACCACCGGTGTGGAAGGTACGCATGGTCAGCTGGGTGCCGGGCTCGCCGATCGACTGGGCCGCGATGATGCCGACGGCCTCGCCGACGTCCACGAGCTTGCCGGTCGCGAGCGAACGGCCGTAGCAGGTGGCGCAGACACCGATCTTGGCCTCGCACACCAGGGTGCTGCGGGTCCTGACCGTCTCCACACCGGCGTTGACCAGTGCCGTGACCACGAGGTCGTTGATGTCGGTGCCCGCCGAGGCGACCAGCTTGCCGTCCACCTCGACGTCCTCGGCGAGGATCCGGCCGTGCACGTTGCTCTCGGCGTTCTCGGCCTTGACCAGGTTGCCCTGCGCGTCGCGCTCGCCGACGTGCAGCGGGACCGCACGGTCGGTCTCGCAGTCGATCTCGCGGACGATGACGTCCTGTGCCACGTCGACCAGACGACGGGTCAGGTAGCCGGAGTCGGCGGTCCGCAGAGCGGTGTCCGCCAGACCCTTCCGCTGGCCGTGGGTCGAGATGAAGTACTCCAGCACCGACAGGCCCTCACGGAAGGAGGACTTGATCGGACGCGGGATCGTCTCGCCCTTGGTGTTGGACACCAGGCCGCGGATGCCGGCGATCTGCCGGACCTGCATCTTGTTGCCTCGGGCGCCGGAGTTGACCATCATCCAGACCGGGTTCGTCGCCGGGAACGCGTTGACCATGTCGGTCTCGACGTCCGCCGTCGCGTGGGTCCAGATCTCGATGAGCTCCTGGCGGCGCTCCTCGTCGGTGATCAGACCGCGGTCGTACTCGCGCTGGACCTTGTCGGCCCGCTTCTCGTACGACTCCATGATGGAGGCCTTGTTCGGCGGGGCCACGACGTCCTCGATGGAGATCGTGACACCGGCGCGGGTCGCCCAGTAGAAGCCGGCGTCCTTCAGCGAGTCCAGCGCGTTGGCGACGTCCACCTTCGGGTACGTCTCGGCCAGCTCGTTGACGATCGCCGAGAGCTGCTTCTTGCCGACCTGGTAGTTCACGAAGGGGTAGTTGTCCGGCAGCGTCTGGTTGAACAGGCACCGGCCGAGCGTGGTCTCCAGCCGGATCGGCTCACCGGGCTCCCAGCCCTCCGGGCCCTCCCAGCCGCGGGGCGGCGGGACGTCCTTGAGGCGGACCTGGATCTTGGCCTGGATGTCCAGCTCGTGCCGGTCGTGGGCCATGAGGGCCTCCGACACGGAGGTGAAGACCCGGCCCTCGCCGGCGCCCTCCTCCTTGTGAGTGGTCAGCCAGTACAGACCGATGACCATGTCCTGGGTGGGCATCGTCACCGGCTTGCCGTCCGCCGGCTTGAGGATGTTGTTGGTGGACAGCATCAGGATCCGCGCCTCGGCCTGGGCCTCGGCCGACAGCGGCAGGTGCACCGCCATCTGGTCGCCGTCGAAGTCCGCGTTGAACGCGGTGCAGACGAGCGGGTGGATCTGGATGGCCTTACCCTCGACCAGCTGCGGCTCGAAGGCCTGGATGCCCAGACGGTGCAGGGTCGGCGCGCGGTTGAGCAGCACCGGGTGCTCGGTGATGACCTCTTCGAGCACGTCCCACACGACCGGCTTGGACCGCTCGACCATCCGCTTGGCGGACTTGATGTTCTGCGCGTGGTTGAGGTCGACCAGGCGCTTCATCACGAACGGCTTGAACAGCTCCAGCGCCATCTGCTTGGGCAGGCCGCACTGGTGCAGCTTGAGCTGCGGGCCGACGACGATGACCGAACGGCCGGAGTAGTCGACGCGCTTGCCCAGCAGGTTCTGCCGGAACCGGCCCTGCTTGCCCTTGAGCATGTCGCTCAGGGACTTGAGCGGACGGTTGCCGGGGCCCGTGACCGGGCGGCCGCGGCGGCCGTTGTCGAACAGCGCGTCGACGGCCTCCTGGAGCATCCGCTTCTCGTTGTTCACGATGATCTCGGGCGCGCCGAGGTCGAGCAGACGCTTGAGGCGGTTGTTCCGGTTGATGACCCTGCGGTACAGGTCGTTCAGGTCGGAGGTCGCGAACCGGCCACCGTCGAGCTGCACCATGGGGCGCAGGTCCGGCGGGATGACCGGGATGCAGTCGAGCACCATGCCGCTCGGCGAGTTCCGCGTGTTGAGGAACGCCGCCACGACCTTGAGCCGCTTGAGGGCACGGGCCTTCTTCTGGCCCTTGCCGCTGCGGATGGTCTCGCGCAGGTTCTCCGCCTCGGCGTCCAGGTCGAAGCTGTTCAGCCGCTCCTGGATCGCCTGGGCGCCCATGCCGCCGCGGAAGTAGCGGCCGAACCGGTCGCGCATCTCACGGTAGAGCAGCTCGTCGCCCTCGAGGTCTTGGACCTTGAGGTTCTTGAAGCGGCTCCAGACCTCCTCCAGCCGGTCCAGCTCACGCTGGGCGCGGTCACGCAGCTGCCGCATCTCGCGGTCGGCGCCCTCCCGCACCTTGCGCCGCTGGTCGCCCTTGGCGCCGGCGGCCTCCAGCTCGGCCAGGTCGGCCTCGAGCTTCTTCTGCCGGGCCTCGATGTCGGCGTCCCGGCGCTGCTCGACGTGCTGCCGCTCGACGGAGATCTTCGCCTCCAGCGACGGCAGGTCGCGGTCACGCATCTCGTTGTCGACATGCGTGATCATGTACGCCGCGAAGTAGATGACCTTCTCGAGGTCCTTCGGGGCGAGGTCGAGCAGGTACCCCAGGCGCGACGGGACGCCCTTGAAGTACCAGATGTGCGTGACGGGAGCGGCCAGCTCGATGTGGCCCATCCGCTCGCGCCGCACCTTGGCGCGCGTGACCTCCACGCCGCAGCGCTCGCAGATGATGCCCTTGAAGCGGACCCGCTTGTACTTACCGCAGTAGCACTCCCAGTCCCGGGTGGGGCCGAAGATCTTCTCGCAGAAGAGCCCGTCCTTCTCCGGCTTGAGGGTCCGGTAGTTGATGGTCTCCGGCTTCTTGACCTCGCCGTGCGACCACTGGCGGATGTCATCAGCGGTCGCGAGGCCGATGCGCAGCTCGTCGAAGAAGTTGACGTCGAGCACTAGATAATCCCCTTTTGAATCAGACCTCGTCGACGGTCATCGCGCCCTCGTGGGGACGCCGGGACAGGTCGATGCCGAGCTCCTCCGCGGCACGGAACACGTCCTCGTCGGTATCTCTCATCTCGATCGACATGCCGTCGCTCGACAGAACTTCGACGTTCAGGCAGAGCGACTGCATCTCCTTGATGAGGACCTTGAAGGACTCGGGAATGCCCGCCTCAGGGATGTTCTCGCCCTTGACGATGGCCTCGTAGACCTTCACGCGACCCAGCACGTCGTCGGACTTGATCGTCAGCAGCTCCTGCAGCGCGTACGCCGCGCCGTAGGCCTCCAGGGCCCAGACCTCCATCTCACCGAAGCGCTGGCCGCCGAACTGGGCCTTACCGCCGAGCGGCTGCTGGGTGATCATGGAGTACGGACCGGTCGAGCGAGCGTGGATCTTGTCGTCGACCAGGTGGAGCAGCTTGAGGATGTAGATGTAGCCGACCGAGATCGGGTGCGGGAACGGCTCGCCGGAACGGCCGTCGAACAGCCGCGCCTTTCCGTTCTCACCCACCATGCGGACGCCGTCCCTGTTCACCAGGGTGCTGTCCAGCAGGCCGACGATCTCCTCCTCGCGCGCGCCGTCGAACACCGGGGTCGCGACCTTGGTGAAGGGCTGGACGGTGCCCAGGCCCTTGTCCCTCAGGCGCTCGGCCCACTGCTCGTCGAGGCCGGTGACGTCCCACCCGCGGGCGGCGATCCACCCCAGGTGTGTCTCCAGGACCTGGCCGACGTTCATTCGCCCGGGAACACCCAGGGGGTTCAAGACGATGTCGACCGGCGTGCCGTCCTCGAGGAACGGCATGTCCTCCACAGGGAGGATCTTGGAGATGACGCCCTTGTTGCCGTGGCGGCCGGCGAGCTTGTCGCCGTCGGTGATCTTGCGCTTCTGTGCCACGTAGACGCGGACCAGCTCGTTCACGCCGGGGGGAAGCTCGTCGCCCTCCTCGCGGCTGAACACGCGGACGCCGATGACCTTGCCCGACTCGCCGTGCGGCACCTTCAGCGAGGTGTCGCGCACCTCGCGCGCCTTCTCACCGAAGATCGCGCGGAGCAGGCGCTCCTCGGGGGTCAGCTCGGTCTCACCCTTGGGCGTGACCTTGCCGACGAGGATGTCGCCGGTGACGACGTCGGCGCCGATCCGGATGATGCCGCGCTCGTCGAGGTCGGCCAGGACCTCCTCGGAGACGTTCGGGATGTCCCGCGTGATCTCCTCGGGGCCCAGCTTGGTGTCACGGGCGTCGACCTCGTGCTCCTCGATGTGGATCGAGGACAGGACGTCGTCCTGCACCAGGCGCTGCGACAGGATGATCGCGTCTTCGTAGTTGTGACCCTCCCACGGCATGAACGCCACGAGCAGGTTCTTGCCGAGCGCCATCTCGCCGTTGTCGGTGCAGGGACCGTCGGCGACGACCTGGTTGACCTCGACGCGGTCGCCCTCGGCCACGATCGGCTTCTGGTTGAAGCAGGTGCCCTGGTTCGACCGCTTGAACTTGGCCACGCGGTAGGTGGTCCGGGTGCCGTCGTCGTTCATCACGGTGACGTAGTCGGCCGAGACCTCCTCCACCACCCCCGCCTTCTCGGCGGTGATGACGTCGCCGGCGTCGGTGGCCGCGCGGTACTCCATGCCGGTGCCGACCAGCGGGGCCTCGCTCTTCAGCAGGGGCACCGACTGGCGCTGCATGTTGGAGCCCATGAGCGCGCGGTTGGCGTCGTCGTGCTCCAGGAAGGGGATCATGGCGGTCGCCACCGACACCATCTGGCGCGGAGAGACGTCCATGTAGTCGACCTCGGACGGGTGGACCGCCTCGAACTCGCCGCCCTTGCGGCGGGCGAGCACCCGGGCCTCGGCGAAGCTGCCGTCGGGGTTCAGGACCGTGTTGGCCTGGGCCACGACGTGCCGGTCCTCCACATCGGCGGTCAGGTAGTCGATCTGCTCGCTCACCTTCCCGTCGATCACGCGGCGGTACGGCGTCTCCACGAAGCCGAACGAGTTGACCCGGCCGAACGAGGACAGCGAGCCGATGAGGCCGATGTTCGGGCCTTCCGGCGTCTCGATCGGGCACATGCGGCCGTAGTGCGAGGGGTGCACGTCCCGGACCTCGAAGCCCGCGCGCTCACGCGACAGACCACCGGGGCCGAGAGCCGACAGACGCCGCTTGTGCGTCAGGCCGGCCAGCGGGTTGGTCTGGTCCATGAACTGCGACAGCTGGGAGGTGCCGAAGAACTCCCGGATCGACGCGGTGACCGGCCGGACGTTGATCAGCGTCTGCGGCGTGATCGCCTCGACGTCCTGCGTGGTCATGCGCTCGCGGACGACCCGCTCCATGCGGGCCAGACCCAGGCGGACCTGGTTCTGGATGAGCTCGCCCACCGTGCGCAGACGGCGGTTGCCGAAGTGGTCGATGTCGTCGGTCTCGACGATGATGTCCCGGCCGCCGACACCGCTCATGGATTCCTCGCCGGCGTGCAGCCGGACCAGGTACTCGATGGTGGCGACGATGTCGTCCTCGGTGAGCGTCCCCTGCGTGATCTCGGAGTCGACCCCGAGCTTCTTGTTCAACTTGTAGCGTCCGACCTTCGCGAGGTCGTACCGCTTGTGGTTGAAGTACAGGTTCTCCAGCAGGGTCTGCGCCGACTCCTTGGTCGGCGGCTCGCCCGGCCGCAGCTTCCGGTAGATGTCCAGCAGGGCGTCGTCCTGGCCGGACGTGTGGTCCTTCTCCAGGGTGGCCCGCATCGACTCGTACTGGCCGAACCGCTCCAGGATCTGGTCGCTCGTCCATCCGAGCGCCTTGAGCAGGACGGTGACCGGCTGCTTGCGCTTACGGTCGATGCGCACACCGACGCTGTCACGCTTGTCGATCTCGAACTCGAGCCAGGCGCCCCGGGACGGGATCACCCGGCAGCCGAACAGGTCCTTGTCGGAGGTCTTGTCGACGGACCTGTCGAAGTAGACGCCCGGCGAACGCACGAGCTGCGACACCACGACACGCTCGGTGCCGTTGATGATGAAGGTGCCCTTCGACGTCATGAGCGGGAAGTCGCCCATGAACACCGTCTGGCTCTTGATCTCACCGGTGGTGTTATTGATGAACTCCGCCGTCACGAACAGCGACGCGGAGTAGGTCATGTCCTTGTCCTTGCACTCCTCGACGGAGTGCTTGGGAGGCTCGAAGCGGTGGTCCCTGAACGACAGGGACATGGTCCCGGAGAAGTCCTCGATGGGACTGATCTCTTCGAAGATCTCCTCGAGACCGGACTGGGCAGGAACGTCCTTGCGCCCGGCCTGGCGAGCCGCCTCGACCCGGGCCTTCCATCTCTCGTTGCCCACCAGCCAGTCGAAGGACTCGGTTTGCAGGGCGAGAAGGTCGGGAACTTCGAGCGGCTCCTCGATACGTGCGAATGAGACGGTACGGGGACCGGCGGGTACGGCGGAGGCGTTGCGCGAGGCTGCCAACAGATGTTCCTTCCGAGGGCTCGCGGACTGACTACACGCACGCCAGACGACCGGCATCAATGTTACAGAGAGAAGCGGTCGTCAAAGGGCAGCGCAAAGGGGCAGTGTAGCCGATAGGCATACACCTGTCCAGTCCACTCTCGCTCTACGCTCCACGTTGCTGGCAGCATCACCCGTCCGCGTCGAAACGTCAAGCCCGAGAGCCGACATTTCGCCTAACTGACGGGCTTCACGCTGGGTTTTCCCCATTCGAGCGACTCGCGAACCGCTG
Organism: Microbispora sp. NPDC049125; assembly: GCF_040802045.1. Classification (NCBI taxonomy): domain Bacteria; kingdom Bacillati; phylum Actinomycetota; class Actinomycetes; order Streptosporangiales; family Streptosporangiaceae; genus Microbispora; species Microbispora sp. NPDC049125. The sequence goes on along the minus strand of NZ_JBEZDW010000006.1, from coordinate 249,570 downwards.
GTCCCCTGTCCCTACCCGGGAGCCGGTCCAGGTAACGCTCTGTCACTCGGGGGCCCGGCGCTCAGCCCGACGCTGACCTTCCATCGACGTTGCCGTGCCGTCGGTATGCCGCGAAACGGCGCGGCGCAAACATAGACTTTGCTAACAATTTAGTGTCGAGGTCAGCGGGCGGGCGTGTCACCGAGCAGGGACGACAGGCCCGAGACCCGCCAGCCGTCGCCCTGTGTGACCAGGACGAACCGGGCCCTTCCCTCGCTGACCTGCTGCCGCGCGACCGCCTGGCCGGGCTCGGTGCTGGTCTTGACCATGTTCACGAAGAGCAGCACCCGGACCTCGCCGGGGGTGGCCGACTCGACCCCCGCGGCAGCCACGACGGCCTGCTGGACGATCCGCAGCCGCCGGGCCTGCGGCCCGAGCGTGGCGGCCAGCGTGCGGTAGTGCTCGGCCAGCGGCCCGGTGGCGTGGCCTCGCGCCCGCGCGAAGTCCTGCTCCATCGTCCGGTAGTCGTACGACAGCATGTCCGCGGCGTACGACCGTGCGGCCGTCAGAGCCTCGCCGGCGGCCGTGTCGCCGTCCTGCAGGCGGCGCAGGGCGGAAAACATGGAGATCGAGGTCCAGGCCAGCACGACGGCCGTGAGGGCCGCCACCGCCCGCAGGAACCGTCTCACTGCACGCGCTCCGACGTGGCGACGAGCCACTGGCCCGAGACCTCGGTGACCCGCATGCGCCAGCGGAAGAAGCGCTCCTCGGGCGCGGCCTTCTTGCCGTCCTCCCAGTGGACCACGGCGTCCCCGATGACGAGCACCTCCGCCGTACGCCGGGCCGCGTCGAACGACGCCAGCGCGGAGGCCCGCAGGACGCCCGTCTGCACGACCTTGGTGCGCAGGGCCGCGGCCTTCAGGTCCGCCTCGTTCCTGGCGTACTCGGCGCGCTCCTGCCCGGTGGAGGTGGCCAGGACCCGCCTCATGTCGTCGTCCACGGTCCGGTGGCTCAGCGACATCAGGCTGACGGCGTGGCCGGAGGCGGCGCGCATGGCCGCCTCCCGGTCGCCGGCCGCCGCTCGCGCCGCGGCGAGGCTCTGCTCCACCCGCCAGGTGACCAGGGCCAGCACCGCCACCAGGACGACGAGGGCGGGGGTCAGCGCGCGCCGCATGGCCCGACCACCCCCCTTGTCACGTCGCCCGTCGCCGGATCCCATCCCCGCAACATAGATCAGCAGGCCTGTCCTGCCCATAGTTTCCGCCGTCATCGGCCTGACCGCCCGCCTCGGCTGAAAGTCGCGAGAACGCGCTCACTACTTGACGGCAAGTGACAAGTACTTGATGCTTGGCGTCAAGTAGGAGGAGCGAGCATGGACGAGCGGCATGCCTTGATCGAGGACCTCCGCCGGATCGTCGGCGGCAGGGTGCTCGACGCACTGGAGATCCTGTTCGACCCGGACGAGCTGTCCGGCGCCGATGAGCGGCTGCGCGAACTGCTGAAGGTCAGGAGCCGCGTCTGGGCGGACGTGCTGCTCGGCGAGGACGACCGGGCCGCCGCCTTCCTGGCGATTCGTCTGGTGAGCGTGCTCTATCCGGGCGATACGCCGTTCGACCCGCCGGCGAGCTGGTGGGGCACGCCACTCGGCCGGGCCGTCGCCCGGCGTGCGGGACACCCGGCCGCGACCGCGGTTCCGGTCTCCGTCGCCGCCGCGATGCTCGGCATCACCCGGCAGGGCGTGCACGACCTCGTACGGCGGCACAAGCTCGGCCGCGATCCGGACGGCGCGATCACCACGGCCTCGATCCAGGCTCGCCTCACCCGCCGCGGCGACCAGCCCGCGGCCGATATGAGGAGGCATGAATGACCGTTCCCGCCGGCAGAGTCCTCGACCTCGCGGACGACCTCACCTTGGGGCGTCTCGGCTACGGGACGATGCAACTGCCCGGGCCGGGTGTCTGGGGGCCGCCACGCGACCACGCCGCAGCGCTGGCCGTCCTGCGCCGGGCGGTGGAGCTGGGCGTCACCCACATCGACACCAGCGACTTCTACGGGCCGCACGTGGCCAACGACCTGATCAGACAAGCCCTGCACCCCTACCCTGACGACCTGGTCATCGCCACCAAGGTCGGCGTGGTCCGCGATGAGTGGCACGGCTTCGAGGCGGCGGCGGAGCCGAAGCGGCTGCGCGACCAGGTCGAGGAGAACCTGGTGCGGCTGAACCGGAGCCGGTTGGATCTTGTTTACCTGCGGGTGGGCGGCGACGGGCTGCTGTTCCCCAGCGACGTGCCCTTCGCCGAGTCCCTCGGAGCCCTGGCCGACCTGCGACGGCGCGGGCTGATCCGGCACCTCGGGCTCAGCGGCGTGACGGTCGACCAGTTGGCCGAGGCCCGTGCGATCGCACCCGTGGTCGCGGTCCAGAACCGTCTGCACCTGTTCGACCGCTCAAGCGCGGACGTGCTGTCCGTGTGCGAGAAGGCCGGTATCGCGTTCGCCGCCTACTTCCCGCTCGCCGCCGGGATGCTCCGCCCCGGTCTGGACCTGTCGCAGGCTCCGCCCGGCATGGCCCCCTCCCCCGAGCAGTTCGCCATGCTCGACGAGATCGCCGCCCGGTACGGCGCGACCCGGACGCAGGTGGCGCTCGCCTGGCTGCTCGGCCACTCCCCGGTCACCCTGGCCATCCCCGGCACGTCCTCACTGGCTCATCTGGAGGAGAACATCGCGGCGGCCGATCTGGTCCTGTCGGGTGACGACCTCGCCACACTGGACAAGCTCGCCTGATCTTTCCTGATCAACGCGAAAGGGGCGGACCATCCGGCACCTGGATGGACCCGCCCCTCTCGGGTGAAGCGTGTTACTTGACCGTGACGGTGGCGCCGGCGCCCTCGAGGGCCGCCTTCGCCTTCTCGGCCTGCTCCTTGTTGACCTTGCCGTCGAAGACGGACTTGGGAGCGCCGTCCACGAGGTCCTTGGCCTCCTTGAGGCCCAGGCTCGTCAGAGCGCGGATCTCCTTGATGACCTGGATCTTCTTCTCGCCGGCGGCCTCGAGGACGACGTCGAACTCGTCCTGCTCCTCGGCCTCCTCGGCGGCGGCGCCGCCGCCACCCGCCGGCGCGGCGGCGACCGCGACGGGGGCCGCGGCCTTGACGTCGAAGGTCTCCTCGAAGACCTTCACGAAGTCGGACAGCTCAAGGAGGGTCATCTCCTTGAAGGTCTCGAGCAGCTCGTCGGTGCTGAGCTTCGCCATGATGTGTTCCTCCAGTGGATCGAGCAAAACGTGAAAAGGGACCGCGGTGTGCGCTTCCCCGTCCGCTGCGCGGACCTACTCGCCGGCCTCTTCGCGCTTGGCGCGCAGAGCCTCGGCCAGTCGAGCCATGGTCGTGGGCAGCGCGGCGAAGGTGGCGGCAGCCTGGGACTGCTTGGCCTTCAACGCACCGGCCAGCTTCGCGAGGAGCACCTCACGGGACTCAAGGTCGGCAAGCTGGGTGATCTCGGCCGGGGACATCGACTTGCCGTCGACGACTCCACCCTTGATCACCAGGAGGGGATTGGCCTTGGCGAAGTCACGCAGACCCTTGGCCGCCTCGACGACGTCGCCCTTGACGAACGCGATCGCGGTCGGTCCGGTGAGCAGGTCGTCCAGGACGGTGATCCCGGCGCCATTGGCCGCGATCTTGGTCAGCGTGTTCTTCGCCACGGCGAACTTCGCATTCCCACCGAGAGAGACGCGCAGCTGCTTGAGCTGAGCGACGGTGAGACCGCGGTACTCGGTCAGAACGGCGGCGCTGGATCCTTCGAACTCACTCTTGAGCTCGGCGATCGCACCGCTCTTCTCCGCCTTCGCCATGGGCCTCCTTCCAGATGTGCCGCCGGCGAGGCCCCGAGAAAAACGAACAAGCCCCGGCGCAGGCGCACGGGGCTTGGATGACGTGACACGTCCCCAGTCTCCACACCTGCGCGGGTCGTCCGTTTCAGCGGATCCTTCGGCCACCGGGCTGTGAGCCCGGCGGCGACCGGCGGTCTTCGGCAGGAGACAGAATACGTGCCGATCCCTAGAACACCAAATCAGGCGCCGGGAGTGAGGGCGCTCTTCGGCAGCTCGCCGACCTGGTCGGCGGCGGGCGTCTCGATGGTGACCGGCTCGTTGAAGGACTTGAACAGCGCGGTGGCCTTGAACGAGCCCTCCTGAGCCCCGCCGTTCAGCTCGACCTTGCGGGGCAGTCCCTGGGCGTCGATCCACGTGTCGAACTTGACGTCCTTGGCACTGGCCAGCTGGCCCTGGAGCTGCGACCGCGACTCCTCGGGAAGCTGCTTGATCGCCTCGTCGACCGGGAAGGTGCCCGCGTAGTGCGTCGTGTCGACGCCGCCGACCTGCTCGGTGCCGACCGACTTCACGTCCTTGGACGCGGTGAGCAGGGCCACGCTGGTCTTGAGGTCGATCTGCTGGGCCTGCGCGAGATACTGCTCGACGTTGACCCCGGACGAGGAGCCGAGCTGCTTGAGGTCGAGCCTCACCCACGGCTTGGTCGTTCCCAGGAGGGTCTTGAGCATGTCGAACTTCACGTACGCGACATCGCCCTGAAGGATCACCCGCACGCCGCCCGGCAGGTTCTGGCCGCCGAACGAGACCTGGTTGAGCGTGATGTCCGTGGCCAGCTGCGGGGTCTTCTGGTAGAGCATCGTGCCCTGGATGCCGCCCGCCTGGCCCTTGGTGCTGGAGACGTTGACGACGAGATCGGCGGAGTAGGTGTTGACCTCGTCAGCCTTCTGCGCGGTCTGCTGAAGGACCTCGGCGGCGGAAAGCTTGGCGTTGTCGAGCGACGGAGCCGCGGTCGTCCCGCATCCGGCAACCGTTATCGCGGCCACCGCCCCGGCGGCCACCAATAGTCTGCGCATCATTACACCCCTTCGTGTCCCCCATTACCTGCCCTTGACCCTAAGCGGCTAACGCCTCGGGCGCGCTCCCTGAGGAGAAACCCGCACAACCTATGCACAGAGCTTCACAACATCCACACATTCGGCGTACCCGGCGGGAGCCGTACAAGCGGGCGGGAAAAGGCGGAAGCCCCTGCCGGGCGGGCAGGGGCTTCCGGATGGTCTCCGAGGCCGGGCGCGCCCGGCCTGGTTCACCGCCGTACGGCCGTCAGGCCTCGAGGTCGGCGGTGATCCCGCGCGTCACGTTCGGGTCGACCGGGATGCCCGGGCCCATGGACGTGGTGAAGGTGACCTTCTTGAGGTAGCGGCCCTTGGCCGCCGACGGCTTGAGACGCAGCACCTCGTCGAGCGCGGCGGCGTAGTTCTCCAGGAGCTGACGCTCGTTGAACGACGCCTTGCCGATGATGAAGTGCAGGTTCGCGTGCCGGTCGACCCGGAACTCGATCTTGCCGCCCTTGATCTCCGTGACGGCCTTGCCGACGGCCGGGGTCACGGTGCCGGTCTTCGGGTTCGGCATGAGGCCACGCGGGCCGAGGACGCGGCCCAGGCGGCCGACCTTGCCCATCAGGTCCGGAGTGGCGACGACGGCGTCGAAGTCCAGGCGGCCCTTGGACACCTCGTCGATCAGGTCGTCCGAGCCGACGATGTCGGCGCCCGCGGCGCGGGCCTCCTCGGCACGGTCACCGGTCGCGAAGACCAGGACCCGGGCGGTCTTGCCGGTGCCGTGCGGGAGGTTGACGGTGCCACGGACCATCTGGTCGGCCTTGCGGGGGTCGACACCCAGACGCAGGGCGACCTCGACGGTGGCGTCGAACTTGGCGGTGGCGGTCTTCTTGGCCAGCCGCACACCCTCGACCGGCGCGTACAGCGACTCGCGGTCGATCTCGGCCGACGCGTTCTTCCAGCTCTTGCTGCGCTTCACTTCGTGCTCCTCGTGGAGTTCGTGGTCCGGGCCAGCGCGGGCCCTGCCACAGTGTCGGATCGCCCCGCCGTCGGCGAGGCGGCTCGGGACGGCTTCGATGCCGTGTCTTCCCTCGTCGCGCTCGGTCGCTTCGCTCCCGCGCTCGTCGGTCCGGACCCGGCCGCGCCCCTCGCGGGACTACTCGGCGATCGTGATGCCCATCGAGCGGGCGGTGCCGGCGATGATCTTCTCGGCGGCCTCGACGTCGTTGGCGTTGAGGTCCTGCATCTTGGTCTCGGCGATCTGGCGCAGCTGGTCGCGGGTGAGCTTGCCCACCTTGTCCTTGTGCGGGTTCGCGCTGCCCTTCTGCAGACCGGCCGCCTTCTTGATCAGCTCGGGCGCCGGCGGCGTCTTCGTGATGAAGGTGAACGAACGGTCTTCGAAGATGGTGATCTCGACGGGGATGATGTTGCCCCGCTGAGCCTCCGTCGCCGCGTTGTACTGCTTGACGAATTCCATGATGTTGACGCCGTGCGGACCGAGTGCGGTACCGACCGGCGGCGCGGGGGTGGCCTGTCCAGCGGGAAGCTGGACCTTCACCAGGGCCGCGACTTTCTTCTTAGGAGGCATCTGTCCTTCTCCGGGTCCTTGTCCCTACAAATCCCTCACAGACGTCGGGAGCCGGCGCCTGGCCCCGGCTCCCTGTACGCGTGAGGACGACTATCGAGTCTATGCGAGGTGGTCAGATCTTCGAGACCTGGTTGAACGACAGCTCGACCGGGGTCTCTCTGCCGAAGATCGACACGAGCACCTTGAGCTTCTGCGACTCGGCGCTGATCTCGCTGACCGTGGCGGGCAGCGTGGCGAACGGGCCGTCCATGACGGTGACGGACTCGCCGACCTCGAAGTCCACCGTGGCCGCCGCCGCCTTGCTCGTCGCCTTCTTGACTTCCTCGGAAGGCTCGGGGGCGAGCAGCTTGGCGACCTCGTCGAGGTTGAGCGGGCTCGGCTTGTTCGACAAACCGACGAAGCCGGTCACGCCGGGCGTGTTGCGGACCGCGGCCCACGACTCGTCGCTGAGCTCCATGCGCACCAGCACGTAGCCGGGGAGCACGCGCTCCTTGATCGGAGTCTTCTTGCCGCCCTTGAACTCCGTGATCGTGTGGGTCGGCACCTCGACCTGGAAGATGAAGTCCTCCATGTTGAGGGAGCCGATGCGGCTCTCGATGTTCTGCTTCACGCGGTTCTCGTAGCCGGCGTAGGAGTGGATGACGTACCACTCGCCGTACTGGCCGCGGAGCTGGCGCTTGAACTCCTCGACCGGGTCCACGTCCGGGAGGACGTCGCCGTCCTCGTCGACCAGCGGGGTGTCCTCCGCCGTCTCGGAACCGGCCGACTCGGCGTTCCCGGGGTCTTCGGAGTCGAGGTCATCGGAATCGATCTCGTCGGATTCCGGCACGTCGGGCTCGAGCGCGTCGAGGTCGGCCGTATCGGACTCATCGGACTCAGTCGTGTCGGCGTCGAACTCGTCGCCATCCGAGTCGGCGGTCGTGGTCTCTTCGGCCTTTGTTACGGCCTCGTCCAGCTCGTTCTCCCGCTCATCGCGGGAGCCATCGACCGGCATCGGGGACTCGGACACGGGACTCTTCCTTCTTCGATCGCTGAATTGACGTGCTCGGACGTCTCGGGCCGGATCAGGATCCGCCGAAGATCGCCAGCACACCCTTCGTCAGCAGGAAGTCCAGTCCGGCCACGATCCCGACCATGATCACAACAAAGACCAGGACCACCATCGTGTAACTGACCAGATCGTTGCGCCGCGGCCAGATGACCTTGCGCAGCTCGGCGACGACCTGCCGGTAGAAGAGTGCGGGAGAGGTGCGCTTGGCCTTCTTCTCACCGGTCGGCCTGCCGGGCCTGCCAGCGGTCTCGCCGCGGGTGTCGATCGCCACAGTCCTCACCTGATCCGTCGTGTCCGTCGCGTTTGCGGCGCGCTATCACGCCATTGTTGCGCGGACCGCACTCCGCAGGGCACGAGGGACTCGAACCCCCAACCGCCGGTTTTGGAGACCGGTGCGCTACCAATTGCGCTAGTGCCCTAAGCCGTGCACCACGATACCCGAGAAACGCATGGACAAGTCCCTGCGTCGCTCGCGTGGCCCACTAGTCGGTGAAGTGTACGTGGGAAAGACCACTTCGTCGAACCACACGGCCCGCGCGGCCGGAAGGCCGATCCCGTGCCGCCTGCGTGCTGCTCAAAGGTACCGTGCGCGGATACCCGAATGCTGGATATGGAGAGGAAACCGCTCGGCGCGTCTGGAACCATGGAGCCATGACCCGAACTCGCATCTCCGCGCGCATCTCCGCGATCTCCGAGTCCGCGACGCTGGCCGTGGACGCCAAGGCCAAGGCGATGAAGGCCGCCGGTCGCCCGGTCATCGGGTTCGGCGCCGGTGAGCCCGACTTCCCGACTCCCGACTACATCGTCGAAGCGGCGGTCGAGGCCTGCCGGAACCCCCGGTTCCACAAGTACACGCCCGCCGGGGGGCTGCCGGAGCTGAAGAAGGCGATCGCCGAGAAGACGCTGCGAGACAGCGGGTTCGAGGTCCCCGCCTCCCAGGTGCTCGTCACCAACGGCGGCAAGCAGGCGGTCTACGAGGCGTTCGCCACGCTGCTGGACCCGGGTGACGAGGTTTTGGTCGTCGCTCCGTACTGGACGACGTATCCGGAGGCGATCAAGCTCGCGGGCGGCGTCCAGGTGGACGTCGTGACCGACGAGACCACCGGTTACCTCGCCTCGGTCGAGCAGCTCGAGGAGAAGCTGACCGACCGCACCAAGGTGCTCCTGTTCGTCTCGCCGTCCAACCCCACCGGCGCGGTGTACACCCCCGCCCAGGTCGAGGAGATCGGACGCTGGGCGCTGGACAAGGGCCTGTGGGTCGTCACCGACGAGATCTACGAGCACCTCGTGTACGGCGACGCCCGCTTCTCCAGCATCGCCACCGCCGTCCCCGAGCTGCGCGACCGTGTCGTCGTGCTCAACGGCGTCGCGAAGACGTACGCGATGACCGGCTGGCGGGTGGGCTGGCTGATCGGCCCCGCCGACGTGGTGAAGGCCGCCACCAACCTCCAGTCGCACGCCACCTCGAACGTCTCGAACGTGGCGCAGGCCGCGGCCCTCGCCGCCGTCTCCGGCGACCTGTCGGCGGTCGCCCGTATGCGCACGGCGTTCGACCGCCGCAGGCAGACGATGGTCCGGATGCTCAACGACATCCCCGGCGTCGTCTGCCCCGAGCCGATGGGCGCGTTCTACGTCTACCCCTCGGTCAAGGCGCTGCTGGGCAAGGAGATCGGCGGCCGGCGGCCGCAGACGTCGGCCGAGCTGGCCGAGCTCATCCTGGAGGAGGCCGAGGTCGCGCTGGTCCCCGGAGAGGCGTTCGGCACGCCCGGCTACTTCCGTCTCTCGTACGCCCTCGGCGACGACGACCTGGCGGAAGGCGTCAGCCGGGTGGCGAAGCTGCTCGCCGACGCCCACTGATCCGACACCACTGAGCCGACACCACTGAGCCGACACCACTGAGCCGACGCCCATCGCGGTGACGCTGATCCACCGATGACCGGAAGGCCCGGGCCCCGCGCCCGGGCCTTCCCGTTGCCGGGCCTTCCCGTTGCCGGGCCTTCCCGTTGCCGGGCCTTTCCATCGCCGGTGACGGATCAGCTCCAGACAGTGCAGATGGGAGCGGCGACGATCCTGTCGCCGAGCTCGTACATCCGGGCGCCCGTGTGCAGGACGACTCCCGCGACGAAGCGGTCCCCCAGCTCGTCACGGAGCCACGCCAGATGCTTCGCCGCGTCCGCGCGCGGAGCGGCGGACGCCTTGACCTCGATCCCGATCACCTGCCCCATGCCGAGCTCCAGGACGATGTCCACCTCGTGGCGGCCCCGATCCTGACGCAGGTGGTACATGCGCGGACGGCTCGCGCACACCGGCATCTCCGCCCGCAGCTGCTGGGCCACGAACGTGTCGATCATGCGGCCCAGCAGGTCGCCGTCTCTCATGATCCCCTCTGCGCCGACTCGCAGGAGGGCCGGGACCAGTGCCGGCTCGACGACATACCGCTTCGCCCCTCGTACCAGCCGTTTCAGCCGGTTGCTGAACCATGCGGGGATCTTGTCGAGCAGCAGGAGATCGCGAAGGAGTCTCTCGTACGCCTCCCCGGTACGGGCGTTGACTGCCGCCGCCTCATACAGCGTCTTGTCCGTGACGACGCCCGCCGTGTTGAGGGCGAGGGCCTCGAGATATGCCCTCAGCCTGAGCGGATCACGCCGTCCGTCGAGCGTCTCGATGTCTCGGGTGAGGGTCTGCTCGATGTAGCTGTCCAGCCAGCGGTCCCGTACGGCCGGCGGCATGCGGTGCGCCTCCGGGTAGCCGCTGCGCAGCGCCAGGTCCAGGTAGTCGCCGAGGTCGGGAGGCCGGGCGGGGACGGTGAGCTCAGCCACGCGTCCCTGCGCCAGGAGGTCGGCGAACGGGGGCCTGCCTGTGGTCCGCTCGGCCTCCTTGACGGAGAGCCCGGCCATGTCCACGCGGACGACCCGCCCCGTGCCCGGCCAGGTGCGCCCTCCGAAGTCCGACCAGACCGAGCCGGTGAGGATGAAGCGGCCAGGACGGTGGTCGTCGTCCACCGCCCGCTTGACCGCGCCGAGGACCTCCGGAACCATCTGCCATTCGTCGAGGAGCACCGGCTCCGGCAGCCGCCGGAGCGCCGCGTCGGGATCCGCCAGGAAGGCGGCGCTCTCCTGTTCCCGGTCGAGCCGGATGACGGTCCGCACATGCCGGGCGGCCGTCGTGGTCTTCCCGGTGGCCCGGGGACCCACCAGCATGATCGCCGGAAGGGTGCCGAAGATGTCCTCGATCAGTGGGTCCACCAAGCGAGGGATGTACGGAGCACCTACCATGAGCTGGACGTTACCAATCTCCCCCAGCTTTGAGTGCGATTCTCACCCATCGGTCAGTACCAAGATGACCCAGGCTCACGGGACGCCGCCGATGCCGCGTACGCCGCCTCACCGGCCCGGCGGAGGTCAGCCGTCGCCGGACGGCCGGCTCGCCGGCGAGGGCGCCGTGGCCAGTGTCTGGAAGCACGGGCGGAGCAGGTCGACGATCTGTTCGGGCGAGGCGTCGGCGAGCCGGCCGAGCCGAAGCAGGTAGCGCTCGATGATCACGCCGTGGACGATCGCGCTGAGCAGGCTGGCGCGCAGCTCGGCGTCGTCGCTGGGGATCGCGGCGGTGATCTGGCTGAGCTGGGGCTCGGCCGCGGCCCGGTAGCGGTTGGCGGCGTCGGCGTTGGTCAGCATGGATCTCAGCACGGCCAGCGAGGCCACCGGCTCGCTGTCCAGGCGCTTGGCCAGCGAGGTGAGCAACGCCTCGGCCACCTGCTCCGCGGTGCCGCCGGGCAGATCGTCGGGGGGAAGCTTGGCGGCTCGCGAGAAGAGCTCGTCCTTCGTGCCGAAGTAGTGCATGACAAGACCGGCGTCGACGCCTGCCGCCTTGGCCACGGCACGGATCGTGGTGCGGTCGTAGCCGAGCTCGGCGAACATCCGGCGGGCCGCGGCGAGAATGCCCTCCTCTGTCTGGCGGCGCTGCTGCGCCCGGGTCGGCCTGACGTTCGGATCGGTCACCCGTTCATTCTACGGCCGTTGACTGAGGTGGCCATTCGTTCTACGCTCGTTCAATCAACATGCGTTCAACGAAAGGGGCGGGATGACCGTCACATCACGCGAGGTCGTCGAGCGGATGCTCCAGGCGGGCCGCGAAATGGATGTCGAGACCTTCGTGGGGCTGATGGCACCGGACGGGTACCTCGAGTGGCCGTACCGGCCGCCTGGCGTGCCCGCGCGGTTGCAGGGCCGCGCCGTGATCCACAGGCATCTGACCGAGGCGGCCAAAGCCTTCATCGCGTTCGACGAGTTCCGGGATCTCGTGATGCACGAGACCACCGATCCCGAGGTGATCATCGTCGAGTACGACGCGTACGGAACCGTCGTCGCGACCGGCGCGCCGTTCCACCAGACGGTCATCGCCGTGTTCCGCGTCCGGGACGGTCAGGTCCTGTCGTACCGCGACTACATCAATCCACTGCCGCTGATGGAGGCGTACGCCAGCGCCGCCCAGGCCGGAGCGTAGGAACGCGGACGGCGCCGGCGGGCCCGCTCCAGGTGTCATGCCCTCGCCTACGCCCGGCTCCCGCACCGGTCGTGACGGTCAGCCGGTGGGGGCGACCTTGGCGGCGATCTTGTGAAGCTCCCTGCGGATCCCGGCCTCGCCGAGCTTCTCGCCGTAGTCAGGGCTGATCATGACCTCGAACCCGAGGTCGGCGCCCTCGGTCCACAACATCGCCCGGGTGGCCCCCTCGTTGGGGATCTCCTCGGTCGTGACCAGGTAGACGGTCTTCCCACCGGCCTTGCTCGGCGTGGCACCCTGGTCCACGTACTCTTTGATCCGCCTGGCCAGGTCCCGTACGGCAGGGCCCCGGTAGACCACCATCTCGACGCTGTAGGCGCCGCTCGACTCCATGCCGGGCTCGACCCACGTCGTGGCGTAGCTCCTGTCGCCGAAACCGTCCTTGGTCGACCACTTGCCCCAGACGAGCCCGTCCGGCAGGTAGCCGACGTGGACGCCGCCGAACCTCCGGCCGTCCCCGAGGTCGCCCAGGTCCTGCGGGAGCGGCTCCTTCGACAGCGAGGGGGCCGGGGTGCCGGAGGCCTTCACGGTGGCCATGGTGATCGTGACGACGGATCCGGCGGGAGCGGCGGTCCCGCCCGCCGGATCCTGAGCGATGATCGTCCCCGGAGCAGTGCCCTCCGCCAGCACCTTCTTCCAGGCCACCTCGTATCCGGCGCGCTCCAGGATGGCCCTGACCTCTTCGTTGCTCGTCCCGACCACATTCGGCACCAACTGGCCCGGAACCGCGACGGAGTCCCCCGCCCCGGACGACGGACCGGGCGGTTCCGGCCCCTGCCCGCCGAGATACAGCGGCACGGCTCCCGCCACCGCCGCGGTGACCAGGGCCGCGCCTGCCGTACGGAACCGGACGACGTGGCGGCGGCTGCGCCGCCTCACCGCCTGCCCCATGGACGGCGGCGCGTAGACGCCCTCCACCTGTGAGCCCATCGCGTCCTTCAGCGCCTCTTCCACGTTCACGCGGACGCCCCTTCCCGATCTTCCATGCGCGCACGCACTCTCGCGAGGCCGCGGGCGGCCTGGCTCTTGACGGTTCCGACCGCGCAGCCCAGGACGGCGGCGGTCTCGGCTTCGGACATGTCCTCCCAGTAGCGGAGGACCAAGACCGCCCGCATCCGGGCGGGCAGCCTCCTCAACTCCTCGACCAGCGCGTCACGCAGGCCGAGATCGGGCGACTCCACCGGGGTGTCCGGCGGGTGCGCGAAAGTGATCTCCTGGAGCACCTTCCGCCTGCGCGCCCTGCTGATCGCGCCGTTGACCACCACCCGGCGGGCGTACGCCTCGGGATTGTCGTGGCGGATGCGCGGCCAGTGCCGGTAGACCCTCTCCAGGGCGCCCTGGACCATGTCCTCGGCGTCGGCGGCCGAGGCGCCGCAGACCAGGATCGCGGTGCGGAGCAGGGCGGTGCTTCGGGCGGCCAGGAACTCGTCGAAGGCCGCCTCGTCTTCTTCCGTCATGGACTCCCCTTTCGCCGTACCCAACGCGCGGGGTACGCACGAGGTTGAGAGCGGGATGCGGCAGGATATGGAGATGCCGCGTCCACTCCACACGCTCCCGAAGGCACACCTGCACCTGCACTTCACCGGCTCGATGCGGCATACCACGCTTATCGAGCTCGCGCGTGAGGAAGGCGTCCACCTGCCGGACGCGCTGGAGCAGGACTGGCCGCCCCAGTTGCGGGCCACCGACGAGAGGGGCTGGTTCCGCTTCCAGCGGCTGTACGACATCGCCCGCTCGGTCCTGCGGCGCCCCGATGACGTCTACCGGCTGCTGCGGGAGGCCGCGCAGGACGAGGCGCGCGAGGGATCCCGCTGGCTGGAGATCCAGGTCGACCCCTCCGGGTACGCTCAGCGGTTCGGCGGGCTGACCGAGACGCTGGAGCTCGTCCTGGACGCGGCCCGGCGGGCGGCGGACGCCGCGTCGATCGGCATCGCCGTCGTCGTTGCCGCGAACCGCACCCGCCACCCGCTCGACGCCCGGACGCTCGCCCGCCTCGCCGGGCAGTACGCCGGGAACGGCGTGGTGGGCTTCGGACTGTCCAACGACGAGCGGCGGGGCCGCGCGAGGGACTTCGAGCACGCGTTCCGCATCGCCAAGCGGGCGGGGCTGCTGGCGGTGCCGCACGGCGGCGAGCTGCTGGGCGCGCCCAGCGTCGCCGAATGCGTAGACGATCTGGGCGCCGACCGCGTCGGCCACGGGGTCCGGGCCGCCGAGTCGCCCCGGCTCATGGAGAGGCTGGCCGACCGGCAGATCGCCTGCGAGGTCTGCCCGCTGTCCAACGTCGGTCTCGGCGTCGCCGAGCGGCCTGAGGACGTGCCGGTGCGGCGACTGTTCGAGGCGGGGGTGCCCCTCGCGCTCGGCGCCGACGACCCGCTGCTGTTCGGCGCCCGGCTGCTGGCGCAGTACGAGCTGGCCAGGGAGGTCTACGGCTTCACCGACGCGGAGCTGGCCGAGCTGGCCCGCCAGTCGATCCGCTCGTCGGCCGCCCCCGACCAGCTCAAGAAGGAGCTCCTCGGCGAGATCGACGCCTGGCTCGCCGCCCCGGAGTGAGCTCGCCGGCTCCGATCCGCAGGGATGTCAGCGGACGGAGCGGGCGATCCGCAGGGCCTCCTGCTGATCCGTGCCCTCCAGCCGCATGCCGGTCGTGCCGTTCTGCCAGATGAGGGTCGGCCCCGCCACCCCCAGCTCCTGTAGCGCGCCGCTGTCCGCGGGGACGTAGGAGACGCCGTGCGGACGGCTGATCCACCAGCCGTGCGGGGATGAGATCTCCTCCGGCCACGGCTCCCCCATCTCCTTGCGGAACACCACGCTCAGCGTCCCGTCGAACTCGTCGAGGCGGATCCCGGGCCACAGGAGCGTCACCACGCGGCCGCCGTCGGCCACCCGCACGTCGGCCGGCTCGCCGAGAGCGGACGGCACCGCCACCGTGAACCGCACGGCGCGCCGGGCCTCGTCGAGCGTCACTCGCCGCTCTCCGGGCAGCGGGGCCGGCACGCCTGTCGGCAGCGGCCCAGGCCCTCCGACGTGGATCTCCACCCCGGCGAACCTGAGCACCGATTCGACGGCGGCCCGCCCCTGCGGGGTGGCCCCGAGCAGCACGGCGAGAAATACGGCCACGACCGCCGCGATCCGGCGCCGCGACGGCCGGGCCCACCGCGACGGGACCCGCGGGGAGGGCTCCCCCTCCAGCCGGGCGCGTACGGCACGGGCGACGTCGGCCGGAGGAGGAACGGGCGTGCGCAGGCTCTCGCCGAGCGCCAGCAGCTCGGACTCCAGTTCGTCCGGCACGTCGGCGGAGCGGTCAGGGGAGGAGCTCACGGCCCACCTCCTCTCGCAGGCGCTTGAGGCCGCGGAACGTCCGCGACTTCACCGTGCCCAGCCGTACGCCGAGGACCGAAGCGGTCTCGGCTTCCGACAGCTGAAGGAAATACCGGCAGACGACCGTTTCGCGTTCCCGTTCGGGCAGCCGGCGGACCGCCTCGAGCAGGCGGCTCCTGTCCTCGGCGGCGACCGCCGCCTCCTCGGGCTCCTCCGGCTCGTACGGCTCCCGCTCACGGCCCAGCCGTACGGAAAGGTCGGCGCGGCGGCCACGCGACCGGGTGAGGTTGTGGGTCTCGTTGGCCACGATCCGCAGGAGCCACGGCCGGAAGGCGGAGTCGCGCCGGAAGCCGGCCAGGTGGCGGAACGCCTTGACGAACGCCTCCTGCACCACGTCCTCGGTCTCGTCGCCCGCTCCGAGCAGCGCGGCCGTGCGGTGCGCGACCGCGCTGTACCGGGCGACGAGCACCTCGTAGGCGTCCAGGTCGCCGGCCAGGGACCGTGCTATGGCGTCGTCGTCGTCCATGGGAGTGGCGCGATGTTCGTGTGGGGGGTCACGGCCGGGCCGCGCTCAGGGCTTGCGGCCGACGCCGCAGTAGCCGGCGACCTCGGGAGGGAGCCCCAGCGGGTCGTCTTCGGGCCGCCACCGTGTCATGGAGACGAGACCGGGCTCCACCAGTTCCAGGCCGTCGAAGAAGCGCAGGATCTGTTCCCGGTTGCGCGGGCCGATCTGGGTGGAGGCCTTCTCGTTCCACTCCTCGTTCATCTGGGCGTTGGCCTCGATGCTGGACTGGTCGCCGATCTCGAGGGTGGCGTGGGTGAGCACCAGGTGGCTCCCCGGCGGGATGGCGTCCATCAGCCGGTTCACGATCCGGCACGCGTCGTCGAGGTCGCCGATGAAGTGCAGGATGCCCAGCAGCATGACGGCGACCGGCCGGGTGAGATCAAGGGTCGCCGCGGCGGCTTCGAGAATCTTGTCCGGATCGCGCAGATCGGCCTCGACGTAGTCCGTGGCGCCCTCGGGGCTGCCGACCAGCAGGGCGCGGGCGTGAACCAGCACGAGCGGGTCGTTGTCGACGTAGACGATGCGCGACTCGGGGGCGATGCGCTGTGCCACCTCATGGGTGTTGTCCATGGTGGGCAGCCCGGTCCCGACGTCGAGGAACTGCGTGACGCCCGCCTCCCCCGCCAGGTAGCCGACGGCACGCCCCAGGAACGCCCGATCGGCGCGGGCGATGTCGACGATCTGGGGGAAGACCTGCCTGGCCTGATCGCCCGCCTCGCGGTCGATCGGGAAATGGTCCTTGCCGCCCAGGAAGTAGTTCCACACCCGGGCGCTGTGCGGCACGGTGACGTCGATCTTCGGCGACGGCTCCTGAGAGGCGACGGGGAAATCGTTGTCGGTCACGAGGCGGACCTTCCGTAGTGCGAGCGCAGTGATTGGAGCTTAGCCTCGTCGATGGATCATGTACTGGCGATCGCTCATGTCGGGAAATATCACTTTCTGACTCGACAAGATGTCCCGAGCGGCGGCTATGACATGGCGAGGACGCGGATCGGGGCCGCCCCGCTCCTGTCGGAACGCGACCTTCGCCCGATGGGGCGGCACTACACTTTCCACGACCGTCAGCCCGCGTGAACGAGGATTCCATGTCTGGATATGACCGCGTAGTCCAGCCGGCGGCCGGAGACGAGGCCCTGGAGAACCACCTCGGTGGGGATGAGGCCAGGAACTACCGGCAGTACGAGTTCGACATGGTCGCACCGCACGTCGGGCGCTCGATGCTGGAGATCGGATCCGGCCTGGGGCACTTCGCCGAGCAGTTTCTCCCCCGGCTCGACCGGCTCGTGGTGAGCGACTTCGACCCCTACTGCGTGGACCAGCTCAAGAAGAGGTTCGAGGGCCGCGACGACATCTCGGTGCTCCGGTTCGGCCTGCCGACGGAGATCCCCCTCGCCGACCCGGTGGACACCGTGGTGATGATGAACGTCCTCGAACACATCGAAGAGGACGCCGAGGCCCTGCGCTCCCTCGCGAAGGTCACCGCCCCCGGCGGCCGGATCATCATCTGGGTGCCCGGCTACATGCAGCTCTATGGGGACTTCGACCGCAAGGTCGGCCACGTCACCCGCTACACGCCCGCCACCCTGCGCAAGACGGTCACCGACGCGGGCCTGGACGTCGACGTCCTCAAGCCGATCAACTTCCTGGGCGGCATCGCCTGGTGGGCCGCCGTCAGGCGCGGCGGGGTGGGCTACCCGGACCCGCGGCTCGTCAAGGTCTACGACCGGACCGTCGTCCCCGCCACGCGGTTCATCGAGCGCTTCATCCGGCCGCCCTTCGGTCAGACCGTCTTCTGCGTGGCCCGGGTGCCCCAGCCCAAGTAGGGTTCTCACGTTTTTCCCGGAGATCTCCTCGCCCGGCCCCAGCCCGGGCCTGTTGGGTTGTCCTCATCGGCCCGACAACGGAGGAGCGCTGATGAGGAAGGTCACCGGAACCGCCGCCGCCGTGGCGGTGTGCGCGCTCGTGACGGGCGCCGCCGCCCTCGGACCGGAGACGCCGGGCGACGTGACGGCGTCCGCCGGGCCGTACGGCGCCGAGGCCGCCGCGGAGGCGACGAGCTTCCAGACGGACGGCCAGGTCGCGGTGGCCACGCCGTCGCCGAAGGTCACGGGGGCCGCCAAGGCGGCCGCGAGACAGCGGCGCCAGATGGTCGGCGTGCACGGCGAGGCAACGGTTCGCGCCAAGGGCGGGACGTTCACCGAGCGCACCTGGCAGCGCGGGGCCGTCACCGCCAAGACGGACACCACCCTGACGGTCAAGAGCAAGGACGGCGCCAGCTGGACCTGGGCCGTCGCGGGCAGCACCCGGATCCGGCGCGCCGGGGACAGGGCCGACATGGCCCGGCTCGCCGTCGGCGACCGCGTTCTGGTGATCGGAACGCCCCGCGCGCCGGGACAGCCGGAGGCGGGCAAGGTCGTGGCCCGCGCCGGCAAGGGACTGTGACGGACACGGGAGCCGGGCTGTGACGGACGCGGGGGCGGAGCTGTGACGGACGCGGGAGCGGGGCTGTGACGGACGCGGGAACGGGGCCCGCAGATGCGACGGAGGCCTCACACCTGCACAATGGGTCCCCAATGAGCGCAACCAGGATCCTCGTCGTCGAGGATGACCCGAACATCAGGGACGTCATCGACGTCGCCCTCCGCTTCCACGGCTTCCGGGTCACGACCGTCGCGACCGGGCGAGCCGCCCTGGAGGAACTGACCGGCGACCGGCCCGACATGGTCGTGCTGGACGTCATGCTGCCCGACATCGACGGTTACGAGGTGTGCCGCCGGCTCCGCGCGGACGACGTCGAGACGCCGGTGATCTTCCTGACCGCGCGGGACACGGTCGCCGACACCGTACGGGGGCTCACGCTCGGCGGCGACGACTACGTGACCAAGCCCTTCTCCGTCGAGGCCCTGGTGGCGAGGATCCGCGCCGTGCTGCGGCGTACGACGGTGCCGGCGGCGGCGGAGCGGTCGGCGGGGACCATGCTGCGGGTCGCCGACCTGGAGCTGGACGAGGCCCGCTGGGAGGTGCGGCGCGGCGGCGTGCAGGTGGACCTGTCGCCGACCGAGTTCCGCCTGCTGGCCTTCCTCATGACGCACGCGGGCCTGGTGCTGACCAAGCGGCAGCTCCTCGACGAGGTGTGGGGCTACGGCGGCTCGTCGCAGGTCCTGGAGACCTACATCTCGTACCTGCGCCGCAAGCTCGACCCGCTCGGGCCGCCCCTCATCCACACGCAACGCGGGATCGGGTACGCCCTGCGGCCTCCGCAGAGCTCCTGATGTCGCTGCGGACCCGCCTGCTCGCCGGACTGCTGGCGGTCAGCGCCGCCCTGCTGGTCGTGCTGTCCATCGTGAGCGTCATCGTCCTGAGAGGGCATCTGCTCACCCGGCTCGAAGGCCAGGTGACGGCGGCCACGACCACGGCCGCCAAGCGCTACATCGGGGAGGAGCCGCTCTCCCAGGCCCTCACCGGATCGACCTACGCCGTCGCCGCGTACAACCTCACGACCCTGCGCGCCCGGCTGGTCAGCGGCGACGCGGCCGAGGCGGAGGCCGTTCCTCCGCTGGTCGAGGCGTTGGGCAAGGACAGACTGCTCGCGTACGCGGCGAAGACGCACACGTTCGAGCTGGATCCCACCGGCGGGTACGACATGGTGGCGGCCTCGGCGGTGACCCGGAGCGGCCAGCGGGTCCTCGTCGTGGCGGTCCCGCTGGACGCGGTGGAGGACCCGGTCCGCCACCTCGTGCTGAGCGAGCTCGTGACCGGCGGTGCGCTGATCCTGGTCCTGGCCGCGGGCGGGCGGATGCTGATCGCCAGCGGGCTCGCCCCCCTGGAGAAGATGGCGACGACGGCGCACGGGGTGGCCGAGGGGGGCGACATGTCGGCCCGGATGCCGGAGGGGACCTCCGAGATCGGGCGGCTCGGAGCCGCGGTCAACCTCATGCTGGACCGGATCGCCCAGGCGTTCCGCGACCGCCGTGCGTCGGAGGACCGCGTACGGCGTTTCGCCGCGGACGCCTCGCACGAGCTGCGCACCCCGCTGTCGACCATCAGCGGCTACGCCGAGCTCTACCGTGCGGGGGCGATCCCCGCGGAGGACATGCCGAAGGTCATGGGCCGCATCGAGGCCGAGGCGAACCGGATGGGCCGCCTGGTGACCGAGATGCTGGAGCTGGCCCGCCTCGACCGCGGCGCCGCCCTCGAACGCACCGAGACCGATCTGGCGGAGATGGCGCGGGAGGTCGCGGCCGACTCGGTGGCGCTCGACCCGGGGCATCCCGTGACCGTGAACGCCCCGCCCTCGCTGGTCACGGCCGTCGACGAGGCGCGGATCCGGCAGGTCCTGGTCAACCTGCTCGGCAACGTGCGGGCGCACACCCCGGAGGGGACGCCGGCGACCATCCGGCTGGCCGAGAGCGCGGACGTGGTGACGATCGAGGTCGCCGACGCGGGCCCGGGGATGACGCGGGAGAGGGTGGCCCGCGCCTTCGACCGGTTCGAGCGGGGCGAGGAGCAGCTCTCCGGCGGCGCCGGGCTCGGCCTGTCCATCGTCAAGGCGATCGCGGAGGCGCACGGCGGGCGTTGCCGGATCGAGTCCTCCCCCGGCGAGGGAACGGCGGTTCGCGTCGAGCTTCCCGCGATGCAAGAGGCTACTGGCGGGTAGGTATCCGGGTGGAGCGTTGAGCACACCGCCGGAGGAGGTCGCCGATGACCGATTACGCCAGGGCCCGAGAGGTCGCGGAGCAGGCCCGCGAGACCGAGTGGACCCGCCCCAGCTTCGCCAAGCAGCTCTTCCTGGGCGACTTCAGGCTCGACCTGGTCCACCCTGCGCCCAAGCTGAGCGAGGAGGAGATCAAGAAGGGCGACGACTTCATCCGGGGCCTGCGCAGGTTCCTCCAGGACAAGGTCGATCCCGCGCTCATCGAGCGCACAGCCCGCGTGCCTGACGAGGTGATCAAGGGGCTCGGGGCGATCGGCGCCTTCGGCATGACCATCGAGGAGGAGTTCGGCGGGCTCGGGCTGAGCCACCTCTACTACAGCAGGGCCCTGCAACTGGTCGCGTCGTACTGCCCCGCGTTGAGCGCACTGCTTTCCGCGCACCAGTCCATCGGTGTGCCGCAGCCGCTGCGGCTGTTCGGGACCCCCGAGCAGAAGCGGCGCTTCCTCCCCCGCTGCGCGGGCGGCGAGATCTCCGCCTTCCTGCTGACCGAGCCCGACGTCGGCTCCGACCCCGCGCGTCTCGGCACGACCGCCGTCCGCGACGGGGACTCCTACGTCATCGACGGCGTCAAGCTGTGGACGACCAACGGCGTCGTCGCCGGCCTGCTCGTGGTCATGGCCCGGACGGGCTCGAAGATCTCGGCGTTCGTCGTGGAGGCCGACTCGCCGGGCATCACCGTCGAACGGCGCAACGCGTTCATGGGCCTGCGCGGCATCGAGAACGGCGTCACCCGCTTCCACCAGGTGCGCGTCCCGGCGGACAACCTCATCGGCCGCGAGGGCCAAGGGCTGAAGATCGCGCTGACCACGCTGAACACCGGGCGCCTCTCCCTGCCCGCCACCTGCGCGGGAGCGGCCAAGTGGGCGACGAAGATCGCCCGCGAGTGGGGCGGCGAGCGGGTCCAGTGGGGGCGCCCCATCGGCACGCACGAGGCCGTGGCCCGCAAGATCGCCTTCATCGCGTCCACGGCGTACGCCCTGGAGTCGGTGGTCGACCTCGCGAGCCGCCTGGCCGACGACGAGGGCAGCGACATCCGCATCGAGGCCGCTCTCGCCAAGCTGTACGGGTCGGAGATGGCCTGGCAGGTCGCCGACGAGCTGGTCCAGCTCCGCGGCGGGCGCGGATACGAGACCGCGGAGTCGCTGCACGCCCGGGGCGAGCGGGGCGTGCCCGCCGAGCAGGTGCTGCGCGACCTGCGGATCAACCGCATCTTCGAGGGCTCGACGGAGATCATGCACCTGCTGATCGCCCGCGAGGCGGTGGACGCCCACCTGTCGGTCGCCGGTGAGCTCATCGACCCCAAGGCCGACCTCAAGGCCAAGGGCCGGGCGGTCACCCGGGCGGGCGGGTTCTACGCCCGGTGGCTGCCGGGCCTGCTCGCCGGCCCGGGGCAGCTGCCCGGGTCCTACTCCGAGTTCGGGCCGCTCGCCCAGCACCTGCGCTACGTCGAGCGGACCAGCCGCAGGCTCGCCAGGTCCACGTTCTACGGCATGTCCCGCTGGCAGGGCAAGCTGGAGCACCGGCAGGGGTTCCTCTCCCGGATCGTGGACATCGGCGCCGAGCTCTTCGCGATCACCGCCGTCTGCGTGCGCGCCCAGGAGGACGCGGCCGAGCTGGGGCGCAGGCCGTACGAGCTGGCGGACACCTTCTGCCACCAGGCCCGGCTGCGGGCCGAGGCGCTGTTCGACCGGCTGTGGGACAACACCGACTCCCGGGACGTACGGCTCGCGCGGCGGGTGCTCGACGGGCGGTACGGGTTCCTGGAGGAGGGTGTGCTCGACCCCTCGCTGGAGGGGCCGTGGATCGCGTCGCAGCGGCCGGGGCCGTCGCAGTTCGAGGACGTCCACCGGCGAGTCGGCTGACGGACGGGACGGACCGCCCCGGCAGGTGCGGGGCGGTCCGTCGTGTCCGGCGACGTCGTCTGCCGCCCTGACGCAGCTCGGAGCCCCGCGTAATGGACGATTCGGGGCGAACGGGGAAACAGGCGGCGAAAAACCTGTTGGGCGGAGCGTGCCGGCCCTGCTAAGGTCGCGGCATGTGGAATCTGTAATGACGACCGCTGACCGGCCGCGCTGCGTTTCCGCCGGTCAGCCGATCCTCTGGATCGGTCGCACCTCAGCTTTCTGGCCTGTCCCATCCCGACGCGGCAGCTGAGTGACGGCACATCGGTGCCGCGTACCCTTTTCGTCAAGGAGATCCATATGCGTACTCGTGCGTCCGGCAAGCGCGGCAACGATCAGCCGCGCACCCCTCAGCCGCAGCGCGGCTTCCCTCCGGCCCCGCGCAAGGTGGCCGCCCCGCCGACGCCGCCCCGGCCCATGCGTCAGCCGCGCCAGCTTCCCCGGCCCAAGTAGACCGGCAGGGCGGAAATGACTGAGGGCACCCCGGAGACCCGGGGTGCCCTCGGCGTCCGTCTCGGTCAGAGACGCTCGATGATCGTGACGTTGGCCTGGCCGCCGCCCTCGCACATCGTCTGCAGGCCGTACCGCCCGCCGGTCCGCTCCAGCTCGTGCAGCAGCTTGGTCATCAGGATCGCGCCGGTGCCCCCGAGCGGGTGGCCCAGGGCGATCGCGCCGCCGTTCGGGTTGGTCCGCTCGGGATCGGCGCCGAGCTCGCGCGTCCAGGCCAGCGGCACCGGCGCGAACGCCTCGTTGATCTCGACCACGTCGATGTCCTGAATGCCGAGCCCGGCACGCTTGAGCGCCTTGCGGGTGGCCGGGATGGGCGCCGTCAGCATGTAGACCGGGTCGTCGCCCACGAGCGACAGCGTGACGATCCGCGCCCGCGGCGTCAGCCCGTGGTCGCGTACGGCCTGCTCGGAGGCGATGAGCACCGCGCCGGAGCCGTCGGAGATCTGCGACGAGGTGGCGGCGGTGATGCGGCCGCCCTCCCGCAGGGTCTTGAGCTCCCCCAGCTTCTCCAGCGTGCTGTCCGGCCGGGGGCCCTCGTCGTCCTCCACGCCGTTGATCGGGGCGATCTGGTCGCGGAAGTAGCCGTTCGCGACGGCCTTGGCGGCCCGCTGGTGGCTCTCGTAGGCGTACCGGTCCAGCTCGTCGCGCGTGAGGCCCCACTTGTCGCACATCAACTCGGCGCCGCGGAACTGGGAGATCTCCTGCGTGCCGTACCGCTCGACCCACTTGTCGCCGAACGGGAACGGCATGCCCTTCTCCAGGGCGGCCGTGATGCTCGACCCCATCGTGACGATGGACATCGACTCGACGCCCGCCGCGACCACCAGGTCCTGCGTGCCCGACAGCACTCCCTGCGCGGCGAAGTGGACGGCCTGCTGTGAGGAGCCGCACTGCCGGTCGATCGTGACGCCGGGGACGCTCTCCGGCAGGCCGGCGCTGAGCCAGGCGTTGCGGGCGATGTCCATCGACTGCGGGCCGAACTGCATGACGCAGCCCATGATCACGTCGTCCACCGCCGCGGGGTCGACGCCGGTGCGCTCGACGAGCGCGGAGAGAGTGTGGGCGGCCAGGTCCGTCGGGTGGACGGTGGAGAGCCCGCCCTTCTTCTTGCCGACGGGCGTGCGGACCGCCCCGACGATGTACGCCTCAGCCACAGTGCCTCCATAAGAAACCGAGCATTGTTCGGTTACTCAGAGGCTACATCAGAACTCTCGTCTTCGGCGGCTCAGGGGCGAGGGTGGCGGGCTCAGGCGTACCTCCCGGGAAGGACGTCCGCGGGCTCGGCGAGCTGGAAGTATCCGCCGTCGCCGGCGATGCCCTGGAGCCGCTGCGCGAGAGCCATGGCCAGCGTCCCGCGCTCCAGGAGCTCCTGCCCGGTGGCGGGAGCCGTACGGCCCGGCAGCGGCGTCCCGTCCTCCGCCTGGCCGCCTGTCTCGTCCTCGGCGCGGTCGTCCGCCTGCTCCCCCGGCTGGTCCTGTGCCTGGTGCTCGGCGGAGGTCCGGGCCCGCGTCTCGGGCTCCAGCCCGAGCGCGCCTTCAGGCTCACCTTCGAGCCGGTCTTCGGCCTGGGGCTCGGTCGCGTCCTCGGGCAGCGTGGCGATCCGCTCTTCGGCCCGCTCGTCACCGGCGACCGCCGGGTCTTGTGCGCCCTCTCCCGAGTCGGCGGCCACCGCCTCGGCCGCCTGGGTCTCCACGGGAGAGATCCTCGCGACGGCGATCTCCGTGAGGTACGGCCAGCGGGCCCGCGCGACGGGCGGGATGCTGTGCCCCTCCTCGACGGTGACCATGAGGTCGGCCCCCGCGTACACGTCGGCCACCCTGCCGCGGTTCACCGGGACGTGCACGATGCCGTCCACCAGCTCGCCGTCCGGCCATCCGCCGGTGCCGGCGGCGGGACGGAGCAGCTCCGCCAGCACCGGGAGCACCTCTTCCGGAGAGGGGGCGGACGGCAGGTAGACGACGGGGTCGCGCCGCCCGTCCTCGGCCGGGTCGATCGGCTCGCCCTGGCACAGGGACCAGCCGCCCAGCCGGTAGGCGAGCCCTTCGGCGATGCTCTTGTCGAAGAAGTCCACCGGAAGCGGCCCGTCCGCCGCGACGCGGCAGGCCCACAGCCGCTCCTCGCCCTCCACGCCGAGCTTGGCCAGCAGGTCTCCGGTCAGCTCCATGGGTGGATGGATCCGGGAGCCGCCCACGACGACGTCGTCGTGGTCGGCCCGGGCGTCCGGGTCGGCGAGCTGCGCGATCGCCAGCAGCGTCTTCGGGTCCGGCCGCGCGGGCAGCAACGCCGTCGGTCCCGTACGCAAGCGGCCTGGCAGCAGGAGATTCGAGAACCAGCCCACGGGCCCTCCTCATGATCGGTCGAAGAGACGATAGCCTCACAGACCGCCGGCCACGACCCCTTCGGGGACTCCGCCGGTGCTCAGGATCAGCGGTTCGCGAGGTGCGTGCCGATCATCGTCGCGTAAACGATGACATTGTCCACATAATGACCGGTCGCCCGGTTGTAGGTGCCCCCGCACGTGATCAGGCGCAGCTCGGCGTTGGCCGCCGGGCCGTACACGCGGTTGGTGGGAAAGGTCGTCTTGTTGGCCTGCTCGATCCCGCCCACCTGGAAGACGGCCACGGTGCCGTCCATCCGGACGACCTCGAACTTGTCTCCGTACCGCAGCTCGTGCAGGCGGCTGAAGACCGCGCTGCGTGTCGTGGTGTCCTTGTGGCCCAGCATGACCGCGGGGCCGGCCTCGCCGGGGGTGGGGCCGCCGCGGTACCACCCCACGAGGTTGTGGTTGTTGATCGGCGGCGTCTCGATCGCCCCGAACCGGTCCGTGCCGACCGACTTGATCGGGGCGTTGACGCCGATCTTGGAGATGATCAGGCGCTTGGGCGTGGAGGGCTGCATCGGCGGCGCCGGAGGCGCAGGCGGAGCGGGAGGCGGTGCCGTGGCGGCCGCCTGCGTCAGCGGCTGTCCCGGGCCGCCCGGGCCCACGGTGGGGGGCAGCCCTCCTTGGGCGCCCAGTGCGAGCACCGAACGGCCCGAAGGCTCGTACTCTTCGGGGGAGCTCGCCATGAAGACGAATCCGATGACCACTGTGACCAGGCCGACCACAGCCGCGAGGATCAGCACCCCCCGAAGGGCCTGGGTGCCGCCTGGCCGGGGTTTCTCCGGCTCCGGCGGGGGCTGCTGCGCCTGCGGCAGCATGACCGGCTGGTAGATCGGCTGGCCGTACACCGGCTGGGGATAGCCCTGCATCCTCGGATCGAAGGGTCCGTAGGGCGGGCCGGGCTGCCCCGGAGGGAACTGTCCAGGCGGCGGCGTGGTCATGGCCGGTCCTAGTGCCGCACCGGCCGGCGCCGGGCCCGGATCATGAGACCACCGGTCGCCGCGGCGAGCATGAGCCCGGTGCCGGTGAGCACCAGTACCCGCCCGTCGGGCCCGATCTCACCGCCGCCGCCCGTCGCGGCGCCTCCGCCCGGCGTATGGGTGACCTGTCCGTTCCTGGTCTTACTCGGTTTGGCGGTGACCGTCTCGTAGACCGTCCGCGTCGGCCGCGGCGTGGAGGCCGTCGGCGTCGGCGTCGTGCTCGCCGAGTTGCTCGCCGACGCGCTCCCTGAGGCCGCGACGGGGATCGTGGCCGCCGCGGGGGTGGCGCCGGTGGCGATCTGACACGTGTAGAGCAGCGCGGGCGTCCCCGTCCCGGTCGCCGTCGAGTCGACGAGGTTCAGCGTGAAGTCCTTCGCCGTCAGGACGATGGACGTGGCACCGGTGGACGGCGTGACTGTGATCGTTGCGACCGGAAGCGGGGGAAGCGAAGCGCCTGCCGTCATGCTCGCCACCGGCGCGGTAGCCGTCGGAGTGCCCATGGCCGGAGTGCTCGCCGTGGTGGGGCTGACGCTGGCCACCACGGAGGGCACGAGCTGAAGCGCCTTGCCCGTGCCGATGGCACTCGGCGCGGGAAGGGGGGCCGTCGCGGGCGCCGCGATCGTCAGCGTGGCGGTGAACGCGGTGCCCACGGTGGCGGTGGCGACCGGCCCCGTCAGCGTGACGGTGAAGGCGCCGGTGTAGGCGGTCGCGGTGCTTCCGGACCCCGGCGTGCACGTGTAGCTCACGGTCTTCGTGTCCGCGCTCGCACCGACCGCGCACAGGCCGCCGAGGAGGACACCCGCGCTGACCGCTCCGGCCGCGGCGGCCCTTCTGGCGATACGGCCGCGCGCGTTGGACTTCAGCACTGGCTTCTCTCCCATTCAGAATCTCCGCAGTAACAGGCGTACCAGCATCCCAGCATACGGTCACGCTCAGGTAGAGATCCTATGGACAAAGCACCCACCCCGCACCACTTCGCCTTTTGTCTTGCCATCACGTCACCCGCCGGTCCGCGACGCGCCCGGCCGGAAGCGGCGTAGCAGCAGGCCTCCGGAGGCGGACGCGGCCATCAGCGCGATGCCGCCCAGCACCAGGAGCCTGCCGTCGGGGCCCACCTCTCCCCCGCCGCCGGTCTGCGCGCCGCCCAGGGGAGTCAGGGAGACCTCGGCGGTCACCGTGTTCGACACCGTATGCGAGACCGTGTTCGACACCGTAGCGGAGACGGTGGTGGTGACGGTCTCGGTGACCGACGCGGTCGCCGTCTCCGTGGACGTGCCTGTCGAGGTGTCGGTCGCTGTGGGAGAGCCGGAGTCGGTGGGCGTCTGCTCAGGGGTATGGGAACCCGACGCGAGCACGGTCATCGCGATGGAGGCCCGCGACGCGGACGGCGGGAGCGTGCAGGTGTAGAGGTCCGGCGTGACGGTGGCCCCCTGTGTCACCAGCCGCATGGTGAAGTCGCCCGCCGCGATCCCGACGGTGCCCTCCACCGTGGGCGTCAGCGTGACGACCAGGTCCGGGATCGGTGACAGCGTGGCTCCGGACGTCAAAGGGCTCGCCATCGTCGCCGTCCCGGCAGGCGTCAGCGTGATCGCGCCGCCGGGTGTCGCGGAGACGCCGGTCGCGGAGTCGGTGACCGACGGGGACGTCGACTCGCTCTCCCCAAGCGTGGACGGCTCCGAGGGGCCGTCCGTGAACGGCGGCGTCGATGTCTCGGAGGTGCCGTCGCTCGGCGTCGGCGTCGGCGTGTCGGAGGTGCCGTCGCTCGGCGTCGGCGTGGGTGTGTCGGAGGTGCCGTCGCTCGGCGTCGGCGTGGGCGTGTCGGAGATGCCGTCGCTCGGCGTCGGCGTCGGTGTCCCCGTCTCTCCGGTGAGGGGTGCTCCGGTGACCTCCATCAGCCCCTCGGCGACGAGGACGTCGCTCGTGGCGATGCCCGTCGGCGCGACCAGGGCCTGGCCGTCGCCGCTGGGAGAAGCGGCGGCCATCTGCCAGGTGACCTGGACGGCCTGACCGGCGGCCGGACCGGCGGGAGCGCGCAGCACCACGTCGACCGGGTACGTCGCGGAGCCCGTGCGGCCCAGGGCCGTACAGGAGTACATGACGGTGCTCGTCGAGTCCAACGCCAGCACCGGCCACGCCACCAGGGCGGACGCCACCGCGGCACCCGCCGCCGCGGCTCTCGATGCGATGCGGTGCCGGGCACTGCGGTGCCGGGCACTGAGCTTGGGCACGGCTTGTCTCCCCATCACGGCCGTCGCGATCACGTGGGCCCCAGTCTTCCAGGAGTTGACCGTCGTCTTCGCCCAAAGGCCGCATATGTCAGGAAACGCTCAGGAACCTCCCACGTTTCGGCGGTGTAAGGAGAACCGGAGGTGTATATGAAACGACTATTCGCGATGCTCGGCGCGGCCGTCGCCATGTCCGTGGCGGCACTTATGACGGTGCTGGCAACGGCGCTCGTGACTGTGCTCGCCACGGCCTCGCCCGCGTCCGCCGGCGCGTGGGCGGTGACGGAGCTCGACCCGCTGCCGCCCGCGGTGAAGCCCGACATCGGTTACACGATCGGCTACTGGGTGCTGCAGCACGGGACGCATCCGATCTACGGGTCCTCCGTGGAGCCGGTCGTGACCGGGCTGCGGCTGACCGGGGAGAACGGGAAGAGGCTCACGTACGAGGGCACGTCCCTCCCCGAGCCCGGCCATTACGCGGTCACCGTCAAGGTGCCCGCGGGCCGCTGGCACGTGGAGAGCCTTCAGGGGGAGTTCGCGCCGTACGACATCGGGACGCTGGCCGTGCCCGGCGGGCTGACGCTGTCGCCGCCGATGTTCCCGCCGCCGGAGGGCATCGATGTGACGGACTACTGGGGTGCGGTGAAGCCGCCGGGCTTCCCGTGGAAGGCGGTGAACGTGGTCCCGGGCCCGACGCCGGCCATGACCGTGGCACCGGCCCGGCCGGCCGCCATGGCGCCGGCGACGGCCACGGCGGCGGCGAGCCCCGCCGCGCGCGCCGCGGTGCCCGCCGAGGTCGGCTCCTCACCCTTGCGACAGCCGTACATGCTGGTGCTCGCCGTCGTGGCGGGGGTCGCGGGCACGCTGCTCGCCCAGCGCTTTTCCGCGGCGCGCGTACGGCGAGGACCCGGCGGCCATCCGGCAGGCGGCGCGGACGAGGCGGGCGGGACCACCGGCCCGGCGGAGCCCGACGATGTGATCACCCTCGGCGGGGGACGTAAGCACGGAGGACTGAGGCCGGGGTGACCGAGACCGGGGTGACCTGAGCCGGCGGGCGGCGCCGTGGGGGAAGGCGTCGCCCGTGAACGCTCAGCCAGTCACTTGCCCTTGGTCGAGGTGAGCGTCGCGTAGACGACGATGTTGTCGGTGTAGCTGTGCCGCTTGGCGTTGAAGACGCCGCCGCAGGTGATCAGGCGGAGCGAGGCGGTGACCGTGTTGCCGTAGACCCGCTTCGTCGGGAACGTCGACTTGCCGACCTGCTCGATGCCGTCCACCGTGAAGATCGCCGTCTTGCCGTCGGCGCGCAGCACGGCGATCTTGTTGCCGCGCTTCAGCTCGCGCAGCCGGCTGAACACCGCGGAGCCCTTCTTGGTGTTGACGTGGCCGAGGATGATCGCGGGGCCCTGGTCGCCGGGAGCCGGGCCCAGGCGGTACCAGCCGGTGAGGCTGGGCCGGCTCAGCGGAGGCGCCTGGATCTCCCCGGACTTCTCCACGCCGACCTGGCCCACCGACGCGTACACCCCGATGGCCGGGATCCGGATCTTCACCGGCCGGCCGGGGACCTTGGCGGGGGCCTTCGGAGCCTTCGAGGAGGACGACAGCGGCGACGACGAGGACGAAGCGGTGGTGGTCGTGAGCGCGAGCGGGGGGAACGGCTGGAGCACCGGGTCCGGCGGCGGGGCCGTCGGGGCGGCCGCCGTAAGGGGCACGCCGGGGCCGCCCGGGCCGACGGTCGGCGGGAGGTAGGCCGCCATCCGGTCGGCGTTCTGCACGTTCACCTGTCCAGGCAGGGGCTCCTGGGGGTCGGACGCGGGAGGGGACAGCACGGCGAGCATGCCGACCATGATGGCCACGATCCCGCCGAAGGACCCGCCGATCAGGAGTGTCGCCAGGACGGGCTGCGGCATGGGCCGTCTCTTGCGCTGCGCGCCTGCGGGGCTAACGGCGCTCGCGGCCGTGGAACCGCTCGCGGGCGTGGAACCACTCGCGAGCGTGGCGCCGCTCGCGGAACCACCGGCGCCCGAGGGAGTGCCGGCGGTCGCGGGGATGCCGTCGGGCATGCCGTTCGCGGGGGTGCCGTCGGGCATGCCGTTCTCTGGCGTGCCGCCTGGGCCGGGAGTTGAGCTCATCGTCGTCGTCCCCCTCAGACGGTCGGCCGGTCGCCGGAGTGCGCCGCCCTGCGCCTCAGCAGTGTCAGACCGCTGAACACGCCGATCACCAGCAGGACGCTGCCTGAGCCGACGAGCAGCGGCCCGGACGCGGACATGCGCTCCGGTGCCTCACCGGTCTGCGCCCCGCCCTTGGGCGTCACCTTCACCTGCGCAACGGTCGGCGTCGCGGTCAGCGTCACCGTCGTCGTCGCCGTGGGCGTGGGGCTGCCCTGGACGTACACCGTGACCACAGGCGTGTGCGAGGGCGTCGGGGTCGGGGTTCCGGAGCCGGTCGGCGTCGCGCTGCCCGTCCCCGTGCCGGTCGGCGTCACGGACGGCGTGCCGCTGGGAGAGCCGTCAGGCGAGCCGGACGGGCTGGTCGGCGGAGTGCTGCCGCCGCCGACGGTCACGCGGATCGCGGTGGGCTTCTTCACCGGCTTGCACACCGCCCGGAGCTGCTTCGGCGGGTTGAGCAGCTCCTCGGTGACGGCGCGGAAGCCGTCCACCATGGCCCACTTGCCGTCGAGCTTCTTCACCGTCAGCTTGTGCGGCCCGTACGGCAGGCCGCGCATGCCCCAGAGCGTGTGGTTGCCCTGGTTGGCCACCACCACGGGGGTGCCGTCGGCGTTCTTGGACGCGTCGGCCGTGGCCGGGATGCCGGCCTTGCCGTCGATGTCGAAGTGCACCTGGCCGGCCCGGTAGTCCTGCTCGCTGATGAAGTCGACGCCTGTGCCGGTGAAGGCGAACGTCGTCTCCGCACCCACGACCTCGCTGGCGTGGACGTCCCGCCCGAGGTCGTTGAAGTTCAGGTCGCGGTCGTTGTAGTCGGTCCAGTCCGTGCCGACGTACGAGACCGCGGTGTTGTCGTCGTTGACGACCGTCTCCGACGCCGGCGGGGTGAAGTCGACCACGAGCTTCTGCGGGATGATCTCGATCGTCCCGGCCTCGGTGGTGGACACGGCACCGGAGATCAGCTCGGGCAGCGCCAGGGGGCCGCCGTCGGCGAGCAGCTCCTGGTCCTTGGAGCCGAGCGAGTCGAGCTGCCCGTTCCACATCGCGCCGTTGACCCCGACCGTGCCGGTCGCCGACAGCCGCGCGCCGGGCTGGAGGAGCTCGGGCGACAGGAACCGGGTGCCGTCCCGGTAGGCGACGCCCCACCGGACGTCAAGCGGCTGGCCGACGCCGAGCGCCGTCTGCAGGGTGAGCGTCACCTTGAGGTTCACCGGGGTGGGCGCCACGCTTCCGGCGGCTCCGGTGCACGAATAGTTCAGGTCGACCGCGACGGTCTCCGCCCTCGCCGTCGTCAGCGGAAGCGTGAGGAGCATCCCTCCGGCAACGCTCACCGCGGCGGCGAGAATCCCGCGCCGCCCCGATCTCCACCGAACCACCGCACGCTCCGATCGCGAAGCCTTACCCCACAGGCACATACACCAAACCGAAGCCTGATCTTAGAGGGAACAGGTGGCACCAAAGGGGCAGATACCACGATGGTGGCGGAGTTGTGACCGAGCGAGGCCGATGCCCAGGCCAGGGGCGATCGACCCGGCATCCACCAGAATCGTATTCTGGTCGCGGCAGCCATCTCTGACCCGGAAGGCGTACCCGATGCGGCGAGACCTCTTCGACGAGGAACACGACCTCTTCCGCGAGACCGTCAGGGAGTTCCTGGCTCGCGAGGTCGCGCCCCACCACGGCCAGTGGGAGAAGGACGGCATCGTCCCCCGCGAGGTGTGGAAGAAGGCCGGTGAGCTGGGCATGTTCGGCTTCTCCGTCCCCGAGGAGTACGGCGGGGCGGGCATCACCGACTTCCGCTACAACACCGTCATCGTCGAGGAGATCATCCGGATCGGCGCGAACGGCCTCGGCTTCTCGCTGCACAACGACATCATGGCGCCGTACCTGGTGGACCTGACCGACGACGAGCAGAAGCGCCGCTGGCTGCCGGGCTTCGCGTCGGGCGAGCTGATCACCGCCATCGCGGTGACCGAGCCGGGGGCCGGCAGCGACCTGCAGGGGGTGCGCACCACGGCCGTCCGCGAGGGCGACCACTACGTCGTCAACGGGCAGAAGACCTTCATCACCAACGGGATCAACTCCGACCTCGTCGTGGTCGTGGCCAAGACCGACCCGGCGGCGGGGGCGCGCGGCATCACGCTGCTCGTGGCCGAGCGCGGCATGGAGGGCTTCACCCGCGGCCGCAACCTGGAGAAGGTCGGCATGCACGCCCAGGACACCGCCGAGCTCTTCTTCGACAACGTCCGCGTGCCCGTGGCCAACCGGCTCGGCCCCGAGGAGGGCCAGGGCTTCGTCCAGCTCATGAACAACCTGCCGCAGGAGCGGCTGTCCATCGCCGTCGCCGCCGTGGCGGCGGCCGAGTCGGTGCTGGAGATGACCATCGAGTACTGCCGCAACCGCACGGCGTTCGGCCGGAGCATCGGGCAGTTCCAGAACACCCGGTTCGTCCTCGCGGAGCTGGCCACCGAGGTCGACATCGCCCGCCTCTTCGTGGACAGGTGCGTCCTCGCACTGAACGCCGGGGAGCTGACGGCCGTCGACGCCGCCAAGGCGAAGTGGTGGACGACCGAGCTGCAGAACAAGGTCATCGACCGGTGCGTCCAGCTTCACGGCGGCTACGGTTACATGCTGGAGTATCCGGTGGCGAAGGCCTGGCTCGACAGCCGCGTGCAGACGATCTACGGCGGTACCACCGAGATCATGAAAGAGATCATCGGCCGGTCGTTCGGCTTCTGAGCCGCCGTCGGACGCCGGCCGCCCCGCCTTCGTCCCCCACTCTTGTTTCAGGAGGCCGCGCATGAGTCGTGTCACGTCGGAGGACGGCACGCCGATCGCGTACGAACGTCTCGGAAACGGGCCGGCCGTGATCCTGGTCGGCGGCGGAGGCGCCGTCGACCGTTCGGAGAACTCACCGCTCGCCGTGGCGCTGGGCGAGCACTTCACCGTCTACAACTTCGACCGGCGCGGCCGCGGCGAGAGCGGCGACACCCAGCCGTACGCTGTCGAGCGCGAGTTCGAGGACATCGCGGCGCTCATCGAGCACGCGGGCGGGCCGGCCCACCTGTACGGCGTGTCCTCCGGCGGCGCCCTGGTGCTGGAGGCGGCGGCGGCCGGGCTGCCGATCGACGAGATCGGCGTGTACGAGGTGCCCTACGACGTCTCGCCCGGCGTCCAGGAGCGGCACCGCGAGTACACCGAGAAGCTCGGCGCACTGCTCGCCCAAGATCGCCTGGACGACGCCTTCGAGCTGTTCATGCGGCTGGCGGGCTCCTCCGACGACGACGTCCGGGGAGCGCGGAGCTCGCCGATGTGGCCCGAGCTGATCGCCAACGCCCGCACGCTGGCCTACGACGCGGCGTGCCTGAACGACGGCAGCCCGCCGGTCGACCGGCTCGCGAAGGTGAGCCAGCCGGTGCTGGTGGCCACCGGCGGCATGCCCGACCCCAACATGGGCGGCCTGGCCCCCGGCTTCTTCGACCACGCCGCGGACGCCGTCGCCGAGGTCCTGCCCCGCGCCGAGCGCGTCGTCATCGAGAGCCAGGGCCACGTGGCCGACCCCAAGGCGGTCGTCCCGGTGCTCAAGCGCTTCTTCGAGTCCTGAGCTGCCCGCGCCCGGGGCCGCTCTCCCCTTGCCACGGCACCGGCCGGTGCCGCGCGGCACGCCGTGCCCGTACGGGGGACGGTCCTCCCTTGGCCCCGCACCGGCCGGCGCCGGGGGCGGGCACTCCGGCGCCGCGCGCCGGGGACGTCGCGGGCGCATACTGGTCTGCGGAGGCTCCCGGCGGCGCCTCCGGCCGCCGGGCGGACCCTCACCGGGCGGGCAGGCATGCAGGCATCCGGCTCCGAGGCGGTGGCGATGGACAACGGCGGGCTGGTCCTGCTGGTCTTCCTGGCGTTCCTGTTCGCGTGGGGGCTGAACCGCGTCCGCAGGATGCTCCGATTCGGCCCCGTCGCCTACACCGGCGTCATGATCGTCTTCGTTGTCGTCATGCTGGCCGTTTACACCCAAACCCAGCGCTGACGCACCCACGCCGTGCGGGGCGGCGCACGCGACTCTGCCGCTCAGACGACGGAGCCAGGCTCAGGCGGCGGAGCTGCCGGTCAGGAGCACACCGGCCACCAGTTCCGGCGCGTCGCTCATGGGGATGTGGCCGCAACCTCGCAGGATCTTGACCCGCTGCTCCGACCATCTCGCCGCCCGGACGGCCTGGCGGCGGAGCAGGATGCGGTCGTGCTCGCCCCACGCGATCGTGATCGGCACCTTCGGACGGCCCGGAGGCCCCGTCTCCCTGAACGACGCGAGGGTCTCGTCGAATCCGGGCGCGTCGCGGAGGGCGTACGCCGCCGCCAGCAGCGCCTCGGGCGTCATGCGGGAGGGCTTGGCCACGAGCATCCTCGCCGACACCTTCCCTCCGAATGACTCCACCGCCGCCCTGACCAGGCTGGAGGTCACGGCCGACCTCCGCCCCGTCGTCGGCGCTGTGCCCCCACCGGCCGCCTCGGGACGCGCGTCGGGCAGCGCCCTGGTCATTCCGCGAATGACACGCAGCACCCCGCGGGCGTACGCCGCCTCGGGCCCGAACCAGAAGCCGGCCGGCGACAGCGCGACAGCCGTGCGGACGCCGCCGCGTGCGGCCAGCGTGAGCGCGACGTAGCCGCCCAGGGAGCTGCCGGCGACGTGCGGGTCGCGCAGCCCCAGCTCCGCGCAGAACGTCTCGATCGCGTCCGCGAGGGTCTCGGCGTTGTACGGCGTCCCGGCCGGCAGCGGTGGCGAGGCTCCGAAGCCGGGAAAGTCGACCGCGATGACGTCGCGGGTCCCGGCGAGCAGGCCGAGGACGGGCTCCCAGGCCTGCCAGTGATGGCCGATGCCGTGCAGCAGCACCAGAGGCGGCCCCGCCCCGCGCCGTTGGTAGGCCAGTTCCATGCTCACGAGTTAAGCACCCGCGCCGGCCTCTGTCCCGGACGCCGCCCCAGGCCTTTCCGGGGCACCGGCCTAGCGGCCGCCGATGGGGATCTCGAACCAGACGGCCTTGCCCTCGCGGGTCGGGCGGGAGCCCCAGCGCCGGGCGAGCTGGTCGACCAGGTAGAGCCCGCGCCCGCCCTCGTCGTTCTCCCCGGCGCTGCGGATGCGCGGCAGGCGCAGGTCCTGGTCGAAGACCTCGACCCAGATCGACTCCTTGCCCCGGCGCAGCCTCAGGGTGAACTCCTTGTCGCCGGCGATCTCCTCTTCGAAGCCGGGCACGTCCCACGACTCGTCGAACGGCAGCGGAGGCCCGTCGAGGGCCAGCTCGCGGCGCGGCACGCTCGCGCTGGCCGCGTGCAGGACGACGTTGGTGACCACCTCGGAGACGAGGAGGCAGGCGAGCTCGGCACGCTCGTCGGGCACCTGCCAGCCGGCGAACGCCTCGGAGGCCATCCGCCTCGCCTCGCTCACCATGATCGGCTGTGCGGGGAAGGTGCGTTCCTCCAGCTCCAGCTCGGTCCCGACCGACCGGACCACCAGGATCGCCATGTCGTCGTCGATCTCCCCCGGGACCGCGACGGTCGCGAAGTCCGCGATGCGTTCGACCGGATCGTTGGAGATCTTGGCGAGCTTCTCGCAGAGGACTCCCAGCGTCTCGTCGTCGCTGGGCGCCGCACCCTCCGCGTCACGCGGGGGGCGGCGGTCGACGAGGCCGTCGGTGTAGAGGAGCAGGGTCGCGCCCGGCGGCAGGACCCGCGTCTCCTCCTTGTAGACCAGGTCGGCGTGCATGCCCGACGCGCGGACCCCAAGGGGCTGGCCCACCTCGTGGATGTCCAGCTCGGTCACGTTGCCGTCGACGATCAGCAGCGGCGGGGCGTGGCCGGCGTTGGCGAAGGACAGCTGACGCGACCACGCGTCGTACACCATGTACTGGCAGGTGACGATCGGCGGGTTGGTGATGTCGGCGCCGAAGTCGTCGCGTTCGGGGGCCGCGACCACCCTGGTCCACTCGTCGAGCCTGGCCAGGATGTCGGCGGGCGGCTTGTCGTCCTGCGCGAACGCCCTGAGCGCGGCCCGGAGCTGCCCCATGACGGCGGCGGCCTTGGCGCCCCTGCCCTCGACGTCGCCGATCACGATGCCGACGCGACCGGCGGACAGCGGGATCACGTCGTACCAGTCGCCGCCCACCTGCGTCTGGATGCCCTGGCCGTGTGAGGCGAGCGGGGCGGCCGGGTAGTAGCGGACGGCGATCTCCAGGCCGTCGAGCGACGGGAGCTCGCGCGGCAGCAGATGCTTCTGGAACGACTCGGCGGTGTGCCGCTCCTCCTCGAAGAGCAGCGCGTTGTCCACGGCGAGCGCGACCCGCGTGGCGATGGCGCCGACGAAGTCGCGGTCGAAGGTGTCGTAGTGGGGCGAGCGCCGGTCGGTGAGGTTCGACATGCCGAGGTACATGAGGCCGAGGGTCTCCCCGCGCACGCACAGCGGGGCCACGATCGCGGAGGTCATCCCCACCTCGCCGCAGACGCGGGCCGCGCCCTCGCTGGGGGCCGGGTAGCTCACCTGGGAGAAGTCCTCGACCAGGATCGTCTCCTGGCGGCGCAGGGCGGTGTCGGCGTAGTGGCCGGAGGGGTACCTGATCTCGGCGCCGACGGGCTTCCAGGTGTCCGGCGGGGGCGTCCAGCCGTGCACGTGGGTGGAGACCTTCCGCACCAGGCGGTCGCTCTCGACGAGCTCGATGAAGCAGTGGTCGGCGAACTGGGGGACCAGCATCTCCGCGACCCGGTTGAGCGTCTCCTCCATGTAGAGGGAGCCTGCGAGCCGCTCGCCGATGCGCTCCAGCAGGCCGAACCGGTCCTTCTCGCGCTCGTTGCTGCGCATCGCCTCACGAGCGGTGATCACGATGCCGGTGACGGACCCGGAGGGATGCCGCAGCGGCACGGCCTGCGCCCGCACGTAGATCACGCTGCCGTCGCCGCGTACGACGTCGAACGTGCCCTCCCACACCCCGCCCCGGAGCACGTGCTTGGCGAGGTCGACGGCGAGCGGGTGGTCCTTCTCCATGATCCCGAGGGACATCAGGGACTCCCTGCCCGACGGGACGCCCACCCTGCCGAACAGCTGCTCGGCGAAGGGATTCCAGTACAGGACGTTGCTGAAGCGGTCGGTGACGACCACCGCCATCTCGGCGTGATCGAGGACCGAACCGGCGGTCAGATGATCGTCGGCGTCCTGGGACAGATCTCCCCAGCGTCTCATTCCACGACCACCCCGCTGCTTGGCTGCTTCGCTATGCCGGGCACGGGCGCTCCTGCAAGGGCTTGGTCGCGGGAAACGAGGGACTCCCTATGGGATTCAACCAGGCACAACTCTTTCCGTCATCGTCTGGTGACAAAAACGTGAGCGGCGACGTCGCGCGAAAGCTCCACGACCGTGCTCCCCGCCCCACCATCACCTGTCACCCGTACACCGTCGTCGCTCGCCGCGAGCGTCACCTCGCGTCCGGGTTGTATCCCAACTTGCTTGAGTTTAAGCATCAGGGCCGGATCGCTTTGCACTTGTTCGCTGATTCGGCGCACTACAACGGGGATCTGCACCGGCCCGGCGACCGCCACCATAGGCAACACCATCTCATCCTTGGTCATACCGGACTGCGTCACCCCCAGCTCCGCGAGCCCCGGAATCGGGTTGCCGTGCGGGCACACCTGAGGGTTGTCGAGGAGGCCGACGAGCCGGGTCTCCACCGACTCCGACATCACGTGCTCCCAGCGGCACGCCTCGATGTGCACCTCTTCCCACGGCATGCCGATCACCTGGGTCAGCAGGCACTCCGCGAGCCGGTGCTTGCGCATCACCCTGATCGCGAGCGTCCGGCCGAGATCGGTCATGCTGAGATGCCGGTCCCCCTCCACCTTGACCAGGCCGTCCCGCTCCATCCGGGCCACCGTCTGGCTGACCGTCGGGCCGCTCTGCTGCAACCGCTCGGCGATGCGAGCGCGGAGCGGCACGATGCCTTCCTCCTCGAGCTCGAAGATCGTGCGGAGATACATCTCCGTCGTGTCGATCAGGCCGTGTGCGGTCAAGGCTCCTCCAGTCCTCGTGGTTCGAGGCTACGACCTCCCCGGGTGTTCGCAGC
Source organism: Microbispora sp. NPDC049125 (assembly GCF_040802045.1). Taxonomy (NCBI): domain Bacteria; kingdom Bacillati; phylum Actinomycetota; class Actinomycetes; order Streptosporangiales; family Streptosporangiaceae; genus Microbispora; species Microbispora sp. NPDC049125. Next base: position 210,660 of record NZ_JBEZDW010000006.1, on the reverse strand, counting down.
CGACCTTATTGGGGAAGCGACCCAGCATGGGAAACATCGGAGCAGAGCGATTCCTTCCGGACGAGGTGAGCCTGTCCTCACTCCGGGAAGCCGCAGCTCACTGCGAGGGATGCGATCTCTTCCGCGAGGCCACCCAGACCGTGTTCGGGGACGGCGTTCCCGATGCCCGTTTCATGCTCGTCGGCGAGCAGCCGGGCGATCAGGAGGACCTGCGGGGAGCTCCGTTCGTCGGACCGGCGGGCAGGATGCTCGACCGGGCGCTGGAGGAGGCCGGGATCGACCGCGAGGCGGTCTACGTCACCAACGCCGTGAAGCACTTCAAGTTCGAGCCGCGCGGCAGGCGCAGGATCCACCAGAAGCCCTCGGCCGGCGAGATCGACGCGTGCCGTCCCTGGCTGGAGGCGGAGATGCGGCTGGTGGACCCCGCCGTGACGGTGGTGCTGGGCGCCACCGCCGCCCGCGCCCTGCTCGGCCCCTCGTTCAAGGTGACGCGGCACCGGGGCGAGCCGGTCCCCCGGCACGACGGCGCCTTCTACGTGGCGACCGTCCATCCGTCGGCGATCCTGCGGGCGCCCGACCGGGACGCGGCGTACGCCGGCTTCCTGGCCGACCTCAAGGTCGCGGCCGCGCTGCCCTGACGCCGGCGGCGGGCGGCGGAGCACCGGGGCACCGGAGCGCCGGGCCGGGCGGATCAGGGCGCGAGGCGCTCCATCACCCAGGAGCCGCCGCTCCTCCGGTACCGGAGCCGGTCGTGCATGCGGTCGGTCTGGCCCTGCCAGAACTCCACCTCCGACGGGATTACCCGCAGCCCGCCCCAGAAGTCAGGCAGCGGCGGGTCGTCGGGCCAGCGGCGGGCCAGTTCCTGGTAGCGGGCCTCCAGATGCTCCCGCGACGGCACCACGGCCGACTGCCGCGAGGCCCACGCGCCGATGCGGGAGCCGTACGGGCGGGAGTGGAAGTAGGCGGCGCTGTCCTCGCGCGGGATCCGTACGACCGGGCCCTCGACGCGGACCTGACGCCTGATGGGGTGCCAGGGGAACAGCAGGCAGGCGCGCGGGTTCTCGGTGAGGTCGCGGCCCTTGCGCGACTCGTAGTTCGTGAAGAACACGAACCCCCGCTCGTCGAAGCCCTTGAGCAGGACGGTGCGCGCCGACGGCCGGCCGCCGCCCGAGGACGTTGCGACGATCATGGCGTTGGGTTCGGGCAGCCCCGCGGCCACGGCGTCGGCGAACCACAGCGTGAACTGCCCCACGGGATCGCCGGCCATGTCCGATTCGAGGAGGGGCTCACCTTCGTAGCTGTGTCGGAGCCCGGGTAGTTGCGAAGCGCTGTCCACGGAACGGTATTGTTGCGCGCTCGGTTGATGTTCCGCGCGGTGGCCCCTACCAGGGAGAACGGCGTGAGGGAGGGCCGGGGGCAGGGCACTGCGTCCTTGAGGGTTAAATTGACCCGCCGGTATCTCGACATCAAGGCTCTGGGACTTCACAAGAGAGGGAGGCGGCCGAGAATGTCCGACTTCAAACCCGGCCTCGAAGGCGTGGTCGCGTTCGAGACCGAGATCGCGGAACCGGACAAAGAAGGGGGCGCCCTTCGGTATCGGGGCGTCGACATCGAAGAGCTCGTCGGCCACGTCTCCTATGGACACGTATGGGGCCTGCTCGTCGACAACACGTTCCAGCCGGGCCTGCCGCCTGCGGAGCCGTACCCCGTTCCTGTCCATTCCGGCGACATCCGTGTAGACGTGCAGAGCGCGCTGGCCATGCTGGCGCCCGCGTACGGCTTCCGGCCGCTGCTCGACATCGACGACGACCAGGCCCGCGACGATCTCGCACGCGCCTCGGTGACCGCCCTGTCGTTCGTGGCCCAGTCGGCTCGCGGGCTGGGTCTGCCCATGGTGCCGCAGAAGCGCGTCGACGAGGCCGAGAGCATCGTCGAGCGGTTCATGATCCGGTGGCGCGGTGAGCCGGACCCCCGGCACGTCAAGGCCATCGACGCGTACTGGACCTCCGCCGCCGAGCACGGCATGAACGCCTCCACGTTCACCGCGCGTGTGATCGCCTCGACCGGCGCGGACGTGGCCGCGGCCCTGTCCGGGGCCGTGGGCGCGATGTCCGGCCCGCTGCACGGCGGCGCCCCCGCGCGCGTGCTGCACATGATCGAGGGCGTCGAGCAGATGGGTGACGCCCGCAAGTACGTCCAGAGCGAGCTCGACAAGGGCCAGCGCCTCATGGGCTTCGGCCACCGGGTCTACCGGGCCGAGGACCCGCGCGCCCGCGTTCTCCGCCGTACAGCCAAGGAGCTGGGCGCGCCCCGCTACGAGGTGGCCGCCGCGCTGGAGACGGCCGCGCTGGAGGAGCTGCACGCCCGCAAGCCCGACCGCGTCCTCGCGACCAACGTGGAGTACTGGGCCGCGGTCATCCTCGACTTCGCCGAGGTGCCCTCCCACATGTTCACCTCGCTGTTCACCTGCGCCCGGACCGCCGGTTGGGCCGCCCACATCCTGGAGCAGAAGCGCACGGGCAGGCTCGTCCGCCCCAGCGCGACCTACGTGGGCCCCAGCCAGCGCTCGGTCAACGAGGTGCCCGGCTCGCAAGAGGTCGTCGGCAAGGTCTGAACCACCCCGTGAAGGGCCCGGCGGTCTCCGGCTCGGAGGCCGCCGCACCCTTTTCAGGCGGCCCTTTCGCGCCGTTCAGGGGGTGGCCTGCTCAGAGGGCACGTCGGGGAGGTCCTTGCAGAGCGGGTCCCTCGCCCTCGGCTCGTCGACCCTCAGGCGCCCGCAGCGGACCAGGACCGTGGAACCGCCCGCGCCCGTCCCGTTCACCTTCATGATCGTGACAGCCTTGTCCGCGGGATCGTGCGCCTCGGTGCCGGCGAAGTCGATCACCCCGCTGGATCCGTTCCACGCGGAGCGCCCGGAGGTGAGGGCGAGCCGGTAGAGGATGTCTCCCCTGCTGGGCAGCCTGCCCTGATAGGCCCGGTTCGCGGCGTAGTAGAACAGGCTCACCGCGTCGTAGGTGAGGATGAGGTTGTCCTCGACCGCGTGCGCGTTCCCGCCCGCGAGCAGGCTCTGGACGAATCTCGTCGGCGCCGTGGCACCGTCGCGCCACAGCTCCCGTCCGGCCAGCGCCGCGTAGTGGACCTCGACCCGTTTGAGGTCGCCGATCTCGCGTCCGTGGTCGGCGACCACCTTGATGACGTCGTCGCCGGCGAGCACCTTGACCGTCCCGTGCCCGCAGTCGTCGCCCTCGACCGAGCTGAGGAAGCCGAGGAACTCCGGCGCCCGGCCCGCGTAGAGGATGAGGTCGGGCTTGCGGCGGCACGCGAGCGACGCCGCCTCCGCGATCCCGCCGCCGCGCACGCTGTAGTAGACGGGCTCGTGCAGCCGGATCCCCTCCTCGCGCAACGCCTTGCCGTAGTCGTCGGCGAGGTTGTTCGTGTACCGGTCGCCGGACGACTGGTCCTGGATGATCACCGCCGACGGTCCTTCGACGTCCGCGAGGAGTCTGCGGCGGGCGAACCTCGCCGCCAGGACGGCCTCCCGGTAGTTCGTCGGGCTGAGGTGGAAGTAGTACGGGGACGGGCGGCCGTACGCGGTGGTCCCGCCGTTGACCTCGGCCGGGTCGTCCCTGACGTATCCGAGGCGGTCGGCGGTCGCCGTGGTGGCGAGCATCGGGATCTTGGCCGCGTGCAGCGTCCGTATGGCCTCTTCGACGCCCGTGACGCTCCTCTGGAAGCCGATCACGCCGAGCACGTGGGGATCCTCGGCCGCCAGCCCGCTGATCAGCTCCGCCGTCCGCCCCGCCCGCGAGAATTGGTCACCCGCGTTGGCGACCAGGACTTCGAGACGGGGCGTGTTCGAGACCGAGCGCTGGTAGGCCTCCACCGCCGTCAGCTCGGACACGGCCGCGGACAGCCGGTCGTCGTCGGGCTGGGCGTTCCTGATCGAGTACTCGCCGAACAGGACCACGCTCACGTACGGGCCGGAGTCCCTGGCGACGGCGTTGTTTCCGTCGATCTTGCGGATCAGGTCGTCGATCGAGCGGCCGAACAGGCTCTCGGGGCCGTGCCCCGCGGTGTTGACGACGCCCACGCACTCCCCGCCGACGTGCTCGGCCCAGGGCAGGCCGCCGCAATGGGCGTTCCTGTCCTGCTGGTTGCGGGCCAGCCACATGATGGGGCCGATGACCAGCAGCGCCATCACGCACCAGTAGCCGATCGCCCGCGTCCGGGTGGCGAGCAGCCGGGGCCGGTAATCCTCGTCCACGGGGCGGGTGGACGCGCTGACCAGGAGCCGCAGCGGCGGCACCCGCCGCCGCACCGTCGTCCGCCAGTCGCCGATCAGCGACGGGAGCTCCGCCAGCCTGCCCGCGATGACCGGCCGCGGAGTCGTCGCGACGCTCTCGGGGACGGCGGCCAGGACCAGGACCGGCGGGAGGAGCCCGGTCTCCTCGGTGGTCTCCTCCAGGATCCGCAGGAACCTCTCGACGGCCCCGCCGGGCTGCGTCGCGTCCAGGGCCAGCAACCCGTACAGCCCCCGCCCCCAGCTCGGCCACGGAATGATCCACTTCTGGTACGCCTGGCGGAGGTCCTGGCACATCGCGTGGACGAGTAGCCGCTCGACGTCCTCCTCGCTCGCGCTGGCCAGCCGGAGCGCGTATTTCGGCAGGCGTTCGAAGCGCTTCCTCGCCAGGTACGGCTGCCGCCTGAACCAGCCGTTGAAGAACGATCCCCGGATGGAGAGCATGGCCTGGGCGCCGGTGCCGGCCATGGCGACGAGCACCCCGAGCGCCCACGGGAGGAGGCTGACCAGGTCCGACGCCCCGCCCGCCCACCAGGCGGCCAGGGTTCCCACCGGCACCCATGTGGTGGCGGCCCGGCCGACGAAGTCGGCGACCGTCCTGCGTCCCCTGTCTCCGCCGTACCTGCCCCTGCGCCACTGCTTGAGCCGCTCCTTGAACTCGTCATAGCCCGCGCGCGACTGCGGATCAGGCGGCCACGCCCCGGCGGCGGGCTCGACGGCCGGCCGCTCGTCGCGCTGGCGGCGCGCCCACAGGGCGAACTGGACGAGGGGAAAGCGAGGTGGGGGCAGGAAGGAGCCGCCCACCGGCCTGCCGAGCTGCCCCCGCTCCCCCGCGAGGGCCGTGACGAGATCGCGGACCGACGCGTGCTGCGCCGCCGGCACCGAGGCGTGCGTGAGACAGTCCTCGAACGGCGCCGCCAGCCGCCGTACCGACTCGAAGGCGTCGTGATCGTGCCCGATGACGAACACGAGGGGAAGCGGCCGATCGGGCAGCCAGAAGAACGGCCGCCGCACCAGCCCCTCGACGACACCGTGCAGGTCGGCCACGAGGCTGCCTCCCAGGGGGGACGGGATTCGCGCGCACGGACGGCGTGATCGCGAGACGGGAAACCATGATGTCCCACCACCGGACCACGGGTCCACAACGGCCGGTGGCGCGGAAAAGCGCATTCCCCCGGCGTGCGGATCCCGGCCGCCTGCGATCGGGACCGCGCGAAGGAGAGGTCAGTTGACGACCAGGCGAACGCCCAGGCAGAGGAGGACGACACCGGTCACCTGTTCCAGGCGGCGGCGGACGGCGGACCGTTCGAATACCCATCGGACCTTGCTGAGCAGCAGTGACAGCAGCGTGTACCACAGGCTGCTGGACGCGGCCCAGACCAGGGCATAGGCCGCCGCCCGGCCCCAGGACCACTCTCCGGCGGAGACGAACTGGGGCAGCAGCGCGAGCGCGAACACCGCCACCTTGGGGTTGGTCAGGCAGGTGAGCAGGCCGACGGCGTACGCGCCCAGGGGGCGCGGCGGGGGCGTGTGCGTCCCCGGGTCCCGATCGCGGCGCGTGCGCGCCCGCAGGAGCGTGCGCAGGCCGATCAGGACGAGCAGCGCCGCGCCGGCGACGCGGACCGCGTCGAACATGCCGGGGCTGGCCGCGATCAGCGCGGACAGGCCCAGCACGGCGGACGCGAGCCATGCCAGGAGGCCGGTCGCCACCCCGAGAATCGACATGAAAGCGATCCGGCGCCCCCCATGCAGGGTCTGGCGGATCACCAGTGCGGACGCCGGGCCCGGCGAGATCGCGAGCAGAATCGTCGCACCGGCGAATACCAGTAATCGCTCCGACATGAGGCCATGGTAAACAGGCACCCTGGTCAAATGAATGATCCCGGAAAAGGCGATCGTGAACGTGGGCGACTTATCGCCGATAAGCTGGAAACCGATAAACATCCCCACACGACGTCCACGTCCTCGACTCCCAGGCCGAGGACGGCCGACCGGAGACGGGCCCCGTCGTACGGTCTCAAAATGCGGACCCAGGCCGTACCACCCGGTAGACGTAACTACTCTTGGTGGGGTGGCTGACATCGTGATTCCCACTGACATCAAGCCCGCCGACGGCCGGTTCGGCTGCGGGCCCTCGAAGGTCCGCCCCGCGCAGCTGGCGGCTCTCGCCGACGCCGGAGCGAGCGTGATGGGCACGTCCCACCGCCAGAAGCCGGTAAAGAACCTGGTCGGCCGGGTCCGTGCGGGTCTCGCGGACCTGTTCTCGCTGCCCGAGGGGTACGAGGTCGTGCTCGGCAACGGCGGCACGACCGCGTTCTGGGACATCGCCTCCTTCGGGCTCATCCGGGAGCGTTCGCAGCACCTGCACTTCGGCGAGTTCTCCTCCAAGTTCGCGACCGTGGCCGCCAAGGCGCCCTGGCTGGGCGACCCGACGGTGATCAAGTCCGAGCCGGGCAGCCACCCGCTGCCGGTGGCCGAGGACGGCGTGGACGTCTACGCGCTCACCCACAACGAGACCTCGACCGGCGTCGCCATGCCGATCAAGCGGGTGGGCGGCGACGACTCGCTCGTGCTGGTCGACGCCACCAGCGGCGCGGGCGGCCTGCCCGTGTCGGCGGAGGAGTTCGACGTCTACTACTTCGCCCCGCAGAAGAGCTTCGCCTCCGACGGCGGCCTGTGGCTCGCGCTCTTCTCGCCCAGGGCGCTGGCCCGGGTGTCGGAGATCGCGGACAGCGGGCGGTTCGTCCCCGAGTTCTTCAGCCTGCCGACGGCGATCGACAACTCGTCGAAGGACCAGACCTACAACACCCCGGCCGTCGCGACGCTCTTCCTGCTGGCCGACCAGCTCGACTGGATGAACGGCCAGGGCGGCCTGGCGTGGACCACGGCCCGCTCCGCGGAGTCGGCGGCCCGCCTGTACACCTGGGCGGACAAGACGTCCTACACCACGCCGTTCGTCGCCGACCCGGCCCAGCGCTCCAACGTCGTGGGGACCATCGACTTCGACGACTCGGTCGACGCCGCCGCCGTCGCGAAGGTGCTGCGGGCCAACGGCATCGTCGACACCGAGCCGTACCGCAAGCTCGGCCGCAACCAGCTCAGGATCGCGATGTTCCCGGCCATCGACCCCGCCGACATCGAGGCGCTGACGGTCTGCGTGGACTACGTGGTCGAGCGCCTCTGATCCCATCCCCGCCGTACGGCCGCGCGGCTCTGTCCTGGCCCGCGCCGTACGGCCGCTTCGAGACGGATGCGCGGTTCAGACGGCGGACGGCACGCGACGGCGGCGGCGCAGCAGCCAGGCGCCGAGGACGCCGCCGATGAGGCCGAACAGGTGGCCCTGCCAGGAGATGCCCGGCTGGGAGGGCAGGGCCCCCCACAGGATCGAGTAGTACAGCACGGCGACCACCACGCCGAGCAGGATGTCGAAGGCCCGGCGGTCGAACAGACCCCGGGCCACGACATAACCGAAATATCCGAAAACGAGGCCGCTCGCGCCGATCGTCAGCGTGTTGGGCGGGCTGGTGAACCACACCCCCAGCCCGCTGATCAAGATGATCACGAGGCTCGCCCCGAGGAACCGGCCGATCCCCCTGATCGCGGCGAGGAAGCCGAGGATGAGCAGCGGCACCGAGTTGGCCATGAGGTGCGGGAACCCGGCGTGCAGGAACGGGGCGAACAGGATCCCGGGCAGGCCGTCCGTCTCGTGGGCCACGATCCCGTACCGGTCCAGCCGGCCGTCCTCGATGTAGTCGACGACCTCGACCGCCCACATGGCCGACACGAGGATGACCATCAGGATCGCGCTGCCCAGGGCGCCGCCCAGCAGCCTGGTCGTGCGGTCCTTCATCGACCGGCCCGCCGGGAGCGGCCCGGTCTCGGAATCGTTCATGGCTTTACGGTACGCAGTCCCGGTCACGAATGAGCGGACTGCCCCGTCTGCGGCCGATCATGCGGGATTCGCCCGCCGCGCCGTATTCGCACGTCGCGGGTGGCGGCGCCCCGTACGAACGCCGCCGTGAGCGCTACTGTCCCGACCAGTTCGGCGGCCGCTTCTCGGCGAAGGCCGCCGCGCCCTCCATCGCGTCCTTCGAGACGAAGACCGGCCCGGCGATCTCGCCCTGCTTGGCGAACATCTCCTCCCGCGACCAGTCGGCCGACTCGACCACGATCCTCTTGGTCGCGGCGACCGCCAGCGGCGCGTTGGCCGCGATCTTGCGGGCAAGCTCGATCGCGCCGTCGAGCGCCGCGCCGGCCGGCGTGACCCGGTTGACCAGCCCCAGCTCGTAGAGCCGCGACGCCGGGTAGTGGTCGCCGGTCAGGGCGATCTCCATCGCCACGTGGTACGGGATCCGGCGGGGCAGCCGCATGACGCCGCCCGCCCCCGCCACCAGGCCCCGCTTGGGCTCCGGCAGGCCGAACTTGGCGTCCTCGGACGCCACGATGATGTCGCAGGACAGGGCGAGCTCGAAGCCGCCGGCCAGCGCGTACCCCTCGACGGCCGCGAGGAGGGGCTTGCGCGGCGGCGCCTCGGTGACGCCGCCGAACCCGCGTCCCTCGACGACCGGGAGGTCGCCGGTGAGGAAGCCCTTGAGGTCCATGCCGGCGGAGAACGTGCCGCCCGCCCCGGTGAGGACGATCGCCGCCACGTCGCGGCGCCCGTCCAGGTCGTCGAGGGCCGCGGCGATCCCGCGCGCCACGGCGCCGTTCACGGCGTTCCTGGCCCGCGGGCGGTTGATGGTGATGACGGCCACTCCGCCGTCGGCCTCTACGAGTACGTCTTCCGCTTCCAATGAGCCGGACACCTGTGCTCCTTCGCGGTTACTTGGGCTGGAAGCGGATGCCGCCGTCGAAGCGGATGACCTCGCCGTTCATGTAGTCGTTCTCGATGAGCGCCCGGACCAGGTGGGCGAACTCGGAGGCCTTGCCGAGCCGCTTCGGGAACGCCACCGGCTGGATGAGCTTGGCCTTGAACTCGTCGGCGTTCTTGTCGCCGATCGTGCCGTAGATCGGGGTGTCGATGATGCCGGGGGCGATGGTGAGGACGCGCACGCCGATCGCGGCGAGATCGCGGGCGGCGGGCAGGGTCATGCCGATGATGCCGCCCTTGGACGCGGAGTACGCCACCTGGCCGGTCTGGCCCTCGATGCCGGCGACCGAGGCGGTGTTGACGACGACGCCGCGGGCGCCGTCGGCGTCGGCGGGCTCCGTCTTCGCCATGGCCGCCGCGCCGATGCGCATCAGGTTGAAGGTGCCGATCAGGTTGACCTCGATGACCTTGCGGTAGGACGCGAGGTCGTGCGGCGACCCGTCGCGCCCCACGGTCCGGGAGGCCCATCCGATGCCCGCGCTGCTGATCACGGCGCGCAACGGCCGGCCGGTGGCGACCGCGGCGTCCACGGCCGCCTGCACCGACCCCTCGTCCGCCACGTCGGTGTGCGCGAAGACGCCGCCGACCTCGTCGGCCAGCGCCTTGCCGCGCTCGGCGTTCAGGTCGGCGATGACCACGGTGGCGCCGATGCGGGCCAGCTCGCGGGCCGTGGCCTCACCGAGGCCACTGGCGCCGCCCGAGATGATTGCTGCTGCTCCGTTCAGATCCATAGCCGGACCCTAACGCGCCAACCGAATGAAGTTCTACTCAGGGTGGCCCAAAATTGCGGCATCGACGTCCGGGTAGACCTTGATCCTCCGGTCGAGGCCGGTGGTGCGCAGGATGCGGGCCACCGGAGGCTGCGGCGAGGCGAGGCGGACGCCCCCGCCCTCGCTGGTGGCCAGCCGCCACGCCTCGATCAGCACACTCAGGCCGCTGGAGTCCATGAACGACAGCGCGGTGAGGTCGAGCACGAGCGTCGGCCCGTCGTTCTGGATGGCGTCCCGGACCTCGTCGCGCAGGAACGGAGCCGTGAAAAGGTCGAGCTCGCCCTCCACAGCCACGACGACCGCACCCGAGAGCGACTGGCGTGCGAGCCGCAGCTTCATCCTTGAACCTCCTCCGGAGGCCCCACTTTACTTCTGTGTCAGTGGGGGTGAGCCGGCACGGCGAAGCCGTACGGGAGTTCCAGGCGGTGCGCCGAGAGCAGGTCGCCGTCCGACAGCAGCGCCGCGGTCGGCCCGTCCGCCGCGATCACCCCGCCGGAAAGGATCATCGCGCGCTCGCACAGCTCCAGGGCGTACGGCAGGTCGTGGGTCACCATGAGCACCGTGACGTCGAGATCGCGCAGGATGCCGGCGAGCTCACGCCGCGACGCGGGGTCCAGGTTGGAGGACGGCTCGTCGAGCACGACGATCTCCGGCTCCATCGCCAGGACGGTCGCCACCGCGACCCGGCGCCGCTGGCCGAACGACAGGTGGTGCGGCGGCCGGTCGATCGCGTCGATCATGCCGACCTTGTCGAGCGCGTCCCGCACCCGCCGGTCGAGCTCCTCGCCCTTCAGGCCGAGGTTGGCCGGCCCGAAGGCCACGTCCTCGCGGACGGTCGGCATGAAGAGCTGGTCGTCCGGGTCCTGGAAGACGAGACCCACCCGGCGGCGGATCTCCCGCAGCGTGTCCTTGCGCACCGGCAGCCCGGCCACCTCGACCGAGCCGTGCCCGGCGGTCAGGATGCCGTTGAGGTGCATGACCAGCGTGGTCTTCCCCGCGCCGTTCGGGCCGAGCAGGGCGACCCGCTCCCCCCTGCCGATCGTCAGGTCCACGCCGAACAGCGCCTGCGTGCCGTCGGGATAGGCGTACGCCAGGCCGCTCACCTTGAGGCTGTCGGGAAGGCTGACGGGAAGGGGGACGGCGGTCATGGGAGGCTCCACGCCACCAAGGCTGCCACGAATGCCAGGCCGGGCAGCAGGGCGGCCACCCCCCAGTCGCGCCGGGAGGCGGAAAGGTCCCGGATCGACGGCATCTCGCCCGTGTAGCCGCGGCTCAGCATCGCGAGATGCACTCGCTCCCCCCGCTCGTACGACCGGATGAACAGCGCGCCCGCCGACTTGGCCAGCACCGGAGCCTGGCGCAGGTCCCTGGCCACGAAGCCGCGCGACTCACGGGCGACCCGCATCCGGCGCATCTGGTCGCCGATCACGTCCATGTAGCGGAGCATGAAGGTCGCGATCTGGACGAGCAGCCGCGGCAGCCGCAGCCGCTCGGCGCCGAGAAGCATCATCCGGGGCTCGGTGGTGGCGGCGAGCAGGATCGAGGCGGCCACGCCGAGGGTCGCCTTGGCCAGGATGTTCCACGCCGCCCACAGCCCGGGGACGCTCAGCGACACGCCCAGCGCTTCGATCCGCTCGCCGGTGCCGATGAGCGGGATGGCCACGGCGAACAGCACGAACGGCACCTCGATGACCATGCGGCGGGCCACGAACGCCGCGGGCACCCGTGCGGCCGCCGCGACGGCGCCCAGAAGCAGGGCGTACACGCCGAACGCCCAGAAGCACTCGCGCGGCGTGGCGACGACCGCCACGGCGAAGGAGACGACGGCGACGAGCTTGCACTGCGGCGGCAGCCGGTGGACGAGCGTCTCCCCCGGCCGGTAGAGCTGGTGGTGGCCGCCGCTCATTCCGGTCGCCCGCCCGGGAGGCTCATGCGATCGCCCTGTCCTGGTGCCTGCGGCGGCGCCGTACGGCGTAGAAGACCGCTCCGCCGGCCACGACGGTCAGCCCCACGCCTGCGACCCCGGCGAGGCCATTCGACAGCCGCTGGTCGTCGACGCCCTTGACGCCGTACCCGGCGAGGGGCGCGTCCTCCAGGTGGTGCGGCCCGGCGTTCGCGCTCAGTCCCTTGTCGGCGGCCACCTTCTCCAGGCCGTCGGGGGCACTGGAGGCGTAGAAGGAGACGAAGCCCGCGAGGAGGACCGCGACGAGCGCGCCCCCCACGAGCACCGGCCGCAGACCGGCGCGCACGGGGGCGGGCTCCTGCTCCCCGACCTCGACCTCGCCGTCCGCCGTGCGGAGCACCAGCCGCCTCGCCAGGCCCCGCGCGCCGTACACCAGGTCCGGCCGGACGGCCAGCACGCTGCTCACCGTGACGGCGGTGATCAGCCCCTCGCCGAGGCCGATCAGCAGGTGGACGCCGCCCATCGCCACGGCCACCGAGGAGACCTCGATCGGCGCGGTGCCGCCGAGCCAGAACAGCGCCGTGAAGACCAGCGCGGCTGCGGGCACCGACACCAGCGCGGCCACGAACGACCCCGCGACCACCGCCCGGCGGCTGCCGGGGGCGGCCCGGGTGACCGTCCGGAAGACGGCCCACCCGACGACCGTGGTCACGATCGCCATCAGGGAGATGTTGACTCCGAGGGCGGTCAGCCCGCCGTCGGCGAAGAAGAACCCCTGCACGAGCAGCACCACGGCGACGCAGAGCACCGCCGTGTAGGGCCCGACGAGTATCGCGGCGAGCGCCCCTCCCAGGAGGTGGCCGCTCGTGCCGGCGGCGACCGGGAAGTTCAGCATCTGGACCGCGAAGATGAACGCGGCGACCAGGCCGGCCATCGGGGCGGTCCGGTCGTCCAGCTCGCGCCGGGCGCCGCGCAGGCACACGGCCACACCCGCGGCGGCGAAGACTCCGGCGCCGACGGAAACGGGGACGTCGAAGAATCCGTCGGGTACGTGCACGCTGACCCTCTCCGAGATGGACCGATCTGTCCTCCACTTTAAGACATAAAGTTGTTGTTGCAACTCATTCGCATTAGTGCGACCGGGGGTGCTCAAGGCCGGTTCACAGGCCCCTGGACCAGGGCATGGTCGTCCGCGGCGACGGTCCTCAGCGGTGGCGCAAGGTGCGCAGCATCCGGCGGATCACCGTGAGCGGCGTGCAGACGCGTACCGACGTGCTCAGCCGGCGGTTGACGGCGGTCGCGTACGGCCGGACCGTCCACTGCACCGGGCCGCGCCACCAGCGCAGCGGCCGCTCCAGCTCCTCCGGGCCGCCGACCTTGACCGGGAAGCGTACGGGCGGCCCGCCGAGATCCAGCTCCAGGTAGGCGTCCCAGGTGCCGGGCCGGAAGCCGCCCGTCTCCGTCAGGAAGGTCGCCGGGCCGGTGGCCCGCACCTCCTCCGGCCGTTCCCGCCCCGACGCGCGCTCCCGCCAGACCAGGCGCCGTACGGCCGCGGCTGCGGGGGCGCCGGCCACCTCCACACGGCCCTCCACGCGCAGGCGCCTGCCGGCCCACCCGGTGCGCGTGAGCCGTACCGAGCCGGGAACCCGCGCCGCGTGGCCGCCGGCGTCGATGGCGAGATGGCCCCGTGACCGGGTGAGGAAGGGAACGATCAGGACGCCGTCCTGGAGCCGGGGCGCCGGGGCCGCCACCCCCGGGCCGCGCTCGGAGCCGAGCCGCGCCGTCCTGCGGACGCCGGCGCAGTCGACGGCCGCGTGGACGTCCCAGACGCCCGGCGGGAGCGCGGCCACGTCGACCAGGGCGGTGAACAGGTGGCCCGCACGGGTCACCGGAGGGCGCAGCTCGTCGCGGGAGGTGCGCTCGCGCAGCACCAGGCCCGCCTCACCCTCCGGTGCCGGCCCGGCGGGAGGGCCGGGGTTGTCCGCAGGCCCGAGCAGGGCGGCGCGTCCGCTGATCACGAGGTGACCGCCCCGCCACTCGACGCCGGTCAGGTGGTGGCGGAGGACGGCCGTCTCCACGCGCGCGAGCCGTACGAGACGGTCGTGGTCCTCCAGCGAGGCGAGCCGCGCCCGGCCGGCCTCGCCGAGCAGGTCGCGTACGCCTGGGGTGAGCCACTGGGCGCAGATGTCGGAGACCTCGACGGCGATCTTCTCCCGGTCCGCCTCCGCCACGGCGAGGAAGGGGGCGCCGAGCTGCGCGAGGACGTCGCGGCGCAGATGCCGCAGGAGCAGGCGGTCGCGCAGCGGGCCCGGGGGGATGTGCCGTGCCATGAGCTCGATGGGGACGCGGGCGGCGTGCAGCCAGGCGAGCGGGTCGAGCCCCGCCTCCGCCGCGCCGTCCCGATGGCCTCCCGCGTGGTAGCAGTCGTGGTCGGCGACCACCGAGATCACCCGGGCGTGGCAGTACGCGTGGACGCAGAAGGCCGGGTCCTCCCCGGCCCGGAGAGTCTCGTCGAACCGGATGCGGTGCCGCTCCAGCATCTCGCGGCGGAAGAGCTTGAAGCAGGACAGCTCGTCGTAGACGGCGCCCGCCGATAACGCCACCCGTTCGGCGTTCTCCCGGAAGACGTCGTGCGGCGCCGGACCGGCTCCCGCGATCCTGCCGAGGACGATGTCGGAGCCGTTCCGGTCGGCGGCCGCGACCATCCGCGGCAGGGCGCCGGGCCCGAGGTGGCCGTCGGCGTCGCAGAAGTAGACGTACCGGCCCATAGCCTCCGCCAGCCCCCTGTTGCGCGCGCCGCCCGGCGTGCTCGGGTGGTCCAGGCGGATCACCGTGATCAGGCGCGGATGGCAGGCCGCGTACAGCTCGGCGAGCTGCGCCGTGCCGTCGCGTGAGCCGCCGTCCACCACGATGATCTGCGTCGCGACCTGCTGCACGAGCAGCGAGGTGACGCACCGGTCAAGGTGCGCGCGGCAATCGTACGTGGGCACGATGACGCTGACGTCGACCCCCCGGTCGCTCCCCGTGTTCATCGCCCATCATTATGTGACCGCCCGTGCCGCCCGCCGCGCTCGCCGCGCGGGCGCGGCGCGAACGATCCCGCGGTGCGTGGGTTCAGGCCGCCTGACGTCGATTTACGGAAACTCCGGCATTTTCGTATGACGCGTCAATGACGGCTGCGACCTCCGAGACGCATCATTCAGAGTCAGCTTGCCTTTCTTTTCCGGAAGGGCAGGCATGATGAGCGTCGGCACTTATGGTCTCCCCCGCGAAAGCTAGTTCCGAAAGGGACAAAATCCGCATGCTTGCGCCCGAATTCCGGGAAATGAGGAATATGGCGGCCACGCGCATCGCCAGGCGCCCGCGCGGAGCCGTGGTGGCGGTGGTCGCCGGTGTGGGCGCATTCCTGCCGTTCGTCACGGTGCCGCCGGCCGCCGGCTCGGCCGTCCGGCCGGTGGCCCAGCCGAGGGCGGTGACCGTTCGAGCGGGGGACGTCCGGGTGGCGGCCACGAGCCTGTCCGGCCCGGCCGTGGCGCATCTCCCCGATGGCGGCCCCTTCGGCCAGGCTCTCCTCCTCCGGCCGGTGCCTGACGACCCTCCGGATCCCGGCTCGGTGGACCCGGACGACTCCGCCGGCCCTGGCGGCCCCTCGGGTGACGGGGACGGCGGCCCGGGCGACATGCCTCCGTACGGGAACGGCGGGCCGTCCCCGAGCCCCTGCCGCCCGAAGACGTTCTTCCGCATCGATTCGTACACGGCGCGCAACATCTTCCTTCCCGGCACCCATTACGTCGACGGCCCCGGCGGCACAGTGAAGGTGTGGGTGAAGGAATGGCACCTCGTACGGACCATCGTGCGGCTGGAGAAGGAGGTCGAGCACGAGTATTCGGTCGACGATCTGATCGTCCGGCTGCGCAGGAAAATCGGCCACGAGGTCGAGGAGGAGAACGCCGTCGAGACGGGTCACGAGTACACGGTGACCGTCAAGAAGGACAAGTGGGGGCACCTGCGCTATCGGGTGTTCGGCTACCGGGTCGGCTTCCAGCTGTGGAGACGGCAGGCGGACTGCGGCGTGCGGTTCCTCACCCACGGGACCGCCATCGTGCCGACGAGCTGGGAGGGCTGGAAGTTCTGGGAGACCGACGACGTGGACGGCAAGAGCGACGACGACGACGATGACGACGACCACAGGTGACCGGCGTTCAGGGCCGGAAGCACTGGCAGGTGAGATCCCCTCCGGTCGAGTCGCACTGCGCGCCGGGGCCGCAGACGTTCGTGCCGAACATGTCGATGCAGTCGGGCAGGCCCGCGCAGGCGCACGACTGCGAGTCGCAGGTGAACATCAATTCCTGCGCGGGCCGCAGCAGCGCCGGCCCGGCGCCTGAGCCGGCGCCGGAGAAGCCGGCGTAGGAGTGCTTCGATCGATAGCAGGACGCGTCGGCGGTGAATCCGGGAAGGATCATGTTCATGCCTCTCTGTGAGATCAGCGCTGGTAGTACGGGGAGAGCTTGGTCACCAGGAAGGGGAACTCCTCTGTCACGTCCACCCGGACGAACCATCTGTCCGTGACGTCCGTTCGCCGGTGGGTGTAGGAGAGGACGACGTCGATGATCTTCCGGACCCCGCTCAGCCGGGACGGGTGGACGTCGACGGCGGTCAGCGAGGCGTTGTCGGCGTGCGCGGCGGCGGTCCGGGCGTAGATGGCGGGATACCGGACGGCCAGGTAGTTGAGCGCCCGATGCTCGTCGACGGCGCCGGCGTTGTCGGCGATCTGCAGGATCCGGTCCAGCACCTCGGCCGCCGCGCTCCGGAACCGCCCGTCGTCGGCTTCCGGGATGTCGTCGGGGCGCGGGATGGCGTCGAGCAGGGCGTCCCGGCCGAAGGAGTAGAGCTGATCGAACGCCACGACCGGAACGACCAGGCCGTTGCACGCCTCCGGCGGCGCGAGCGCGCCCCGCGTTCCGATCACCACATCCAGGTCGGCCGGGTGGGGCGCGGGCCGGACGGCTTCCACCAGCAGCTCGAAGTCGGCGGGGTCGCGGGGCGTCAGCAGGTAGGTCTCCATCCCCTCGATGACGAAGACCCAGCACAGCTGACGTGCCAGATAGCGGTTGGCCCGGATGGAAAGGGCCGCGTGGAGAGCCTCGCGATCGGTGAGGCCGGCGGCCTCTGCCCGCCCGACGCTCTGGGCGAGCTCCTTCTCGATGGCGGGGCTGGGGAAGCGCGGTTCGACGCGGCCCAGCGCGTAGACGAAGGAAGAAGAGGGTTGGGCGGGCGGGGGCGGGCTCGCGGTGGGGACGACGGTCTGCTCCATGGGGGTCTCCGTTCGAGGTGGGGCCGCCGTCACCGGCGTCCGGTGAAAACGACCCAGCGGTTGAGCGTCTCCGCCCGCCTGAGACATGAACCGCACGGCCGGACGCCCGCCAGCGACGTGGCCCGCTTGATCACGTCTCCAAGGCCGACGTCCGCGTCGGATATGAAGCCAGGCAGCCGGAGCCGGTGCGGAGCCGGCCGCTCATCACGCTCGGGTTCGCGTTCAGGCTCTCGCTCAGGCTTCCGCTCAGGCTCTCGCTCGGCTGAGCTCATGGTGATCCCTCCCTGTCAGTGCCGACAGCGCTTCGTACGCCCCTGAGGCGTTGAGTGACGGCGGCGCCACCTGCCTGCGCCGGCCGGTGGTGGACGAGACCAGCGCATGCCTGACCTCCGCCGCCGTCGCACCGGGAAACTCCGACCACAGCAGGGCGGCCGTGCCGGTGACGAAGGGCGCGGCGACGCTGCTGCCCGTCATGACGGCGCCGGACCCGCCCTCCGGCGCGAGGCTGTGCACGCCCTCGCCCGGCGCCGCGAGCCCGCGGGCGCCTGTCGCGCGTCCCAGGTTCGAGTGCGCCCGCGGCGCGCCGTCCCGGCCGTACGCCACGACGGGGACGACCCAGGGATGGCGGGTGAGGGCCGACCCGGCCATAGCACCGTCGTTGCCGGCGGCCGCGACCACGATCACCCCTCGCCGCGCGGCATGCGTCAGCGCCTCCTCAAGCTCGCGGACGCCGTCGGCGGGGCCCGGCTCGAAGGCGGCGCTCACGTTGAGGATCCGCGCCCCGGCGTCGACGCACTCCACGATCGCCGTCGCAAGCGCCCCGGAAGTGGCGCCCGGCTCTCCCGTCGGCCCCTCCGCGAAATCTCCCGACGCGCCCTCCGTGAAGACCGGGCGGACGAGCAGGGTGCACCCGGGAGCGATGGCCGGCGCCGGGGCGCCGCGCCGGGCGGCCAGGACGCCTGCGACGAAGGTGCCGTGCCTGCAGGACGCGCTCGCCCTGCTCCGGCAGGCCCCCGCGACCTCCGGGATCAGCTCGACTCTCGTGGCGGCGAGATCGGGGTGATCAAGCGCGACGGGGCCGTCGAGGAGCCCCACCATCACATCCGGGCCGCCGGCGGTCCGGGCCATGAGGGCGCCCAGCCCCACCGTCTCAAGAGGGTCTGTGACGACCATGGCACCCTCCCTTTCCCGGTTTCCCCCAGCCTGGGCCGGTTCGCCCCGGCGGGCATGAGTACACCCCTACTCAACCCGGATCCCGTACGACCGAGACGGCCTCGGCGCGCGGGGCCTGTGGCCCTTACGAAAGGGGCCGGAGGTCGCGTGAAACCGGCCCGGGTGCTAGAACGGTCGAGACATTGGGGGCAGCTTCGGCCGAAGGGACACACACATGCCGGGGCGCTCTGGTCGTACCGACGTTCTCCTCGTGATCGTCGCCGTGGGGCTCACTCTCCTGTCGTTCACCTTCATCCTCGTCAACCAGGTGTCGTACGCCTCGACGGCGGACACCGTCTCCAGCGTCACGATGGCCTTCAGCGCCGTCCTGTCGTCGGTCGCCGCTCTCATCTCCGCCGTGGCGGCGTGGCGAGCCGGCAGGCGGGCCAAGGAGGGGACGCCGGTGACCGGCACCGTGGTCGCGCCCGGTCAGCCGAGGGTCGACGAGCTGCTGGCCCGCCAGGAGCTGATGAACGAGAACATGCTCAAGACGCTGGAGAACCTCATCCTGCACACCACCCTGCTGGCGGAGAGGGTGTCGGACCTGCAGAAGGACTCACCCCGGGCATCGGGCCGTGGTGAGGAGACTCCCGGAACGGCCAACTAACTGGGGATTGGTCATAGATTGTCGCTGTTGACGCAATCTTCGGAAGGCAGGTCACTGTGGCGGACGAACTCACCCAGGAGCGGCTGGCGGATCTGAGGCGCGAATTCGCCTCGATCGACGGAGACGGCGACGGCTTCATCTCCGAGACGGAGCTGCGTGCGCACTTCCCCGACCTGCCCGTCGAGGCGATCGGCGAGCTGGACCGCGTGGCCGACGTGGACGCCGACGGCCGGTTCTCCTTCGAGGAGTTCGTCCGCCTGACCGGCCGCGACTGACGGGGATCGCGAAGGCCCCCGGGCGTAGCCGGCTGGGTTTCCGTCTTCCCCGAGTCACGGGGAGTACGGAAACCCATCACCGGCGGATCGCCGACATGGGTGACACGAAGCCGGCCGGGATCAGGGCGAGCCGGTAGTCTCGGGCCGATGGCGAAGATCTTGGTCACCGGGATGTCGGGCACCGGCAAGTCCACGGCGTTGGAGGCGCTGGCAGCCCGGGGCCATCGCGTCGTCGACACCGACACCGACCAGTGGAGCCACTGGGTGACCCTGCCGGACGGATCCACTGATTGGGTGTGGCGCGAGTCGGCCGTCAGCGACCTGCTCGCCGACCACCGTGAGGGCGCCCTCTTCGTGGCCGGCTGCAAGTCCAATCAGGGTCGGTTCCACCCGCGATTCGACCACGTCGTACTGCTCAGCGCTCCCGCCGAGATCATGCTTGCCCGCATCGCGGCGCGAACCGGCAACCCCTTCGGCAAGCGCCCAGAGGAACGTGAGGCCATCCTGCGCGACCTGGCCCACGTGGAGCCGTTGCTCAGGGCTGCCTCCACTGCCGAGATCGACGCTTCCGCGCCGATCGACGAGGTCGTCCGGCAGCTTGAGGAACTGGCGAAAACGACGCCGTGATCACGCGTCGCAGGCACAGGCGCTCCCCCTGCTCCAGGCCCTGCGGAACCAGGCTCGGCACGCCGGCCGCCTGGGCGGCCGGAGGAGCCCGACCGCGCCTGCTCAGCGGTCGCGGGAGCCGGAGCCGGAGTCGCGGGCCTGGTCGGCGGAGAGGTTGGCGATGGCCTCGGCCAGATCCTCGTCCAGGGGGTCGTCGAGCTCGGCGGCCCGGTCGGCGTCCTCGTCGGTGAGGTGGACGGCGGCCTCCTCCGCGCTCGCGGCGCCGCCGTCGATGCCCACGTCGTGGCCGAACAGCTCTCCCGACCTGTCGCCGTCCTCGCCGACCAGCCTGCCGCTGCGCGGCTCCTCGGCGTCCCACCGCCCGGCGAGCAGGGCCGGGTCCGGTTCCGGCTCCTCCTCGCTCAGGAGCTGGTCGAGGGACTCGCCCTCGGCGGCCTCGGCGGCGGTCGTGCCGAACCTCTGCCCCGCCGACCAGTTCTCCGCCGCGGTCAGCCCGGTGTCGAGCGGGTCGTCGTCGAGATCGTCGGTCAGCAGCGAGTCCGAGGGCTCCAACACCCCGTCGTCTTCAAGCTCGACCTCGTCGAAATCGTCGTTTTCGTTAGCCATCTGGAAAGCCCTCTCAATGCGCTGATCAGCGTGCCGGTCCCGCCCGGCTGTGACGACCCATCATGTCAATCGCCGGCGTCCCGCCGGATATCCCCCTTCCCGGGAAGGCGCACCGGTGGAGGGTAGAGAGCGGCCAGGGCGTGAGCGGTCGTCGCCAGCTTCAGCCGCAGCTCGGCGGGCTCGACGACCTCGACCTCCGCCCCGAGCTTGAGGAACTCCGTCTGCGCGTGCGTCAGCGATTCGATCGGCACGGTGGCGGTGATCCACCCCAGGTCGTCCGGAACTCCGGCGGTCTCGGCCACGGCACTGACCACGGCCGAGCTGCCCAGGTCGGACAGCCGTTCGCGTCCTTCAGGCGACAGCCGGATCACCGCGTGGCCCTGGAACAGCCGGAGGCGGAAGTCCGCCAGGTGCTCGCGCCAGAATCCGGCCAGATCGAAGCCGTCCGGGCGCTCGAAGGTCTCCTCGCTCACCCGCAGGTCGAGGATCTGGTTGACCCGGTAGGTCCGCATCGCGCCGTCGCACCTGGCCACGAGATACCACTTCCCGGCCTTGAGAACCAGCCCGTACGGCTCCAGTGTGCGCTTGACCTCGCACGGCGCGGCCCACCGCCGGTAGAGCACGTGGATGACACGCTTGTTCCAGGCCGCTCCCGCCACGGCGGGGAGGTTGGGCACCTGGTCCCCGTCGTGGTACCAGCCGGGTGCGTCGAGGTGGAAGTGCTCCCGGATGGACCTCGATCCCTCTCTCAGGGCGGGCGGGAGAGCGGCCTCGATCTTGAGCTCGGCCGTGGCCGCCAGCGCGCCGAGACCGAGCTCGGCGGCCGGCCCCGGCATTCCCGCCAGGAAGAGCGCCTGAGCCTCCTGGGCGGTCAGCCCGGTGAGCCGGGTCCTGAACCCGTCGAGGAGCCGGTAGCCCCCCTCGTGCCCGGCTTCGCCGTACAGGGGGATGCCCGCGGTGTGCAGGGACTCGACGTCGCGGTAGATGGTGCGGACGCTGACCTCCAGCTCGTCCGCGAGTTGCCGGGCCGTCAGCCGCCCGCGGGACTGGAGCAGCAGAAGGATGGACAACAGCCGGGATGCTCGCACACCACTGACACTACGTGTCAGCGGACCGCCCCTAAGGTCCGATCATGGCGTTCATCGAGAAGAACATGAGGCCGCTCGACCCCATAGCCGTCGGCGGCCGTCCCTATAAGCGCTACCACGTCGACCGGCCCGGCCATCAGATCGAGCCCGAGGTCGAGAAGGCGGCCTACGAGTTCCTGCCGAAGATCGTCCCGGCGCCCGCCGGCGACGCCCCAGCGGGCTGGATCGTCCTCCACCGGGGCGGGGACACCGGCGCCTACCTGCTCGTCTACACCTGGGTCTGGGACAACGTCGTCGAGGTGCACACGGCCGCCGCGGGCCAGCCCGCCATCGGCTGCTCCGACGAGGACCCCACGCACTTCGTCCCCGAGACACGGCCGTGGGCCGGGTGCGTGTGGGAGCTGCCCTCCCTGGAGTACGAGCGGGCCGCCTGGGTCCGCCACATGTTCGTCCCCGACGTCCCCGATCTCGACGGCTATCTCGCCGACACCCGCCCGGAAGGCATGGTAGGTCTGTGAACGACTTCGACTTCTTCATCGGTGAATGGAACGTCGTCAATCGAAGGCTCGTGAAGCGGGGCGTCGGCTCCACCGAGTGGGACGAGTTCCCCGGGAGGTCCGTCGCGCACGGCATGTTCGGCGGCGCCGGGCACTTCGACGAGATCACCTTCCCGACCAAGGACTTCGACGGCGCGACGGTGCGCGTCTACAACCGCGAGCGGGACGAGTGGTCCATCCACTGGATCAACAGCAAGCTGGGCCTCGACCCGGTCCCGGTCGTCGGCCGGTTCGTCGACGGGGTCGGCACGTTCTTCTCCGACGACACCGACGACGGCCGCCCGATCCGCGTCCGGTTCACCTGGACCCACGCCCCCGGCTCCTGCCGCTGGGCGCAGGCATTCTCCTACGACGGCGAGCAGTCCTGGGAGACCAACTGGATCATGGAGTTCACCCGGGCCGCCTGATCCCTCAGGTGGCGTGCTGTGGAGCCACTTCCTTCGTGCGCGCCAGCTTCGTGACAGAGCGCTTGACATGTGCCCTGGTCAGCCGCTCGGCCAGGACGGCGTCGCCCGACTCGACGGCGGCGAGGATCTCCTCGTGCTCGCCGAACTCCTCCCGCCACGTCGGCCAGTGCCGCCACAGTACGGCCACCGTCCCGAGGGCGGTGAGATCCTGCAGGTTGTCCAGCTGCGTGGTGACCAGCTCGTTGTCGCAGTCCGAGTAGAGCGCACGGTGAAAGCGGCGGTTGGCCAGGCTCAGCGCCGTCGGGTCGTCTCCCGGCAGCAGCTCGCGGGCCTCATCGAGAGCCAGCCGGGCGGTCGCCGCGGTCGCCGGGCGGCGCAGCCGGGTGGATCCCGCCACGGCCCACGGCTCCAGGAGCAGCCGCACCTCCTGCGCCTTGCGCAGGTCGGCCGCGTCCAGGACGCGCACGCTGACCCCGCGGTTGGGGCTGATCACGACGAGCCCTGTCGAGGCCAGCCCGATCAGGGCCTCCCGTACCGGCGTCTTGGACACCCCGAGCTGCTCGGCGAGCCGGCGCTCCACAAGCGTCTCGCCGGGCTTGATACGGCCGGACAGGATGGCTGCGCGAATCGCGTCGGAGACCAGGTCGGTGCGCGTGGTCGATCGCGCGACCGGCCGCAGGACCGGCTCCTCTGACGTGTTGTACACCGGTATATCGTCCCCCACCTCGCCGATCCCGGTCACCGGAGTGTCAGCGGGGTGCCGTCAGTGGGGATGGCCGTGGTCGTCGAGGTGGTCGTCGCGGTGGTCGTCGCCCGGGGCGCGCCCGGCCAGGGTCCGCGCGCGTACGGTGACGTCGGCGGCGGACACGGCTCCCTCCCCCGCGAGCACATCCTCCAGGGCGCCGAGCCAGTGCCGGTAGTAGCTCCAGCGCTCACCCCCGGCCTGTGCGTTCTCCCAGGCCGCGATCCGGGCGATCAGTGCGGCCTGGAACCGCGGCCAGGTGAACACGCCCCCTTCGTACAGGGCGACGGCCATGCCGAAGGCGCGGCTCTCCCACGGCTCGGCGAAGACCAGCTCACCGTTGGAGCGGGGCGGCGCGGCCGGGCCCTCGGCGTCCAGCGGGGCGGTCATGGCGCCTTGACCTTGGCCACGCCGACCATCGCGTCCCGGGTCACCAGCGGCGCCAGCTCCTCCTCGGACAGGTGCCCGGTGCCCGCCGGGCGTTCGGGCAGAACCAGCCAGCGCACTTCGCTGGTGGAGTCGTGGACGACGATCCGCACGTCGCCGGCGAGGTCGAGCCCCATCTCGGACAGGACCGCGCGCGGCTCCTTGACCATGCGCGACCGGTAGGCCGGGTCCTTGTACCAGCTCGGCGGCAGGCCGAGCACCGGCCACGGGTAACACGAGCACAGGGTGCAGACCACCACGTTGTGGACGGCCGGAGTGTTCTCCACGACGACGATGTGCTCGCCCTGCCGCCCCGAGAAGCCCAGCTCCTTGATGGCGGCGGTGCCGTCGTCGAGGAGCCGCCGCCGGTACCGCGGGTCGGTCCAGGCCTTGGCGACGACCTTGGCGCCGTTGAGCGGGCCCACGTTGGTCTCGTATTCCGCGATGATCCCGTCCATCACGTCCGGGTCGATCAGGCCCCGTTCGGTGAGCAGTTGCTCGAGCGCCTCGGTGCGCACCGCCGGTGGAAGGCGTTCCTCCGATTCGGTCATGAGGCCGTCTCCAGATAGCTTTCGTACAGCTCCGCGGTGACCGCGAAGGGCTCGGCGCCGGCGCCCCACAACTCTCGCGAGTCGAACCGCACCGAGTAGACGTACTGCGGGTTCTCGCCCCGGAAGTGCGCGTGGGTGTCCGGCAGCACCGCGGCGGGCTGGACGCACTCGACGACTCCGGCATGCCCCCGCACGTAACGCGGCAACCGGGTGTGCCCGGGCGGCGACATGTCCTTGGCACGTACGCGCTCGCCGACGGCGAAGGCCGGCGGGACGTCCACAGTGCGTAGCGAACCCGCGGCGGTCGGCGTGTATTCGGGCTTCGCGGGTTCGGGGGTCGGCGGCTCCTCGACGTGTCCGCCGCTCAGATTGCGGGCGCGGGCGTCGATCGCGGACGGCGCGATGATGGCGCTGTCGGTGAGCATCAGCTCCGCGGCGTTGAGCCAGCGGCCGAAGTAGCCGTCGTCGAGGTAGGCGGCCCGGTCCAGGCGCTCCTGCGCATGCCGGAACGCGTCCACGTTGCGCCCGGACACCGGGATCGACAGCAGCGTCAGCGCGAAGGCCCGGCCCTGCCAGGGCTCCCCGAAAACCGGTTCGTCGGCTCTCGGCGGATGAGCGGGGCCCCACCCCTCGGTGCCCCCCATATCGGCGATCCCGTCCATGGAACCACCCCTGATACGTCTGCGATAACGGACATATGTCCCTAAAGTGTACGCTCTGGCGCCGAAGGGCGGCCGGGCAAGATCATTCCGCTCGACGCCGGACGCGATCGTCCGAGGCGAAACAGGCGGCCGCAGCGATCAGGAATCGAGAAGCCCCGGTTACCGGGCCGCGGCTAACGTGACAGCCATGGGCATCACCATTCACACGACCGTCCTCCCCCATGACGACCCGGACGCCTCCGTGGCCTTCTACCGCGACGTCCTCGGCTTCGAGGTCCGCAGCGACGTCGGACACGGCAAGATGCGCTGGATCGCCGTCGGCCCCCCTGAGCAGCCCGGCACGTCCATCCTCCTGGCGCCGCCGGCCGCCGACCCGGGGGTCACCGAGGACGAGCGCCGCACCATCGTCGAGATGATGGCCAAGGGCACCTACGGCTGGATCCTGCTGGCCACTCCGGACCTCGACGCCACCTTCGAGAAGCTGCTGGCCGGCGACGCCGAGGTCGTCCAGGAGCCGACCGAGCAGCCGTACGGCGTCCGCGACTGCGCCTTCCGCGACCCCGCGGGCAACCTGATCCGCATCCAGCAGCTTCGCTGAGCCGTTCGCCGATCGACTCGGCCCGGACGGCCGGCGTCGAGGTGCTCGCGAACATCGACGAAAGGGCCTCTCATGTGTCATCCCGCGTGGAAGCGCGCACTCACCGCGGCGCACCGCCTGAACGACCTCGCCCGACTGCGCCGCGTCCGCGACCGGATCGACCGGGAGTACGCGCAGCCACTGAACGTCGAGGCGCTCGCCCGCGGCGCGAACATGTCAGCCGGGCACCTCAGCCGCCAGTTCCGGCTCGCGTACGGCGAGTCGCCGTACGCCTATCTGATGACGCGGCGAATCGAGCGCGCGATGGCGCTGCTGCGTCGTGGCGACCTCAGTGTCACCGAGGTGTGCTTCGCGGTCGGCTGCTCGTCGCCGGGCACGTTCAGCACCCGCTTCACCGAGCTGGTCGGCATGTCGCCCAGCGCCTACCAGCGCCGGACGGCGGGCGCCGCGGCGGGGATGCCGTCGTGCGTGACGAAACAGGCCACCAGACCGGTCAGGAACCGAGAAGCGCCGGCGCTCCAGCCGTACCTGGCGTGAACGCTATGACTTCCATCGAATCCGTCACCCTTGAGGTGGCCGACCTCACGGCCGCCGACCGCTTCTACACCGCCTTCGGTTTGAGCGATCACGTGCGCCTGCGGGCCTCGGAGGCGCCGACGGCAGGCTTCCGCGGGTTCACGCTGTCGCTCACGGTGTCGCAGCCGGCCACCGTCGACGGCTTCGTCGGCGCCGCCCTCGACGCCGGTGCCACACCGCTGAAGCCCGCCGCGAAGTCGTTCTGGGGCTACGGCGGCGTCGTACAGGCGCCGGACGGGACGATCTGGAAGGTCGCGACGTCCGCGAAGAAGGACACCGGCCCGGACACCCGGCGAATCGACGAGATGGTGCTCCTGCTGGGGGCCGCGGACGTGGCCGCGAGCAAGCGGTTCTACGTCGACCGCGGTCTCGCCGTGGCGAAGAGCTTCGGCCGCAAGTACGTCGAGTTCGCCACGCCGTCGAGTCCCGTCAAGCTGGCGCTATACGGGCGCCGTGCCCTTGCCAAGGATGCGGGCGTGCCTGTCGACGGCACCGGATCGCACCGGCTCGTGCTCGGCGGCGACACCGGGCCTTTCACCGACCCGGACGGGTTCACCTGGGAGGCCGCGTCGCTGACGCCCGCATCCTGATCGGGATCGGACGCGATCATCACCATGCTCGCCTGCGCCGGCAGTCGCCTGGCGCAGGCACAGCGAGCGTCCCGCGCTTCGGCGGCATGAATCAGGCACCACCGGCGTGACGAGTGAGGCGCTTCGGCGGCACGAGTAAGACACCGCCGGCGTGGCTGCGGCCGCCGGCACCGCCAGACTCACACCGGCCATGGGCCGGAGCCTCTTACCCTGATCTGACCTGCGCCGACAGACATCGCGATCTTGATCGAATCGATTCGTGCACATCGATCAGGCGAACATCGGCCTGGTTCGACGGACGGGTCAACGAGAAGGCGCGTCACACTGCCGAAAACGGCTCCGGACCCAAGAGCCCTCCGCGCTCCGGCGACCCGCTCAGGGCCCGGGGCCGTATGACCGCTTTACGGCGAAGATGTATCACATTTATGGCGAGGACGTTTTACCGACGTTTCGGCTCTTGACCATCCGCCACGGCACGCCTATCGTCCAGTCGAACCGATTCGCCGAATCGATTCGACGTTAGTCCCGCACCCCCCGAACGGGAAAGGCGCATGGTCACACCCTTGTCTCGGCGGACACGCAGACTCGTGCCGCACGCCGTCCTCGCCTCCGCACTCACGCTGACAGCGATCCCGCTGGCCGCCTTACCGGCGCTCAGCGCGACCCAAGACGCTCCCGGCCTCGTTCTGCACTACGACTTCGAGGGCGACCTGGCGAGCGGCGTCGTCGCCGACCGCTCCCCTTCCGGCCTCGACGGAACCCTGATCAACCCCGCCTCGGCCACCACCGCCACCGGCGCCGACGGCTCGCAGGCGCTGTCACTGCCCGGCGGCGCGAACGGCTCGGCCACCGCGCCGTACGTGAGGATCCCGAACGGCCTGTTCCGGGACCGTCACGCCATGACGATCTCCACCTGGCTGAAGTGGGCGGGCGGCGCCGACTTCCAGTGGGTCTACAACCTCGGCAAGGACGCCGGGACCGCCACGTTCGTCACCCCGTCCTTCGCCGGCGACGCCACCACGAGATCGTCGATCAAACCGGTCAACGGCAACACCGAAGTCGGCGTGCCGGGAACGCAGAAGCTGCCCGCCGGCCAATGGGTCAACCTCGCCACCACCATCGACGGCAAGACGATCACCTACTACGTCAACGGCGCCGAAATCGGCCACGCCGCAGCCCAGATCGATCTTGCCGCGGTGATGCACGCCGACGGCAACACGACCTCCGGCTTCCTCGGCAAGCCGTTCTGGAGCGGGCACCCGTTCCTGGCCGGTGCGCTGGACGACTTCCGCGTCTACGACTCCGCGATGAACGCCGAGCAGGTCGCCGAGCTGGCCGGCGACCACCTGGCCACCCTCACCAAGGTCGACCAGACCTCCTTCGAGGTCACCACCTATACGGACATCGCTCCGACCTTGCCGGCGACGGTCGGCGCCCAGTTCTCCGACGGCATCCGCCGCGGCGTTCCGGTCACCTGGGAGCCCATCGACCCGGCGCAGTACGCCAAGGCCGGCCAGTTCACCGTCAAGGGCACCGCGCACGGCGCCACGGTCGAGGCGACGGTGCACGTGGTGGCCAACAACCTGACCATCGACCTCGGCGCCGAGACGGGCGCCTTCCACGGCGGCGCGTCCGGCACCCTGTACGGGGTGTACGGCGAGGGTGTGCCGACCCACAACCTCATCGAGGGCATGAAGCTGCGCACGGTCGCCACCAAGGCCCAGGACGGTCCGCAACACCCAGGTGCGGACGCCCTGGAGGTGGTCAAGCCGCTGGCGGACAGCACCGACGGCGACGTGTACATCTACATGACCGACATCTACCGCGGCTTCCCCTACGAGTGGCCTGGCAGCACCCCCGAGGCGAGGCTCAACGACTTCAAGGTCAAAATCGGCAAGCAGGTCGACCAGGTCCTCAAGCTCGACCCGAAATATCAAGACAACATCGTCTTCGTGCCGTTCAACGAGCCCGAGGGCAACATGTTCGGCACCGGCACATGGAGCTACAACAAGATCAGCTGGCTCAGCGACCCGCAGTACTACTTCAAGGCCTGGGACGACGTATACGCCCTGATCAAGGGCAAGATGCCGCACGCCAGAATCGCGGGACCCAACACCAGCGCGCTCTACGACCAGCTGAAGGGCTACCTCCAGCACACGCTGACAGCGGGCACCGTTCCGGACGTGATGACCTGGCACGAGCTGAGTGAACCCGCCCGTATCCGCACCAACGTCGCCAAATACCGCCAGTGGGAACAGGCCGCGTTCAAGGGCACCGCGTACGAGGGCAAGCAGCTGCCGATCAACCTCGACGAGTACGCCTTCAACTACCACACCTCGGTACCGGGTCAGATGATCCAGTGGGCCTCGGCCATCGAGGAGTCGAAGGTCGACGCCGACATCGCGTACTGGAACATCGACGGCAACCTGTCCGACTCGGCCGTGCAGGCCAACCGCGCCAATGGTCAGTGGTGGCTGCTCCACGCCTACGGCCAGATGAGCGGCAACACGGTCAAGGTGACCCCGCCGCGAGTGAACGTCAGCTACACCCTCCAGGGCGTCGCCACACTCGACAAGGCGAAGGCGCAGGCCCGTGCCCTGTTCGGCGGCACGTCCGGGACGGCCGGAATCCAGTTCGACCACGTCGAGGCCGGCCTGTTCGGCGACACTGTGCACGCCCTCATCCGGGAGATCCCGTGGACCGGCCAGATCGGCGACTCCGCGCAGCCCCAGGTCGTCGCCGAGCTCGACCAGCAGGTGAAGAACGGCTCGGTGGCCTTCGACTTCGGTGACGCCCTGCCCAAGCTCAAGGAGTCCTCGGCGTACGAGATCATCCTCACCCCGGGACGCAACGCCACCTCCACCGCCAAGGCGACCAAGCTCTGGCAGGTCACGTACGAGGCCGAAAACGCCGATCACACCGGCGCCGGCTACAGCCGGAACGGCCCCGAAGGGACTCCGGCCGACGTCAGCAAGTTCTACACCTCCGGCACCTACGACGTCAGCGGGCTGCGTACCGGCTCCGATGTGACGCTGAACTTCAAGGTGTCGGTCCCGCAGGACGGCTCGTACGATCTGTCGGTCTTCGCGAACTCCCTGAACACCTACGCCGCGGTTCAGGAACACGGCCCGACCAACGTCTTCCTGCGGGTCGACGGCGGCGCCGAGCAGGAGCTACAGCTTCCGCTGGGTTACAAGTGGGTGGTCTGGGACCACACCGACACGAAGGTCACGTTGTCCAAGGGCGATCACACGATCACCCTGGCCGCCAAGAGCCTTGACGGCACGCGCACGACCAAGGGGGACGCGATCGTCGACAAGATCGACCTCTCCCTCGCCAACCCGGCGGCCGGCGAGACGATCTACGAGGGCGAGTACGCCACCCTCGACGGCGGCCGCCCCGACTACACCCGCAAGAAGGTCTCCGGCTCCGGCCTGGCCGCGATCGCCAA
Organism: Microbispora sp. NPDC049125; assembly: GCF_040802045.1. Classification (NCBI taxonomy): domain Bacteria; kingdom Bacillati; phylum Actinomycetota; class Actinomycetes; order Streptosporangiales; family Streptosporangiaceae; genus Microbispora; species Microbispora sp. NPDC049125. The sequence continues at coordinate 180,528 of NZ_JBEZDW010000006.1, read as the reverse complement.
GGACCAGACCGCCACCTTCTGGGTCTACTCCGCCGACGACGGCGAATCCGCCCTCAACGTGGACACCTTCGGCGGAGGCAGGGCCTGGCTGGATGTCAATGGCCGGCGGATCACCGGCGTCAACGCCTCCGCCAAGCTCAAGGTGTTCCTCTCCGGCGGCATTAACAAGATCACCCTCACTGGTCAGTCCGGCAAACTCCTGGTGGACCGCCTCCGCGTTCAGAACACCGACGGCACCCTCAAGTCCACCTGGTACGAGGCCGAGGCCGCCCGCATCGCCGGCACCGCGAAAATCGCCGACTATCCCCTGGCCGGCGGCGGCAAGGCCGTCACCGACATCGGCGGCGCCCCCGGCAATGCCAACACCCTCACCTTCGATGTCACCGCTCCCAAGAACGGCACGTACGCCCTGACCGTCAGGTATTCCAACCCGGAACAATCCCCCGCGTCCCACTACAACCCCGACCCGCTGGCCCGCCACGCCGAGATCTCCGTAAACGGCGCGCCACCCCAGCGGGCGTGGTTCCCGCACTCCTTCCACGCCGACAACTTCTGGGAGCAGACCATCCCGGTCCAGCTCACGAAGGGGGCCAACACCGTCGCCTTCGCCTCCCACGAACTGCCGAGCTTCGACGGTGACACCTACATCTCCGACACCTTCCCCGACATCCTGCTCCGATCGAAGTACGCCCCGATCGTGGACAAGATCGCGGTAACGCCGATCACCAAGTGACACAACCGGGTGGGGCCGCCGGCCCCACCCGGTCTCACGTAAACGCACGGATGCCCGCGACCGGGGGCTGGGATCAGCACCGGCATCGCGACCTACGGACCCGCCGCCACGCCGCGGGCCATCGGCCCGGCCGCCCGCGACAGCGGTTACACCCTCCGTCCGTCGTCATCGCCGTCGACGGGGTCGAGCGAATGTCCAGACGTGTGGATCAGGTCTGATCGCGTCGGTCACGGCCGGAGATCCACTGCGACCTCGTGGTGAGTGACGCGTTCGTCCCACCGGGTCAGAGCGCGGCGGGCCGCCTCCTCGACGACGGCCTGCTCAGGGTCCTGTCCGGCGAAGACGCGTACGTCGTCCATGCTCGTGAAGAAGGTGATCGAGGTGAACATCACTTCGTCGCCATCGTCATGACGGAGCAGGCGGGCGCCGTGGAAGCCGGCGATGTGCTGAAGGTGCTCGGCCACTTCGGATTCGTAGTGGTGCTGGTATACGTCGGCTGTCGCCGTCGAGGCCCATCCTCGCCATATCCGCGCGATCATACGCTCCACCCGCTCCTTCCTTGTCTGAAGATCAGCTTATGCCGGATCCAGGATCTCGAAGCGTTCGACCATGGCGGTGAACAGCGGGTCGTCCTCTTCGAGCATGAAGGAGCCGAAGCCGAGGGTGAACCGCGCGTTGTCGCGTGCGACGAGGTAGTAGTGACGCACGGACCAGACCCGGCCGGCGTCGTGCTTCGCGCAGTCCAGTCGGGCGCCTGCGCGGCCGGCGATCTCGGCGCCGGCGATCTGGAAGTCGCCGAATCCCAGGCCCTCCAGTCGCGCCTGGACGCTTTCCGCCATCTCGGCCGGGGTCCATTCCGGCGGGGTCGGCGCGCGGTAGACGGTGAAGTTGTGCCGCCGGTCAGCGGGGTCTCCGAACCGAGCGGTCTCCCACGGGCTGACCTTCATGTTCGGCGGCGACTCGTCCCAGCCCTGCGGGACGTGGACGGCGTAGCCGAACACCGGCTTCTCGATGCGCTGCCACTGCATCAGGTGCTCCTGTGCGTCGATGCGTCGCAGGACCCTCAGAGCAGCGGCGTAGGACTCGCCGGTACGGCGGGCGCGTTCACGGACACGGCGCTTGAAGTGCTTGTTCGCTGTCATCAGGCCCTCGACAACCACGAAGCTCAACCCCCGGCGAGGAGCCCGTGGCGGGCGGATGACCAGCGATCCGAGGAGACCAGTCCCCTTTGCCTCCACCGAGCGGCCCTGCCGGGAGGGCCGAAGAAGGTTGGGCGGTGAATCGACGCCCGGCCCAAACGCTAGCATCCCGCGGTCGTCGCCCGTCCCGGCTCAGCCGGGCGGAATGGTCACAGCCCGTCCTCGCCCTCGATCGTGGTGCCTTCCTCGGCGGACACCACGTGGTCGATGGCTTCGAAGAAGGCCTTGATCCCGGGAAGATTCGCGCCCTTGGCCCGTGAGCTCGCGAAGTCCTCAGCGGTCTGCCAGTGCACGATGTCCAGCCATTGGTCGCCGGGCAGGCGGACCAGGCGGGCGCCCAGGAAGCCGGAACGGTCGGCCCGGAAGTCGGCGAGCATCGCCGGTCGCGCGGCGAGCAGCCGTTCCACGTGCTCGGGTGCCACATGGAACCGGGTCAGTTCTACGGTGATCATCGCGTCTCCTCCGCGTGAACAGGCGAAATCGAGAATATAAGCAGGCCGTCGGCACGCCGGCAGAGCCGGGGGGCGCCGCGAGGTGATCACGGCTCCCAGTCCATCCACTGACGGGGGAACGGCGACGAGCCGCAGGCGCCTTTCGACTCAGGCGGCCGCGTCCTGGGCCAGCGCGTCGAAGGCCGTCATCGCTTCCCTGTCCAGCTCGATCCGGGCGACCGCGACGTTGTCGGCCAGGTGCGCGAGGTCGCGGGTGCCGGGGATCAGCAGCGTGGCCGGGCTGTGCCCGAGCAGCCAGGCCAGCCCCGCCTGAGCCGGGGTGATGCCGAGGCGCTGGGCGTGCGCGATGACCACCGAGTTGTCGGTGACATTGGGCAGCTGGTCGAAAGCCGATCCGAGCGGGCAGTACGGCACCCAGGCGACGCCCTGCTCGGCGCACTCGATCAGCACGTCCTCCTGTCCACGCGTGATGACGTTGTAGAGGTTCTGCACGCAGACGACGCCGGCCGGAAGCGCCTGCCGCAGCTGCGCGAGGCTGACGTGGCTCAGGCCGATGCCGCCGATCTTGCCTTCGTCGCGCATCGCGATCAGCTCACCCAGCTGGCTGTCCAGGTCGACCACCTGGTCGCCGGCGGCGATGATACCCGGCGGCATGTCGGCCCGGCGAAGATTGACCACCGCGAGGTGTTCGGTGCCGAGGGCGCGCAGGTTCTCCTCGACCGACGCCCGCAGTTCCTCCGGCTTCTGGGCGGCGACCAGCCGCTCGGCCGGATGGGTGACGGCGCCGACCTTGGTGACGATCCGCAGGTGGTCGGCGTACGGATGCAGAGCCGTTCTGATCAGGTCGTTGACCGGGCCGTAGAACTGGGCCGTGTCGATGTGGTCGACGCCGAGTTCGACCGCGCGGCGCAGAACCTTGACGGCATCGGCGGCGTCGCCGCGGTTCAGCTGCATGGCGCCGAAGCCGGCGCGCAGGACATCGTGATCGCCGAGCTTTCCGTACGCGTACGCATGCGACGTGGTCATGGTCGTGGCCCTCCGGATATGATGGCCATAAGCGGAACCGATTCCGCTTGGTCCGGTTCGACCATAGCAGAAGCGGAACCGATTCCGTTTGTGAGGTGATTCCTGTTTCCGAGTTCGAGCGACGCCCCGGCGCGCGCAGGGACGCGCAGCGCAACCGGCAGCGCATCATCGACGCCGCCACCCGCGCCCTCACCACCGGCCCGGATCCGGTCAAGATGGAGACCATCGCCCACGAGGCGGGAGTCGGCGTCGGCACGCTCTACCGCAACTTCCCGTCCCGCGAAGCCCTGGTCGAGGAGGTCTACCGCAGCCAGCTCACCCGTCTCTGCGCCATGGCCGCGCAACTGGTGGCCGACCATCCGCCGGCCGACGCCATGCGCGAATGGATGCGCCGCTACCAGGACTTCGTCGCCACCAAACACGGCATGGCAGAGGCCCTGCGCGCGGTGATCGCCAGCGGTGCGATCAGCTCAGGCCAGACCCGCGAGCACATCGACGGCGCAATCGCCACCATCCTCGACGCCGGCCGAAGGGACGGCAGCCTGCGTGCCGACGTCCCACCGGCCGACGTCTCCGCCAGCATGGCCGGCATCATGCTGACCGCAGCCGACGTCGACCAGGCCACCCGGATGCTGCAACTCCTCGTCGACGGCCTGCTCGCGCGCGCCTCCTCCTGAGAGCCGCCTCGGGGAATCGAACCCCAGAGGCGTTCCGCCGCGGGACCGCCGTGCGGTCACGAAATGACGGCGTCCCCGGCGGCTGTCTCCCGGCATCTGCCGGGACAGGTCCCGTCACAATGGCGGGCATGACGTCACACCCCTCCACCCCCGATCCGTCCCTCAAGCACCGAATCGCCGACGCCACGCTCACCATCACGGCGGGCGGAGCGCCCCTCGCCGGACGGGAGGTGGTCGTCGCACAGCGCGACCACCGTTTCCTGTTCGGCTGCACCGGCGGCGACCTCGTCCCGCCGAGGGCGGACGGAGGCGGCTCGCCCGACGATCCCGCCGTCCCCCAGGACGAACGGCTCGCCGGCCGCTTCCTCGACCTGTTCAACTTCACCACGCTGCCCTTCTACTGGGGCTGGTTCGAGCCCGAGCGTGGCAAGCCGGAGACCGAGCGGACGCTGAAGCTCGCGCACTGGTTCCGGGACCGGGGGCTCCTGGTGAAGGGTCACCCGCTGGCCTGGCACACCGTGAGCGCCGACTGGCTGATGGACCTGCCGAACGACGAGATCGCCCGCGAGCAGGTCGCCCGGATCAAGCGCGAGATGACCGACTTCGCCGGGGTCATCGACATGTGGGACGTCATCAACGAGGTCGTCATCATGCCGATCTTCGACAAGTACGACAACGGCATCACCCGGATCTGCCGGGAGATGGGCCGCATCCCGATGATCAGGATGGTCTTCGAGGCGGCGCGGGAGGCCGACCCGACGGCGACGCTGCTGCTGAACGACTTCGACATGTCGGCCGCGTACGAGTGCCTGATCGAGGGCGTCCTCGAGGCGGGCATCCGGATCGACGCGCTCGGGCTGCAGAGCCACATGCACCAGGGCTACTGGGGGGAGGAGAAGACCCTCGCCGTGATCGACCGCTTCGCCCGGTACGGGCTGCCCATCCACTTCACCGAGACGACGATCGTGTCCGGGCACCTCATGCCGGAGGAGATCGTCGACCTGAACGACTACCAGATCCCCGAATGGCCGTCGACGACGGAGGGCGAGGCCCGGCAGGCCGACGAGATCTCCCGCCACTACCGGACGCTGCTGTCGCACCCGGCCGTGGAGGCGTCCACCTACTGGGGCTTCCAGGACGGAGGGTGGCTCGGCGCCCCGGGCGGCTTCGTCCGTGCCGACGGCACGCCGAAACCGGCGTACGAAGCGCTGCACTCACTGATCAAGGGCGAGTGGTGGCTCCCGCCCACGACGCTGGTCACCGACGACGACGGCCGCGTCCGGTTCAGCGGGTTCCTCGGCGACTACGAGGTGTCCGCGGCCGGGAGGTCGGCGGCCTTCACGCTGGGCACGGCGGGCGAGGCCGCCGCCGAGGCGACCCTGTAACCGCTGTCACCCTTACCCGATGTGGACGCCGTGGCGAGCCCCGCCTGGGGCGCGGGCCGCCACCGTCATGGGCTGAGACCCCAGTCTTCAGCGATCGAGCCTCTCTAGTTGATCCGGAAGACGGGAAAGCCCGGAGCGATCGCCTGCACCTGTTCCTCGGACGCGCTCGCGTCGACTCCCTCGAAGAACCTTCCGACCTCCCAGCCCCAGCGCTTCAGGTACGCCCGGAGAATGGCCGGCTTCTCGTCGTCGGACAGTTCGGTGGCGGTGAACGTTTCGATGCGGCGGCCCACGTGCAGTTCGCCGGTTCCGGCGACACGCAGGTTGCGGACCCACTGGGTGATGCCTCGGGGTGCGACCAGGTAGCGGGAGCCGTTCAGGGTCAGCAGGTTCACCGGCGTGGTGCGCCATTCGCCGCTGGACCGGCCGCGGACGTACAGGATGCGGGAGCCCCAGAAGCTGATCCCGAGCCGGGTCAGCCCCGCAACCGTACGGTTGAACAGGTGATCCATGCTGGTCGGTTCGATGTAGCGGGTCATCGCAGGCTCCTCATCAGATGGTTCCGAGAGCACTGCTCTCGCTTGACGACAAGCATGCTCGGAGATCTACTCACAGTCAAGAGCGGTGCTCTCTGATTTGTGCGCCGATCTCACCGGCCATGGCCCGCCGGAGTGCCCCAGACCTTCGGCGTCCCGGGTTGACGTCCTGCGGGCTGGAGCGTGGGGAGGCGCGGCCGGTTTGGGGGCCATATCGCTTCCCCGGAGACCAAGGACTTCACAGGCCGAGAACTTCGGCGAACGACCACGTGAACTCATGCTTGACGCCCAGCCAGTCGGCCATCATGTGAACCACTGAAGTGGCTGCGTATTGACGGGGTCATGGCCGATAGCCCTATCGACGGTAAAAAGCCGATTCCGCCAGCGGACCGGCGTGTTGTTCGGAGAGTGCTGCGCATTTCGCGCGTCCCGACACACCGAGGCCGAGAGGTCCTGCCTGGATTAGGCCACAGGCAGATAACAGGCCCACCAGCTGTCAGCCTCTGGGGTAATGTGCCTGTCTTGTCACAGTAAACACCTCTCCCTCAGGAACCTCACATGTATGAAAATTCACCGTCGCCTAAGGACGGTCTCGTTCCCGGGATCATCGTCGGCCTCGTCGTCGCCGTCCTTGGAGCGGGCCTCTATGCGGCGTTCATCGACGTCACCGGATACGAACTCAGCATCGCCACCATCGGTATCGGCGTCCTCGTCGGCCTGGCCATCATGGCCTTCAAACCGACCAGCCCGGTCCTTCCCGCGATCGCGGGCATTTACTCGTTCGCGGGTGCCGTTCTCGGCACCATCGCGGGAGATGTGGCTTTGCTCGTCAAGACCGCAGAAGAGCAGGGCGCCACGTTGAGCTACGGGGACGCCTTCACGCTGCTCAGCAATCATTTCAGCGAGATCGTCGACTTCAAGAGCGTGATCATCTGGGTTGTCGGTGCGGCCTTCGGCTTCTCGTTCGTGAACAAGCGCGTCAAGGCGGCCCAGCAGAGCGCCGCACCGGCGCAGGCCACCTCAGCCCCGGGCGTCGAGGGCGCCTCCGAAGGAGTGCCCACGCTCGCGGAGCCCCCCGCCCCGGACCGCAGCGCCTGACACGGTCCGGCAAGGAGGAAAGTCACCCGATCGGCGGTGTCATCGCGGCGCGCGGTCTGTGCCTGCTGAGCCGCGGTCACCAACTCGATCGAGCGGCCCATGACCTGGGTGTACCGACCACAGAGGTTGCGTACCGGATGTTCTCGTAAATGGGTGAGGGCCTTCGGGTTCGGTGTGGATGGCGACATCTGCACCAAGACCCGGAAGGCCCTCATGCCGCACCGTAATGCGCCGCCGACCGAGCTGGGACGTTGAAGCGCTCCGGCTCACGCCCCGCCGATCCCACCCTCTCCATGGCCGTCGTCAGCGACCGCGTCAGCACGATCACCTATCGCGGATGCTCTGCAGGGCGAGGAAGCTCTGCAGGGCGAGGAAGACGGACACCGTCATAGCACGGCCGAGCCGTAAGGTTGCGACCATGCTCGAATCGCAACGCGAACGTGTGCCGCTCAACGACGGCGGCGAGCTGGACACGGCATTGGCTTTTCTGTCGTTCGCCCGGTCCTGTGTGCTGAAAAAGGTCGACGGCTTGGACGAGGAGCAGTTGCGGCGACGTCTGGTCGTGTCGGACACGACGCTGCTGGGGCTGGTTCAGCACCTGACCGACGCCGAGCGCTACTGGTTCGGGTACACGCTGGCTGGCGATTCGCGGTACGCCGATGTCGACTTCGGCATGCTTGTCGCACCGGACCGGGGCGCGGATCAGGTCATCGCCGGCTACCGGGCGGCCATCGCCGAGAGCGACGCGCACATCCGTGCGGCCGACGGCCTCGACGTCCGCACCTCACACCCCGTGACCGACGAGCCCCTTACGCTTCGCTGGGTGCTCGCCCACATGACCAGCGAAACCGTCCGGCACGCCGGTCACGCCGACATCCTGCGAGAACTCATCGACGGCGTGACCGGCCGTTGATCGGTCCTGGAGGTCTCATGGGCTCTGGAATGCTCACCGTCCCTGAGGACCACGGCTCAGCGGCGTCTCCCCCGCTCAGATGGTGGTTGCGGATCGGTGGAGGGTCATCCTTTAAGGCGGTGCGCCTTCCCTCCGCAGCGTTCCACCCGAAGGAGACGACGACGTGGCCGGTTGGTCGGCAATGGCAGGTACGCACCAGTTCGTCGTGCCTGATGACACTCAGGCCAAGGCGCTGGGGCAAGCGTTGGCAGCTCATGGGTTCGCCCGAGTCACTGCACGGCCGTCGCCTCAAGGCGGCTGGAGGATAACCGCCTTCGACGAGGGACCGTATCCTGTCGATCACATGGGCCACCGCATGATCGAAGCAGTTGGCCGTGCCGCTGCCGCCATTGCCCGGCAACACGGTGGATACCCCGAAGGCGGAAGCCGCTGCGACGTCAGCATGCTGCCCCTTCTCCGCGACGCCGATGCTCCGATCGTCTGCACCAACCCGGGCGCACGCCCCCCGATCCCCGCCATCACGGTCGTTACCGCGCCACCACCAGCTCCCCTGGCGTTGACCCCTGACACCGCCCAGGACGTGCCCATCGACCTGTCCGGGCTGGACGACATCCCATGGGCCGACCTGGAACACGCCCACGGTTCCGCCGAGGACATCCCCGAACTCCTGCGTGCACTGGCAGACCCGTTCGGTGACTGGGACCAAACCCTCGACGAACTGTTCGGCGACGACCTGCTCCACCAGGGATCCTGCTATTCGGCTACCGCGCCCGCGTTGCCGTTCCTCTCCCGAATGATCACCTCCGGGGCCCTGCCTGCCAAGCAGCGACTCGACCTCTACGTGTGGCTGCTCATCGCGGCCGGCCGATGGGCCGACAGCCTGCTCGAGGACGCCGATCGTGCCGTGGCCCAGGACCGCCGGCCTGAACCCGCGGCATGGACCGAGCTTGTCAACCTCGCCGTCGGCGAGCAACTGCCGGCCCTGCTGTCTCGTTGGGAAACCGAGCCTTCCGCGGTGAGATTCGTGCTGGCCTGCCTGGCCGGGCTGTATCCCCATCATGGACGGCAGCTCAGCGACCGGATCACCCTCATGGCGCAGGAGTTCCACCGCACTCAACCAGGCGCGTACTTACTGCTGGCCGAAGCGCTCGTTCACGCCGACGACGACCGGGCGCGTGTTGCCGCGGCGGACATCGTCGCCTGGGAAACCCACCATGACCCCGGTTGGCTGGACGCCGCCGGCGTCACCATCGCGGTCAAAGCAGGCCATGTCCTCGCCGAAGGAGCACTTCGCGCCCTCAGCACCGTCGAATGACGCGATCGTCCGACGCCTTGGGTTAACGGTTTTCAAGAGCACTACGTCTATCTCGTGCCCTCTGCGTTGATCGCAAGGGCCTTTGACCCTGGAGCCGCCTTGGCGAATCGAATCCCAGACCTTCTGTATACAAGGTTCCCAAACGATCTCCAGCGGGGTTCAAGTCAGTTCACGGCACTGCTCGGCGCCACCGTGACTGTTCAGACCCGTACGGCCCGATCCGGCATCGTCCATTCCGGTGGCTCCCACAATGGCTTCGCCACAGTCGCCTGATCTGCCCCTATCTCTCGATCTGCGGATTGGAGCACGAAGATCTGCTTTGGAATGATGGCCGTGTGGTCACGCTGACGCCGGTCATTGAGGTCTGCCCGTTCGAGGTTCCTAGCCTGTGGCCGATCGCAGACCTTGATGGCCATGTCCCTCTTTCCGATCGTCTGGCTCCAGGTGAGGTCGGGACGCTCATGCACGTGATCACGGTCTATAACCTCGGGCCATCAGAAGGGTGGCGCGAAGGGGCTACCCCCGCCGATCTCGCCGAAGAGCTTCTGAGTATGGACGGACTCATTGCCCCCGGAGGGCTCCAGGTGCACGACAGCGCCGTCCGCCTTACGATCAGTCCGTCGTGTTGCGCGGGGCTTGAGGACTGGAGAGGGTGGACGGCGCTGCTCCAGGGTGATCAACCGTTTCTGGGGCACGACCCATCCCCTTGGGTGGAGATCCTCGGCGACAAGTTCCGGGTCTGGCCGGACGACAGACCGGAGCAACTGGCCCAAGACCGCTGCATCGATATTCCGGCAAATGCGATTCCGAGTTTGCTCCAGGTCGTCCAACGTGACCTGCTCGGTTTCATGCGTGCGGCGGAGATATGGGCTCTGGAGGTCGTCCCTCAGCACGCGCCGGCCCTGGTGGAGCGCCTCGACGAATACTTCGATATCCGCTCGGCGCTGAGGATCTCCCCGGAAGACTGATCACGTCCACAGCCGGAGGAATAAGTGTCGAATGAGAAGTGGAGGATACTTCTCCGGCTCTCCAGGGCTTTGACCTGCTGAGCCAGGCGTCCGAGATTAGCCGAGATCATCCCGTGCATATCCCGCAAACCTACCGATCGGCTGCCTGATGTCTGGCTCGCTTCCGTAGCCGACGTTCGTACTGGCCCGAATACGACCTCTGTCCATAGCTGTCCATCCCGAACGCAAGGCCCTGTTCACGAGGGGTTCGTCGGCGCCGAGATTCTCTCGACGTCTACGCCCGTCCAGGGCTGTTGTCAGCATCGGCGTTAGCAAGATCTGAATCCATCGATACGACGATCAACTCCGCTATTCCGATGGCAAGTGGCTACGGACCGCAGGGCCGGCAAGCCCGAGGACCGGAAGCCGCGCGGCAGACGCTTTTCAGTCCCGACCACATCTGGATGTACTCCGACCCTGGATGCAGTCACCGGCAGAAAGCATTCGAGCAAATACCGAGAAGGGCGTACGTTTAACGGCACTCACCGATACCCCCGGCCGGGTTCTCCTCGTATCGCTTCCCTGCCTGCGCCCCGACACGCCTCGCCGCCCAGTTGTGCACCGGTGTGCTGCTGACGCTGAACGGCGAGGGGCGCGGCGCGTACGGTCAGAACGCCTGCATCGGCAACGCGGTCAACGGCTACCTCCTCGACGGGAAGGTGCCGCCCGGCCGCACGCGCTGCGGCTGATCGATGCGGCTGATCGATGCGGCGGGGTCAGAGGCCGTAGGACGGGAACAGGTCGGTCGTCGGCCAGGAGGTCACCGAGTTGGCCGCCGTGTGCATCAGGTCATCGAGTGTGGCGTCGTACTCCAGGCCCGAGGAGTCGTCGCGCTGGTCGAACAGCACCACCCAGCTCAGGTCGTCGTACCGCCGGACCATGAGCGTGGTGGTGCCGGCGATCGACCCGTTGTGCCAGGTGCTACGTCCGCCGTTGACGGCGCGGACCATCCAGCCCATGCCGTAGTACGGGCTGTCCCAGGCGGTATTGGGCGGCGGGGCGAACATCGCGTCGAGGCTCGCCTGGGTGAGCAGGCCGGGGCTGTCGAAGATCGTGGTGAACCTCGCCATGTCGACGGCCGTGGAGAGCCAGGCGCCGTGCGCGGCCATGTTCTCGAGGTTGAACACCCCGTACGGCGCCGGCACCGGCGGCGTCGACGCGTCGGTGTTGTACAGCACGGTCGTCCCGCTGTACTGCGAGTAGTAGGGGACCTCCGAGGGCTGCTGCAGGCTCTGCGCCGTGCGGCCCTGCACCATCCGGGTGATCTTCACGGGGGAGAGCACGGACTGCTGGACGTAGGTCGCGTACGGGAGACCGGTGACCTTCTCGATGACCTTGCCGAGCAGCAGGTAGCCGTAGTTCGAGTAGGCGAACTCGCTCCCCGGGTAGAAGTCCAGCGTGCGCCTCGAGGTGTAGTTCATGATGTTCGCCTGCGTCACGGGCAGCGCCACTCCGAGCGTGTTCGCGATGTCGAAGTCCGAGAACATCGGGTCGGGCAGGGCGTAGGGCGTCTCCGGGGTCCAGACCTTCCAGCCGCCCCGGTGCTGCAGCAGGTTGAGCACGGTGACCTTACCGAGACGGGAGTCGGCGGCCGTGCTGAGCCCCAGCATCGGCGCCACCTTGGCCGACAGGCTGAGCCTGCCGTCCTGGACGAGCTTCATGATGGCGGTGGCGGTGACCGGCTTGCTGAGGCTGGCCAGGCGGAACAGCGACGTCGGCTGGGCCAGGACCGGGCCCGACGTGTAGTTGTATCCCTGCGCGAACACCAGCTTGCCCTGCCGTACCACAGCGAGCGAACCGTACGGAATTTTCCGGTCCTGCATGTAGCCGCGCAGATAGCCGTCGAAGGGCGACGACGAACTCGAGCCGGTGACCGTCCAGGTGAGAGGACTGTCGGCCGCGATCGCCGGGCGAGCGGGCAGTGCGGGCAGTGCGGCGGCTCCCACGGTGCCCGCGAGCAGGCGTAGCGAGTCCCTGCGAGTCAGCATTACTCGATCCCCATCTTCGTTGGATGACTATGGATGGCTAGTTGGATGGCTATAAGAGTGAAGATCCCGCTTGGATGTGACATCCGCGTTTGATCGGGGGCACGGTGGCGCGGCCGGACGGCCGGCGGCTTCCGGCGGCCGGGAATGCCGTGAGGCCGCCCGGAGCGCAGTCCAGCAGGCGGGCCTGCTCGCGGAGCCGCTCGGCGATCGTGGCGATGTTCACGCGAATCCGAGTGGGACTGTCGGCACGGCTGGCGGTCCAGTAATAAGGTCCTCACCTCGCCCGAGGAGTAGACGGCGGGCCCCAGCGGTGATCGTCACGGCCTCAGCCCGCGGGGCCCGCCTCCGTCGGTGCGGCGTACGGGGGGACACCTGCGCGGTGAGCTCGCGCACGCGATCGTCCGCCGCGTTCACCGCGGCCCATGTGAGCCGCAGTGTCCGGCCCCGCACCTCGAATGGGCGACGGCCGGACGCCGGTGGCGACCTGAAAGGCCGTCCTCGATAAGCATCGAACTGAATCCGTACTAGTAGTAGATGTACAGCCAGTACAGATACTGCTCGGTGAACGGAAAATAGGCATAGCGGCACTGGTACGGGTAACCCTCGCGCTGATATTGCTGGCCGGCATCCACGCAGTCATATTTGGCGGCATAAAGGCTTCCGGTGAATTTCCATGCGCCCGCGGCGCCTTGAGCGGTCCGGACCTGACGGTTCTGATGACTCGTCGTCTTCACCGCCGCGACCTCGGTACCGGACTGCGCGGTGCCGGGTGCGGTGGCGATGGACCGACGATCCTGAGCGTGGGCGGGAGCCGTCGCGATGGCCGTGGTGGTCATGACGGTGCCGGAGATGAGAAGCGCCGCGACTGCGGCGGAGACCTTCTTCAACGTCCCCCCTAAGGGCGGTGAGGTGACGCACGAGCCGATTGCCGTGCCGCACATTCGACGGCCGTGCAGGCGACGTTCGGACACGATCCCGGTGTGACGTGCGTCATACCGCGTCCTTCACACGCGCGGGATGTCAGCGGCCCACCGGTAGTCCTCGGCGGCCATCATGCCGATCCGCCGCGCTCCCTGAGAGGCGGAGCCGGCCCCGGAGTTGAGGAACCGGCGGACAACCGTTATCGAGGAGAAACGGACAAATTCTGCCCCAGGCGCAGGGCCTCGGCAAAGTCGGTTGAGCTTCGTTTGATCAGGTGATCCCGAGAATGGCGAGGGGTCGTGTGGCGTCTCGGGCGAGGCGGCGGATGGCTTTGGCGATGTTGTTGGTGCCGGTCAGGCGCAGAGCGCTGATGGCGAGGTTTCGCAGGGTGGCCATGGCGCGGGGTGCGTTGCCGGTGCGGACTTGGGAGTGGTCTTCGCCGTAGGTGACGTCGCGGACCCAGTGCAGCTTGTTCTCGATGGTCCGGTGGCTGCGGATCCAGGTGGCCAGATCGGCGGGGCCGGCCTGGAAGACGGGCAGGCTGGTGATGGCGTAGACGGTGACGGTCCGCCACTTACGTCCTGCCGCGATGCCTCGGACCTGGCGTTTGACCTGGATCGCTTGAACAGCGTGGGGGAACCGCAGCCCGGCTGTCACACTGACGACCTTCAGCGTGCGTCGTTCCTCACGGCCGTGAGCACGGTCGTTGCTGCGGTGATGGATGTGGACCTGGCGCCATGGCAGCTTGGTGAGGTGGCGGTGCAGCGAGGGCTGGTTCCTCTTCACGATCAGCAGGTAGTGCGCGTCCTTCTCCGTGACGAGAAACTCGGCGTGATCGCGCTGGGTATGGAGGGCGTCTGCGGTGATCAGACATCCGGCCAAATCCACGCCCTGCAGGAGAGGGCGGAACCGGGTGATCTCATTGGTCTTGTCGTCGACGTCGGTCTGCGCCAGCACGATGGCGGTGGCGTGGTCGACCGCGGCCAGCAGGTGCACCGCATCGCCGTCGCCGTCGCCGTGCCCGTCACGGGCACGATGCCGGCGGGCGCCGCGCAAGGTCTTACCGTCCACGGCGATCGCTTGGCGAGGTCGCCGACCGCTGGGCTTGTCCTGGGGAGCGCGTGTGCGTGAGCGGTCGATGATCCACGCCGAGATGGCCGCGTCCAACGCGTCGGCGTCCACCACGGTCAGCGCCCGCCGCACGGTGGCCTCGTGCGGCGGGCGGTATCTGCCGGTCAAGGCGTCGCGGCGGACTCCGGGCAGGGCGAGGACCTGCTGCGGAGCATCGGCCGCCCACTCGGCGACGGCTGTGAACGATCGTGCTCCGGCCACCACCGCCACAGCGGCGATGGCTAGCAACGAGCACCACGCATGCCGGATCCCTCGACGATCGCGAGGATCGGGCACCGAGGCCAGGTGATCGAGCAGGCTCACACCGTCGGCCGACTCCACCAGCGACGGATCCACCGGCAGATCGACGAGTTGGCTCAGGGCAGGGGTGATCGGCAATGATGACGGGGCAGGCACGGTCTTCCTGATCATTTGGCGTCGAGAACCTCATGATCGCCCAGATCGTGCCTGTCCGCATGTCGGCAACCGGTCGCCTCCCGCCTACGGCAACCCTCACCAAGCCGAGCCCTAACCGAACATAACGTCACTATGCCGAGGCCCTGTTAGGTGTGGGGAGGCTGATCGTTGTCTCTCACATCTCGGAGAGCCCGATGTCGATGCAGGCAGGTTACGGCAAGCCGCGCAATCGAGCGTTGGCTCTGGGAGCCTTCCTGGTGGCCGGTGTGGGCGTGAGGATCCTGGGGCGACGCAAGGAGGGCCTGTCTCCTGGGCTGGGCGGGATGGTGGGCGGCCCGAGGGCGCGCAGGAAGCGCGCCCGGGCCCCTGTGGCCGCCCGCCGGCGAGCTCGCTGCCTGCCTGCACCCGCTCTCCGGCGGCCGCGGCCCGCGCCTCGCGGCCCTCGGCGTCAACCCGCTCGACGCGCCGCCCGGCACGGAACATCTGGACCGCGCGCCCGGCCCGGGCCCGGAACACCTGCGCACCGCTCGCCCATCGGGACGGAACACTCGTGCAGCGCGAGCGCTGGAGGGCGGAACACCTCGACCGCGCGCCCGGAACGGTCGAGTACAGGGCCCGCCGCGGTAAGGCGGTCGCCTGCCCTGGCGGAACACCGCCCACCGTGCCGAACGCCGCAGCCGGTGGCGGCGCTGTGCTTCTGTTCGCGGGTCAGATGCTGCGGTGGTTGCGCACAGCGGATTCGAGCTGAGACAGCTGGGGCCCGAGCGCGGCGTCGACGGCGAGCGGATCACTGGCGTGCAGCCGCTGCATGGCTCGCCGGGTGGACAGGCTGGTGTTGATCTCGTGCTCGCCGCGGCCAAGCGCGTCGAGCAGGTCGGTCACCACCTCTTCGACCGGGCGGCGGCCGAAACCCAGGTCCTCCCCCGCGGCCGAGCTGTCCATCATCGCCGTGGCTGTGGCCCCGGGGTACCAGGTGGCGACGTGCACGCCGGCGCCGTGAAGCTCCCGGCGCAGCGCGTGACCAAACGCGGCCAGGCCCGCCTTGGTCGCTGCGTAGGTCGCGTAAAAGGGCAGCGGGAGCAGTGCCATGCCGCTGGCGATACCCAGCACGATGCTGTCGCGCCGCCGACCGAGGCCGCCCAGGTCGGCGGAGCGCTCGGATTGGGCGGCCGCGCGCAGATCGGGCAGCAAGGCGCGCGTGAGCAGGATCGGCGCGGTCAAGTTGAGACCCACCATCGCCGACACATCCGCTACATCGCACTCTTCGAGTCGGCCCGCGCGCACGTTGCCGGCATTGTTGATCAATAAATCGACCTTGCCCAGCACCGTGCGCGCAGTGTCGGCGACCTTTTCCTCGGCCCCCTCGGCGGTGATGTCGGCGGCCAGCACTTCGGCTGCGCCGCCGGCCCGCGCCACCGCCGAGGCGGTCTCCCGCAACGCCTGCTCGCGGCGCCCCACCAGCAGCAACCGGGCGCCGCGCCGGCCGAACTGTTCGGCCAGCGCGCGGCCGATCCCACTCCCCGCCCCGGTGATCACGCCAAACCGGTCGGCCATGTCAATGGGCAGCGGTGTTTCGGTCTGGGTCATCTGCGCTCCTCCTTGGCATTGTGCGGGCTCGTTTTCACTTCTGGTCGGAGCCCGGGAAAACGTCAGCTAGTCGCCGGCTACGGCCGCTGCCTGGCACACCGCGAATCGGGATCAGTAACCCGCCCCGTCGGCCACCTGATAGGCGACCGCCGCCGGCGGCGTGCAGGCGGCTGAGCAACAGCAGCCCCCCAGCCGTCACATGTTCGGGTAGCCAGAACATAGCATATGTTCGGACTATGCGAACATGTTGGGTTACCATGACGGTGTGGCAAGCCGAACAGCAACTGATCTTGTGCATCCCGATCGAGAGGAACTGGTCTTTGCTCGCGTCATGGGGGCGCTCAGTGATCCGGTGCGCCTCGGTGTGGTCGCTCGCCTGGCAGAGGCCGGACCCGATGGCGAGCTGGCGTGCGGGACCATTACCACGCCGGTGAGCAAGTCCACCCAGAGCGCTCATTTCAAGATCCTCCGAGAGGCCGGGGTGATACATCAGCGAGACCAGGGAACCCGGCGCCTGAACCGGCTACGCCGAGACGACCTCGACGCTCGCTTCCCGGGCCTGCTTGACCTCGCCATCGCACATGGACGCGACGTGCTCGCCGGGTGGGCGTGCCAGCCATACCCGACCGAAAAAACCGGTCCGGTTCACAACAGCCAAAGATGACGTAAGTCGACCCGTTAATGCGCGGTCTTAACGGGAGCCTCGTTGCTGTTCTTACCGCTGGACGCTTATCCCGATCGACCGCTTCGCCGACTAGAAGCCGTGTTACTCGGTAGCACTGATCAAGCTCCAGGACCTGTCACCGCTGTGCCAGACGCTGATCAGCTCGGGACGTCCAGGACGTTTCACGGGAGTGTCAAGAAAAGGGGTCTGTCCCGTAATCAGTGGTGGCGCTCAGTGATGTTCAGTGCAGGAGAATGCGGTGGCGCAGGAGGTCGAACCCAGCGCGGCCATGCATTTGCCGCATGATTCTCTTCGTTCGAGTGTTGACGCCTTCGGTTCGGCCGTTGTGATGGGGCAAGGTGAGGCCGGCGTTCACGGCCTCGCGGTCGAGTTCGAGCCCGTTGGCGAAGCCGTGCAGGTGGGGCAGGTTGGCGGCCCGGGCGTCGGCGAGCCAGGCGGCGAGCTTGGTGTCGTTTCCTGCGGCCGGGGACAGGAGTTCGGCGAAGTCACGGACCAGGCGGGCGAGGTCGGCCAGTTCGGGGCAGGCACCCACGAGTTCCTGCAGCAACGTGGTATCGGCCTCGCGCAGCCTGCCGGGGCGGGTGAGCAGGAGCCGAGCCAGACGGCGTGGTGTGACCACGGGCCGATCGCCCTCGGCCCGGCCTTGAGTGAGGTAGCGGTAGAGCAGGTTGAGGCTGCCCGTGTACCCGAGTTCGGTGATCTCGCGGAACAGCTGGAGGACCGGGACGGCCGGGTCGGCGGCGCGCCGCTGGCGCAGATGATCGCGGGAAGGATCGACGAGGGTGGGCCGGTAGCGCGGAGCGCGGCGCAGGGCCTCCGGCTCACGGGTCCGGGCATAGCGCTTGACGGTATTGAGGGACAGATTGAGACGGCGTGCGCACTCCAGCAGGCCAACGCCCGCTTCCCGCAGGTCGTGGATCTGCTGCCAGCGCTCTCGGGTGGTCTGCTCCCGCACGCCGGCGGGCCGGGCCGGGTTGACCGTGGCCCAGCAGGAGCTGTGAGAGCGGACCTCGGCGAGGGTCTTGTCGCACAGGTTCTTCCACAGGTGCCACCTGTCGCTGACCTGTACCGCGTCGGGCAACGCCCTGCGGATCGCCTCGCCGTATGCACCCGACCCGTCCCGGCAGACGATCTCCACGCCGGGGTGGGCACGCAGCCACGCCTCAAGGGCGTCGGCGCCACGGCCGGGGAGAACGTCGATGCGCTGGCCGGTGTCGGCGTCAGTCAGGATGGTGGCGTATCGGTGGCGGCGCTTGAGAGCAAAGTCATCGACCCCGAGCACTCGCGGGACCCGCGATGGCGGCAGCGGCAACCGCATGAGCAGCCGCAGTGCAGTGGACCTCGACACCGCGACGTCCAGCGCCTGGGACAGACGAGCGCCCGCCCGGCCCGCGAGCTCGCTGACCACCGCTCCCAGCTGGCCGGTGAGCCTGGTGGTGCGCCGCTGGTAGCGCTCCAGCAGTCCCGGCACCTGTTCCCGGAACGTCTGCCGTGGGCACCCCAGCGCCGGGCAGACCAGGCGCCGTGCTCTCACCGACACCACCACTTTTCGCCCATCGACCGGGAGGTCCGTGACCGTCCCGGCCGCAAAAGCCGTGCACACGCGCCGTCGGGCCTCCGCACACCGGGCACGGCACAGGCTCATCCCGAGTGCGGGCCATGACCCGAATGAGGTCGTCCTCGTCTTCCACGTCCTCGATGACCAGGTCAGACAGCCCCGAGAACACCACACTCACCAGATCGTTGATCTTCGGCACGCCTCAGACTGGCAGGCGATCACTCAGCGCCACCACCGATTACGGGACAGACCCCTTATTTTCGTACAGTCCCCCTGCGCCTCGCTCCTGGCCGCTCTCGACGTTCATCCTCGCGTGGCGATGCGCATCCTCCGCCATTCACAGATCTCGTTGACGATGAACGTCTATACGCAGATCCCGTCATCCGCCACCCGGAAGGCGCTCGACCGGCTGAGCCAGAGCCTCGACGGTGGCGACTGAGGACGTTGCTGTTCTCGGCTGCTGTACGGAGATCGAAAAGGCCCCCTGCGATGATCGCAAGGGGCCTTTGACCTTGGAGCCGCCTTGGGGAATCGAACCCCAGACCTTCTGTTTACAAGACAGATGCTCTGCCGATTGAGCTAAGGCGGCCTATCTGTGAGCAAGTTTAGTGGCCCGGGGGCCGTACCGTCACGGCGGAATCACCGGCGGCGTTGACGGGCGACCTCGTAGAGCGCGATCCCCGCGGCGACGCCCGCGTTGAGCGACTCGGCGGCGGCGTTCATCGGGATGCGGGCGATCTGGTCGCATGTCTCCCGCACGAGGCGCGACAGGCCCTTGCCCTCCGAGCCGACGACCACGACGAGCGGCTCGGTGGCCAACTCGATGTCGCCGACGTCCACCGAGGCGGTGCCGTCCAGGCCGATCACGAACAGGCCGTCCTCACGGTACGCCTGGAGCGCCTGGGTGAGGTTGGTCGCCCTCGCCACCGGGAGGGTGGCCAGCGTGCCCGCCGAGGTCTTCCACGCGCCCGCGTTGACACCGGCCGAGCGGCGCGACGGCACGAGGAGCCCATGGGCGCCGAACGCGGTCGCCGAACGGGCGATGGCCCCGAGATTGCGCGCGTCGGTCACCCCGTCGAGCGCGACGATCAGAGGAACCTCCGCGGCGTCCCGCGCCCGCTCCACGAGCTGCTCCGGGTGCGCGTAGTCGTACGGGGGGACCTGCAGGCCGATGCCCTGGTGATTGCTGCTCTCGGTGAGCCGGTCGAGCCGTTCACGGCTCACCTCCAGCAGCGCGATGCCACGGTCGGCCGCCATCTTGATGGCTTCCTTGACCCGGTCGTCGCTGTCGATCCGATGCGCGACGTACACGGCCGTCGCCGGCACACCGGCCCGCAGAGCCTCGACGACGGGATTGCGCCCGCCGATGACCTCGGGAGCGTCCTCCTTGCGCGTACGGCTCGGCGCACGCGCGGGACGCCCACCGGAGGCACTCTCGCGCTCGATGCGCTCCGCACGTGCCTTGTCCTTGTACCAGTGCCGCATGTGCGCGGGTGGCGTCGCCCCCCGGCCCTCCAGGGAGCGCTTGACCTTGCCACCGGTACCCCTGGTGGGGCCCTGCTTCTTCGACGGCTTCCCTGAAGCCTTACCCGCCATGGTCTCTAGCGTAGAGGCACGCCTACCGTGCCAGCTCCCAACGCGGGCCCTGCGGGGTGTCCTCGACCATCACGCCGGCCGCGGCGAGCTGCTCGCGGATGGCGTCGGCGGCAGCGTAGTCCTTGCGGAGGCGGGCCGCCTGCCGCTGCTCCAGCGCCACGGCGACCAGAGCGTCCACCACCTCGCGTAGGCCCGAGTCGCCGGTCTGCCGCCACTGCTCCGACCTCGGGTCGAGGCCGAGCACGTCGAGCATGTTCTGCGTCTCGGCGAGCAGCCGGGCGACCTGCTCCTTGTTGCCCTGGGCCAGCGCCACGTTGCCCTCGCGGACCACCTCGTGGATCACGGCGAGCGCCTGGGAGACGTTGAGATCGTCGTCCAGCGCGTCCACGAACGCCTGCGGCAGCGGGGCCGCCGCGTCCACGTCGTGGATCACCTCGGCCGCCCGCGTGACGAAGCCCTCGATCCGCCGGTAGCCGGCGGCGGCCTCCTGGAGCGCCTCGTCGGAGTAGTCGATCGCCGAACGGTAGTGGGCGGCGACCAGGTAGTAACGCAGCTCGACCGGCCGGACCTTCTGCAGCATGTCGGGGATCAGCAGCGAGTTCCCCAGGGACTTGCTCATCTTCTCGCCGCCGAGCTGGAGCATGCCGTTGTGCAGCCAGTAGCGCGCGAAGCCGTCGCCCGCCGCCTGCGACTGGGCGATCTCGTTCTCGTGGTGCGGGAAGATCAGGTCGACGCCGCCGCCGTGGATGTCGAAGGTGCCGCCGAGATATTTGGTGGCCATCGCCGAGCACTCCAGGTGCCAGCCGGGACGGCCGCGGCCCCAGGGCGTCGGCCACGTCGGCTCGCCCGGCTTGGCGCCCTTCCACAGGGCGAAGTCGCGCGGGTCACGCTTGAGCGAGTCGGTGTCGGTGTCGCCCGCCGCCCGCATGTTCTCCAGCCGCTGGTTGGAGAGCTTGCCGTACCGGTCGGCGTAGGAGACGACGTCGAAGTAGACGTCGCCGCCGGCGGCGTAGGCGTGTCCCTTGTCCATCAGCCGCCGCATCAGCTCGACCATCTCCGGCACGTGGCCCATGGCCCGCGGCTCGACGGTCGGCGGCAGGCAGCCCAGCTGGTCGTACGCCCAGGTGAAGGCACGCTGGTTGCGCTCGGCGACGACGAACCAGGGGACGCCCTCGGTGGCGGCGACCTTGATGATCTTGTCGTCGAGGTCGGTGACGTTGCGGCAGAACGTGACGTCGTAGCCCTCTCGCGTCAGCCATCGGCGGAGGACGTCGAAGTTCAGCCCGGACCTGATGTGGCCGATGTGCGGCGGAGCCTGGACGGTGGCGCCACACAGGTACATCGAGACCCGGCCGGGCTCGACCGGTACGAATTCACGGACCGTACGCGTACTGGTGTCGTAGAGGTGCAGGCTCACGACGCAAGGCTAACGCCTAACGGCACAGCACAGGCCTCATTGGGTGCCGGTGAGGACGTCGGCGCGCCATTCCCCGCCACCAGACGACACATACGACACATATGTCCGGCTTAAACGCTGAAAGCACTCAGTAGACAAGCACCTTTGCCGGAGTAATGCGCACGATCACACGCTCGCTGTCCGGGTTCGGCTCCTTCCACGTCTCGCCCGTGTACTTCACCGACAGCTCCCGAATGAGCGTGCCCTCGGGGTCGTCCTCCATCGTGACAGTGCCCCGGACCTCGATGTACCGGTACGGGTCGGACGGATCGATCACGACGATCGTCACACGGGGATCCCTCACCATGTTCCGGTGCTTGCGGCGGCCCTTGAGGGTCGAGAACACGATGTCGTCACCGTCGGTCCTCACCCAGACGACCGAGGCCTGCGGGGCACCGTCGGGGTTGATGCTCGCGATTGTGGCGAAGTTCGTCCCGTCGAAGAGATCACGCACGGCGTCCGGCAGCATCGGTTCCTCCTTGGCGCGGCTTATGTACCAGCCGATGATGCCATCCCGGCGCCTTGCGCAGATCATCGCGTCCGCCGGCACGGCTGATCCGGTACGGCACTCGCGCCGCGGCGACGATCGATTCGGCGGGCCGATTCTGTAGGCTCGAAACGCCATGGACGTGACTCCCCCCGGCGCGGCAGGCACGGCCTCCCGCCCGTCCCGATCTACGCCACCCGGAATCCCACTGATACTGCGCCGCCTCGCGATCGGCCTCGCCGGTCTCGCTCTAGCGGTGCTGGCCGGCGTGGCCTGCGCTCTCTCATTCGACGACCTGCGCTCCCTGGCCATCGCCGGGGGCGCGAAGCCTCGTCTCGCCTACATGTACCCGACGGCGTTCGACGTCCTTCTGGTCGTCGCGCTTTTCAGCGTGCCGCTGCTGCGCGGCGGGCGCCTCGCGGCCCGCCTGCAGGCGGGCTTCGTGCTGCTCCTGATGCTGGCGTCGGTCGCCGCCGCCACCGTCGTGACGGCCACGCGCACGGTGATCGACCCCCAGCGGACGGCGGTCACCGTGGCCCTGCTTCCCTGGGTGCTGCTGGTCATCGGGCTCTGGCTGTTACTGATCCTCATGAAACACGCCAGGGCGGGGCGCGCCGACCTCGACGACGACGGCGATGACGACGAGCTCGTGCCCTTCAGGGGCGAGCGGCAACGCGGCCGTCACGAGGCGCAGGAGCCCACGGCGCCCTATCGGGCGGTCGCAGAAAGGCCCGCCGCCCACGCCGAGCACACCATGCCGCACCCGCACCCCCAGCCCCACCCCGTGCCCGCGGAGCACACCCTGCACTCCGTGCCGCCCCTGCTCGCGTTGCCGGAGGCGGTCGCGCCGCCCGACTACGTGCCGCCACCGCCGGTGAGCCCGGTCGCCGAGACCGTCGCCCCGCCCGAGTACGCCCCGCCCCTGCCGGTCATGCAGCCGGAGCACACGTCGCCACTGGAGACGCATACGGCCGGCAGGCCCGGCGACGAGGACACGGAGCCGGAACACCCCAGGCCGGAGAGCGCCGAGTGGGACAGCGGCGGATTCGAAGGTCCCGGCCATGACAGCGCCTGGTCGAAGAGCTCTGGGGCGGAGGAGCCTCGGCCCGAGGAAGCGGGCGACGACCGATCCCCCCACCAGCCCGTTCCCGCCCCTCACACCCCTCCTCCGGCTCCTGCGGTGTCATCGACGGACGAGACCGCCGACCACCCGGCCATGCCTCTCGTGCCGCCTACAGCGGCTCCCCGAACGCCCCCCATCCCCGATCCACCGTCGGCACCCGAGTCGAGCCAGGCCGTCACGCCCGCACCGGCTGGCGTACCCGAATACGGCACGGCTTCAGAATCCGTCGCCGCGGCCGAACCGGCCACGACACCTGAAACGCACCGTATGACGGAACCGGCCGCGACACCTGAGCCGTCCGGTACGGCGGAGCCGGTGGAGGCCGCGACCACGGGCCCCGGCTCGCCCGAGCCCACAGATACGCCGCCCGCTCCCCGGCGGCTGAAGCGGGACCGGCCCGTCCGCTGGGGCGATCTCGTACGGCCCCACGCGGGCGATGTGCTCGTGCACCCCCGTCCGTCATCCCCCGGCCGGCAGGCACCCGACCAGACACCCGAACAAGCGCCGGGCCAGCCATCGGGTCAGGCACCGGCGCAGGCACCGGGCCGCACACCGGCACCGGAAGGAGCCGCGGCCTCGCCACCCGATGACCTGGTGGGCGAAGCGGCGGCCGACCCCATCGCGCACCCCGTGGCCGAGCCGGTGAACCCCCCGGCGGACACCCCATTGGAGCGCGAGCAGGTCACCCGCGTCGCACCTCGGAGCCTGACGGAGCCGGAGCCGGATGAAGCGGGGATCGACACCCAGCCGCTCCGCCAGATCCACGACGCCCCCGACCCGGCGCACGCCGCCGATCTCGCCGAGCACGAGGAGCAGCACAGGAACCGGCGCAAGCCCTACGAGCCCGAGGGCGGGTCCGCGGAGGACGGGGAGAGTGAAGGCGAGGTGCCCCTCGCACCACCTTCCGGCCGCATGCGCAGCACCCCCCGTCCACCCGCCTGACCGCACCACCACCCCGGCCGGTCTCCGGCTGGATCCAGGCGGGAAGTACGAGGGCCAACGGGAACGACGAAGGGCCCGTCCGGTACGCGACCGGACGGGCCCTTCGTGGTTCTCCAGCGGGGGGCGGCGTTCCAGGGCTCACCCCCACCGGGTGTTACACGCGCGACCGACCGCGGATGCCGGCGACGATGCCGACGCCTACGACCGCCAGCACCAGCTGCATGACCAGTTCGATCCAGTCGATGCCCTTCGTGGTCTCCACGCCCATGACCTGAGCGAGAGCGGTGCCGATCAGCGCGGCGACGATGCCGACGACGATCGTGAGGATCCAGCCGATCGGCTGGCGGCCCGGCAGGAGCAGGCGGCCCAGGGCGCCGACGACCGCACCGATGACGATGGCACCAAGAATGGACTCGATTGTCATATCGACCTCCCGTTGAGGGTGACCCTTTCACTCTCGGAGGGTGAGTTACCCCATGGGAGGGAAATATGCGTCCAGCAAACAAAAAAGAGGGCGACGGCTCTTCTCCGCGCCAGGTTCGGAGCCGTCGCCCGCCGTACTAGTACGACGCCGCGCGCACCATTCCGGTTGGCATGTCCCGATTGGAGCGGATACTTCAGGCTGGGAAGACGATGGCGGTCGCGATGGCCGCGACGCCCTCGCCCCTGCCGGTGAGCCCGAGCCCATCGGTCGTCGTGGCGCTGACGCTCACGGGAGCCCCGGCGGCGGCCTCAAGGGCCTTCTGCGCCTCTGTACGGCGTGGTGCCATCTTGGGGCGGTTTCCAATGATCTGAACCGCCAGGTTGCCGATCTCGAAGCCGGCGGCCCGCACCCGTCGCGCCGTCTCCTCAAGGAGGACGGCCCCGGAGGCCCCGGCCCAGCGGGGGTCGTCGGTGCCGAACAGCCCGCCGATGTCACCCAGCCCGGCGGCGGACAACAGGGCGTCACAGCACGCGTGGGCCGCGGCGTCGCCGTCCGAGTGGCCCGCCAGCCCGGTCTCACCGGGCCAGTGCAGCCCGGCCAGGTTGAGCTCTCTGCCAGACGCGAAAGGGTGGACATCGACCCCGACGCCCACCCTTGGCGATACCGCGCTCAGGAGTTCAGAACCTCGTCGAGCAGGGCCTCGGCCTTGTCCTCGTTGGTCTTCTCGGCGAGAGCGAGCTCGCTGACCAGGATCTGCCGTGCCTTGGCCAGCATCCGCTTCTCACCGGCGGACAGCCCGCGCTCCTTGTCGCGACGCCACAGGTCGCGGACGACCTCGGCCACCTTGTTGACGTCGCCGGACGCCAGCTTCTCAAGGTTGGCCTTGTAGCGGCGGGACCAGTTGGTGGGCTCCTCCGTGTGCGGCATGCGCAACACGTCGAAAACGCGCTCAAGTCCTTCTTGGCCGACCACGTCGCGGACACCGACGAGCTCGGCATTATCTGCTGGTACCTGTACAGTGAGGTCGCCCTTGTCGACCTTCAGCACCAAGTAGGTTCTTTCCTCACCCTTGATGGTTCGGGTCGTGATGGCCTCGATCCGAGCAGCCCCATGGTGGGGGTAGACGACAGTGTCGCCGACCTGGAAAGTCATGTGACGAGTACCCCTTCCGCTGTACTCCAGAGTACCACGCGGTTCCGGCCTCCCGGAACAGTGAAAGGAACATAACTGCAGGTCAAAGCCTCGTTTTGGGACTTGACAACTGGTCGACCCTGTGGATCGCCACTACCGGCATAGGGGGTGACCTGCACCGCAGCGACTCCCCGCCGCGCCGGGGAGCGGCCACCGGACCGGACGGCCGCGCCGATAAGGTGAATGCTGCCCCATACACGTGCGTACCAAGGAGACTTCGAACCGTGACCAGCAGCAGCCGTCGCAGGGCGATCGCCGTTGCCGCGTTTCTCGCCGCCATCCCTGCCATGGCCGCGTGTGGCGCCGGTTTCGACGCCAATACCAACAAGCCGTACTCGCCGAACGAGGCCGGCGTGCTCGTCCAGAACAGCGGCTCCGCGATCAGCTACGGCAAGAACGGTGTGATGATCCCGCAGGCGTTCATCCTCGGGCCCGACTCCGGCAGCCAGATCGCCGCCGGAGGCTCGGCGCCGCTCTATCTGACGATCCTGAACAAGGCGGACACGGCCGACGCCCTCACGGGCATCACGACCAACCAGCAGCAGGCCGCTTCGGTCAAGGTGCCCGGCCCGATCCAGCTCACTCCCGGCACGTACGCCAAGACTCCCGGCGTCACCGTCGACGGAGTCAAGCAGGCGCTGCTGGGAGGCGAGACCCTGCAGCTCACGCTCCAGTTCAAGAACGCCGGCGACATCACGATCGCGGTGCCGGTGATCGCCCGCAGCCGGGAGTTCGCCACGCTGCCCGCCGCGACGCAGCCGGCGCCGACCCCCAGCACCCCGCTGACCGGCGCCTCCCCCAGCTCCCCGGTCGCCCCCGCGTCCAGCGCCGGGCCGTCCATGTCGCCGAGCCCTCAGACGTCCTGAGACGCGCTCGTGGGCACGGCGCCTCATGAGTTCCACGCGGAGAACCCCCGCTCGTACGACCGGCGCGTACGGGCGGGGGTTCTCTCACGTGCGGGGCGTCACTCCTCGGCGGGGTCGAACTTGTAGCCCAGACCGCGGACGGTGAGGATGCAGCGGGGGTTGGACGGGTCGGCCTCCACCTTCGCCCGCAGCCGCTTCACGTGGACGTCGAGGGTCTTGGTGTCGCCGACGTAGTCGGCCCCCCAGACGCGGTCGATGAGCTGGCCACGGGTCAGCACGCGGCCGGCGTTGCGCAGCAGCACCTCCAGCAGCTCGAACTCCTTCAGCGGGAGCTGCACCTGCAGTCCGCGCACGGCCACGATGTGGCGGTCCACGTCCATGCGCACCGGGCCGGCGGCGAGGATCGCCGACTCCAGCTCCTCGACGTCGCCCTGCCGCCGCAGGACGGCGCGGATGCGGGCCACCAGCTCCCGGGAGGAGAACGGCTTGGTCACGTAGTCGTCTGCCCCGAGCTCCAGGCCCACCACCTTGTCGATCTCACTGTCCTTGGCGGTCAGCATGATCACGGGCACCTTGGACCGCTGACGCAGCGAGCGGCACACCTCGGTCCCCGACAGGCCGGGAAGCATCAGGTCCAGCAGCACCAGGTCGGCGCCGTTGCGGTCGAAGGTGTCCAGAGCCTCAGGCCCGGTGGCCGCCACGGCGACCTCGAACCCCTCCTTCCGGAGCATGTACGACAGGGCGTCGGAGAACGACTCCTCATCCTCCACGACGAGTACCCGAGTCACTTAGCGGCCTCCATAGGAGTGGTTGTACGTGGCACTACGACCGCCTGACCGCCGAACGCGGGCAGGCGAAGGGTGAAGGTCGAGCCCGAGCCTTCCTTGCTCCACACCGTGACGTCGCCGCCGTGGACGGCGGCCACGTGCTTGACTATCGCGAGCCCCAGCCCGGTCCCGCCGGTGGCCCGCGACCGGGCGGCGTCCACCCGGAAGAACCGCTCGAAGATGCGCTCCTGGGCGTTCTCCGGGATGCCGATGCCCTGGTCGCTGACGCTGACCTCGACCGCGCTGCCGGCCGGGCGCGCGCTCACGACCACACGGGTGTGCTCGGGGCTGTAGGCGACCGCGTTGTCGATGAGGTTGCGCAGCGCGGTGACCAGCAGCTCGTCGTCGCCCCAGATCTTCAGGCCCTCGGTGCCGCCGGCGACGAGCGTGATGTCCTTTGCCGACGCCTTGGTGTTACACCGGTCGATCGCCTCGTGGACGGCCTCGTCGATCGGCACGGGAGCGGGCGCGGGGACCGGCTCGGCGCCCTGGATCCGGGACAAGGTGATCAGGTCCTGGACGAGGTACGTCAGGCGGGCGGCTTCATGCTGCATGCGGCCCGCGAAACGCGTCACCGCCTCCGGGTCGTCGGCCGCGTCCTGGATCGTCTCGGCGAGCAGGCTGAGCGCGCCCACCGGCGTCTTCAGCTCGTGGCTGACGTTCGCGACGAAATCCCTGCGCACGGCCTCCACCCGGCGGTGCTCCGTCTGGTCCTCCGCCAGGACGAGCACCTGACCGTGGGAGCCGAGAGGCGCCACCCGCACCGCGAACGTCGTCGACTCCTGGCCGAACTTGCGGCCGGCCATCTCGATCTCGCTTTCACGGATCTCGCCGTCCCTGCGCACCTTGCGAGCGATGGCGAGCAGCTCGGCCGGCACCAGCGAATCCCCGCGCACCAGACCGAAGGCGCGGGCCGCCGAGCTCGCGCGCAGCACCCTGTCCTCGCGGTCGAGCACTACCGCCGAGGACGGGAGGACCGCGAGGACCGAGGCCACTCCCGCCGGCAGGCTGTCATCCACAGGCTCCGGCATCGGCTTCCTGTCCCCCTGCCGACGTATGGTGAGCATGACGAAGGTGCCAAGGACGAATCCGCCCATCGCCGCCAGGCTCGCCAGCAACTCGTTCACACTTCGAATGCTAGGCGGGGTTTCGTGTCATCCCACCTGCGGGACCAGGCCGGACCGGGTCTTTCCGGAAAAGTTCATTCGGCGGTCGGAGTTCGTTCATGAATACGCGCGTAGCGTGGCCGCCATGCGCGACGCCTATCACAGTGAGTTGGAAGCCCTCACCGACCGTCTGGTGGAAATGACCCGCCTGGTGCGGTCGGCCATGTCGAGAGGCACCACCGCCCTCCTCGACGCCGACTTGCAACTCGCGGAGAGCGTGATCTCCCAGGACGCCGAAGTCGACCGGATCTACAACGAGGTCGAGGCCTCGATCTACGAGCTGATGGCCAGGCAGCAGCCCGTCGCCGTCGACCTGCGAACCGTTGTGACGGCATTGCGGATGGCCGCCGATCTGGAGCGCATGGGCGACCTCGCCGAGCACATCGCCAAGATCGCACGGATGCGGCACCCGGAGTCGGCGATCCCCGCCGAGCTGCGCGACACCATCGTGCAAATGGGCTCCATCGCCGAGAACCTGATCACCAAGACCGGCAGCTGCATCGCGTCACGCGACGTCGAGCTGGCCAAGGAGCTCGAAGACGACGACGACGAGATGGACCGGCTGCACCGGCGGCTGTTCCGGGTCCTGCTGTCCAAGGACTGGAGCCACGGCATCGAGGCCGCCATCGACATCACGCTGACCGGCCGCTACTACGAGCGCTACGCCGACCACGCCGTGCGCGTCGCCCGCGACGTCGTCTACCTGGTGACCGGCACCCGCGAAGAGGACGTCCCCGTCGTCTGACACAGCCGTCAGGGGCCGAGAAAGCCCCGGTCCTCGGGGGGCCGGGGCTTTCTGCTTTTAATGGCGCTCGCTCCGCTCGCGCGGGCTCGGAGCGCCCTTGAGGCCCTCGCGTGACCGTGCTCGCCGTACACCCCGGGGCTTGCCCGGGGTGGTCACGCCAAAAAGCGGGGTTACTTCTTGCCCTGGTTGGCGACGGCCTCGATGGCGGCAGCGGCGGCCTCGGGGTCGAGGTAGGCGGCCGGGCCGGCCGGGCGGAAGTCCGCGTCGAGCTCGTAGCGCAGCGGGATGCCGGTGGGGATGTTCAGCCCGGCGATGTCCGCGTCGCTGATGCCCTCCAGGTGCTTCACCAGGGCGCGCAGGGAGTTGCCGTGCGCCACCACCAGCACCGTGCGTCCGGCGGCCAGGTCCGGCACGATCTCGTCGTACCAGTACGGCAGCATCCGGTCGACGACGTCCTTCAGGCACTCCGTCCGCGGGAGAAGCTCGGCCGGGAGCAGGCCGTAGCGGTCGTCGCCGGCCTGGGAGAACTCGTCGTCGTCCGCGATGGGCGGCGGCGGCACGTCGTACGACCGGCGCCACAGCATGAACTGCTCGTCGCCGAACTCCGCGCGCGTCTGCGCCTTGTCCTTGCCCTGCAGCGCGCCGTAGTGACGCTCGTTGAGCCGCCAGGAGCGCCGCACCGGCAGCCAGAGCAGGTCGGCCGCCTCAAGCGCGAGGTTGGCCGTCTTGATCGCCCGGGTCAGCACCGAGGTGTGCACCACGTCGGGCCGGATACCCGCCTCGTGGAGCAGCTCCCCGCCCCGCCTGGCCTCCTGTTCGCCGGTCGGCGAAAGGGTCACGTCCACCCATCCGGTGAACAGGCCCTTGACATTCCACTCGCTCTCGCCGTGCCTCAGCAGCACCAAAGTCGCCATGCGGGCAATCCTAACGGCGAACCCTTGCGCCCACCTTTACCAGCGGATGTCTACGAATCGACGACTCGGGCGAAGGGCCGCAGGTTGGCCAGCGACTCGCCCCGCTTGACCCGCCACTCCCACTCGCGCCGGATGGAGGAGGCGAACCCGAGCTCCAGGGCCCGGTCGAACGACTCGTCCGAGTAGGTGAGCACGCAGCCCAGCACCCGGTCGATCTCGTCCTCGGTGACCGCGTCGAGCGGCAGCCGCCCGACGAGGTGGACGTCGCCGACGGGGTCGACGGCGAAGTGAACGCCGTACATCGAGCCGTTCTTGAGCAGCAGCCACTTGTAGAACTCGGCGTGGTTCTCGTCGGGCTGGCGGCAGAAGAACGCCTCGACGTTCAGCGCCTGGTCGCCGATGACGAGCCACGTGAGCGTGGCGAGCTTGTGCTGCCCGGGCAGCTTCACCAGGAACGCCCCCGGCTTGGGCCGCTCGTAGGACAGCTCGGCGGACTCCAGCGCTGACTGGATCACGCCTTCCAGGTCGGCTCTCATGAGTCCACCCTACGAGTTGACCGCGATGGGGGTCCGGTGCAGCTGGGACATGGCTCCCGCGTAGACCTCCACCAGCCGGGCGGCCGTCGCCGACCAGCCGAAGCCGGTGGCGTGCAGCAGCGCGTTGGACGCCAGCGTGCCGAGCCACCTCGGGCGGTCGACGAGCCCGCCGAGGGCCCGCGCCCAGTCGTGCGGGTCGTGGCCGTCGACCAGCACGCCGGAGACGCCGTCCTTGACGGCCGTGCGCAGCCCGCCCACGGACGCGGCGACGACCGGTGTGCCGCACGCCTGCGACTCCAGGGCGACCAGCCCGAACGACTCGTTGTACGAGGGGACGACGGTGACGTCCGCCGCCCGGTACCAGTCGGCCAGTTCGTCCTGCGGCGCCGGAGGCGCGAGCCGTACGACGTCGGAGATGCCGAGCTCGGCGGCGAGGTCGGTGAGGAGCGAGGGACGGGCGAGCCCGTTGCCGCTCGGCCCGCCCACGCACGCGACGACGAGCCGGGGCCGCAGCTCCGGGTTGTCCACCAGCATGCGGGCGGCCGCCTTGAGGAGCACGTCGGGGGCCTTGAGCGGCTGGATGCGGCCGACGAACAGCAGCACGTGCGCGTCCTGCGGCAGCCCGAGGCGGTGCCGTGCCGCGCCCTTGGAGGCGGGCTGGAACACGGCCAGATTCACGCCGGGATTGACCACGGCCACGCGCTCCGGAGGCGCCTTGTAGAGCTGGATCAGCTCGTCGGCCTCGGCGGAGGTGTTGGCGACGAGGCGGTCGGCGATCTCCACGACCTGCTCCTCGCCGAGCACCCGGACGGCCGGCTCGGGCTTGTCGCCGTCGGCGAGCAGCAGGTTCTTCACCTTCGCCATGGTGTGCATCGTGTGCACGAGCGGGACGCCCCAGCGCTCCTTGGCCAGCCATCCGACCTGGCCGGACAGCCAGTAGTGCGAATGGATGACGTCGTAGCGGCCGGGGTCGTACATCGCCTCGGTCCGCAGGACGCCCGACAGGAAGCCGCACAGCTGCCCCGGCAGGTCGGCGCGGGCCAGCTCCTCGTACGGCCCGGCGGTGACATGCCGGACGAGAACGCCTGGCGACAGCTCCGCCACCGGCGGCAGGTCCCGGGCGGTCCGCCGCGTGAAGATCTCCACCTCGATGCCGAGGGCCGCGAGCCGCTTGGCGACCTCCAGGATGTAGACGTTCATCCCTCCCGCGTCACCGGTCCCCGGCTGGTCGAGCGGGGACGTGTGCACGCTGATCGTCGCGACTCGGCTGATCCGACGCCGGCTGAGCGCCACCCGAACCACCTCCGAAGGCCTTATAACCAGAACAATCTTCACAAGATTCCCGCACCCTGGTGAGCACTCCGCCGCCGCATCCTTGAGAAGATGTGGCCGCCCATGCCCCCCAGGGAGGAAGGAGCACGATGACCAAGATCGCGGTGGTGACCGGAGCGAGCAGCGGCATCGGCGAGGCGACGGCCCGCCGGCTCGCGGCCGAGGGGTACGACGTCGTGGCGGCGGCCCGGCGGCGCGATCGGCTGGACAAACTCGCCGCGGAGGTGCCCTCGATCCGCCCCGTCACGCTCGACGTCACCTCTCAGGAGTCCGTGGACGCGCTTGCCTCCGAGCTCGACCGTTGCGACGTGCTGGTCAACAACGCCGGCGGCGCCGTGGGCCTGGAGCCCGTCGCGGCAGGCAGGGTCGAAGACTGGCAGGTCATGTACGACGTGAACGTGCTCGGCGCGCTCCGGATGACCCGGGCCCTGCTGCCCCGGCTGATCGAGTCGGGCGACGGCGTGCTGGTGATGCTCACGTCGGTCGCCGGGCTCGTCTCCTACGAGGGCGGCGGCGGCTACTGCGCCGCCAAGCACGCCCAGACCTCGATGACCGAGACCCTGCGGCTGGAGCTGTGCGGCGAACCCGTGCGGATCATCGAGGTCGCCCCGGGGATGGTGCGGACCGAGGAGTTCGCGCTGACCCGCTTCCGCGGGGACGCCGAGCAGGCCGCCAAGGTCTACGAGGGCGTGCCCGGCCCGCTGACCGCCGACGACGTCGCCGACGTGATCACCTTCGCCGTCACCCGGCCGTCGCACGTCAACATCGACCGCCTGGTGATCCGGCCGCGTGCCCAGGCGGCCCAGCACAAGGTCCACCGGGTGACGCCCGCCGGTTGAGCTCAGAGGGTTGAGCGCAAGAGAGCGGTGAGGCGCGCCGAGCGTGAGCCGTACGCATGAGAGCAGTGAGGCCCGGCGCACGACGGCGCCGGGCCGCCGGCCCATCGGGGAGATCACCCGGGGGACGACGGGGCACAACCGGCTGCGCCGCTCCGACCGGTGGATCGCCGCCGTACACGGCCCCCTGCTGCGCTCCGCAGGCGCACCCCTGGTGGCTGACCTCGGCTACGGTGCCTCCCCCGTCACCACGCACGAGCTGTTCGCCCGGCTGCGCCGCGTCTGCCCGGCCGTCGAGATGGTGGGAGTGGAGATCGACCCGGCGCGGGTCGCCGCCGCCCTGCCGTACGAGCGGGAGGGCCTCTCCTTCGTGCGGGGCGGCTTCGAGCTCCCGGTCTCCCGGCCGCCGCTGGTCGTGCGGGCGTTCAACGTGCTGCGCCAGTACGGCGAGGCCGACGCCTGGCGGCACTGGGACACGCTCCGCGCGGGCATCCACCCCTCCGGGGTGATCGTCGAGGGCACCTGCTCGGAGATCGGCCACCGGGCGGCGTGGGTGACGCTCGGCGCCGGCGGCCCCCGGACGCTGACCTTCGCGGCCCGGTTCACCGGCTTCGTCCGGCCCTCCGACCTGGCCGAGCGGCTGCCCAAGACGCTCATCCACCGCAACGTCCCCGGCGAGCGGGTCCACGCCTTCCTGTCCGACTGGGACCGCGCGTGGGCGACCTGCGCCCCCTTCGCCGCGTACGGCTCCCGCCAGCGCTGGATCAGGGCGGCGGAACTGCTGGCCGCGGACTGGCCGGTCACGACCTCCCCGCCCACCGGCGGCCCGTCCCGGTGGCGTCTCGGCGAGCTGACCCTGCCCTGGGACGCCGTCGCTCCTTGATCGTCACCGGATTGGTAACGTCGGGATCATGCGTTTCGTCCTCGACCCCGCGATGACGCCCGAGCTCTTCGAGGACCTTCTCGACTGCTGGACCGACGTGAGCAACGCGGGCGGCGCCGTGGGGTTCGTGCCGCCCGTGACGCCCGAGGACATCAGGCCGACGGCGGAGAAGGCGTTCGCCGGCACCCGGAGCGGCCTTCCGGGGGGCGGCGACCCGTCCGCCCTGGACGTCCTGCTCGTCGGGCTCGACGAGGACGGCGGGGTCGCCGCCTGGCTCATCCTCGCCGACAGCCAGTCGGGCCTGCGGGCCCACTGGAGGTGGGTCCTGCGCGTCATGGTCCACCCCAAGCACCAGGGGAAGGGCTACGGGAGGGCGCTGCTGCTGGCCGCCGACGACGCCGCCCGGTCGCTCGGCCTGGAGGCTCTGCAGCTCACCTGCCGCGGCGGCACGGGAGTCGACGCCTTCTACGCGTCCGCCGGCTACCGCGAGGTCGGCCGGGTCCCCCGGTCGATCAGGGTCGCGCCGGGCGACGACCGGGACGAGATCTACATGATCAAATGGCTGTGAGGCGGGCTGTCATCCTTGGCCGAATGCTTATCCCATATCCCGCAGGGCGTCTTCGAACACCGCATAGGCTGCGGAGTTGAACAGCACGAACCGGACCTCCTCGACCGCCGTCCCCGCTTGCCGCACCGTCGTCAGGGCGATGCGGGCGGCGTCGGCCATCGGCCACCGGTAGACCCCGGTGGAGATCGCCGGGAAGGCCACCGTGGCGGCTCCCAGCGAGCCCGCCACCGCCAGCGACTCCCGATAACAGGAGGCGAGCAGATGGGAACGATCCTCGCTTCGCGAGAACACGGGCCCGACCGTGTGGATCACCCATCGGGCGGGCAGCCGCCCGGCCGTGGTCGCGACCGCCTGCCCGGCGGGCAGCCCGCCGCCGTAGCGCGAGGCGCGCAGTGCCCGGCACTCGGCCAGGATCTCCGGGCCGCCCTTGCGGTGGATCGCGCCGTCGACGCCGCCGCCGCCCAGCAGGGACGAGTTGGCCGCGTTGACCACGGCGTCCACCCGCTGCTCGGTGATGTCACCCTCGACAAGCTCGATCTTCATGGAGTCTCCCTCTCTACAGAACGTAGTACTACTGCGGGTAGGCTGGATGGCGTGAAGGGACTTGGCGAGCTCGAACGCACCATCATGGACATTCTCTGGGCGGAGAACGCCCCGCGGACGGCCCGGGAGGTCGGCCGCCTCATCGAGGATCGCGACCTCGCGCCGACGACTGTGATGACCGTCCTCGACCGGCTCTCCCGCAAGGGATTCCTCACCCGCACGCGCGACGGGCGGGCCTGGCGGTACGAGCCCGCCGCGAGCCGCGACGCGTACGTGGCCGAGCTGATGCTCGGGGCGCTCGACCTGACCGGCGACCGCGACGCGGCGCTGACCCGTTTCGCCCAGGCCGTCTCCGGGCCTGAGGCCGAAATTCTCCGCAAAGCCCTCACGGAGCTGGAGGAGGAGTGATCGCGGCGGCCGTCCTGGCGGCACTCGCCGCGACGTGCGCCGTCGCCGCCTGGCGGCTGACCCTCGCGCGCTGGACCTCGCGCGCCCCCCGCACGGCCATCCTGCTGTGGCAGGCCCTCGGGCTGACCTGGGGACTGGCCTTCACGGGAGCACTTCTCGCCTACGCTCTGCAGCCGTACCGGCAAGGGGTGATCTTCGGCCTGGCGACGTTCGCCGCCGCCCTCGACCACGGCCTGCGTGAGCCGTACGACGTGATCAGGCTGGGTGCGCTGGTGACCGGGCTGAGCCTGCTGCTGGTGCTGATGGCGCTGCCGCTCGCGGCCGGGGCGCAGACGCTGCGCGCCCGGCACCGGCACCGCGCGCTGCTCGCGCTGATCGCCCGCGACGAGCCTGCCGTCCCTGGCGTCCGCGTGGTGGACTTCCCCGCGGCCGCCGCCTACTGCGTGCCGGGGCTCAGGTCCCAGGTCGTGATAAGCGACGGGACGATCAGCCTGCTGTCCCCCGGCGAGCTCGAGGCGGTGCTGGCCCACGAGAGCGCGCACGTGCGGGAGCGGCACGACCTCGTGCTGCTGCCGTTCGCGGCGCTGCGCCGGGCGCTGCCCTGGTCGAAGCTCGTCCGCGACGCCCAGTCGTCCGTCGAGCTGCTGGTGGAGATGGCGGCCGACGACCGTGCCCGCCGTCAGTGCTGCCCGCGGCGGCTCGCGACGGCCCTGCTGCGGTTCGGCAGCGCGGCCGCGCTCCCCACCCCGCAGGGGGCGCTCGGCGCCTCCGCCGCGGCGAACGTCATGGCCCGGGTGGACCGGCTCGTACGGCCGGAGGGGGCCATCCCGGCCGGCCACCGCTTCCTGATCCTGACCGGGTCGGTCCTGCTGGCGGCCTCGGCCCCTCTGCTGTGGCTCATTCCACACTGATTCTTGGTGCTAGCTTGAGTTAACGGGCTAGCTTGCAATTGCAAGCAGCGTGAGGCAGACTGAAGGCATGGAACTGCCGAAGGTCGGCTCGCTCGGCGAGTACATCCGCCAGCAGCGGCAGCAGGCGCAGATCTCTCTGCGCCAGCTCGCCGCGCAGGCCGGGGTGTCCAACCCCTATCTCAGCCAAGTGGAGCGGGGCCTGCGCAAGCCGAGCGCGGAGATCCTCAACCAGATCGCCAAGGGGCT
Source organism: Microbispora sp. NPDC049125 (assembly GCF_040802045.1). Classification (NCBI taxonomy): domain Bacteria; kingdom Bacillati; phylum Actinomycetota; class Actinomycetes; order Streptosporangiales; family Streptosporangiaceae; genus Microbispora; species Microbispora sp. NPDC049125. Next base: position 143,921 of record NZ_JBEZDW010000006.1, on the reverse strand, counting down.
GCACATCTCGGCCCAGGCGCTGTACGTCCAGGCGGGCCTCATGGAGGACCGCGAGCCGCACAGCGACGTCCTGACCGCGATCCGGGCCGACGTCACACTCACCGGGCGGCAGCGCCAGGTGCTCATCGACATCTACGAGTCGTTCCGCAAGGAGAACCGGGCCGAGGACGCCCAGCCGGCGCAATCGGCTGAGCCTCTCGAAGACGGCCCGGCTCTCCCGCGAAACGGCGAGACACCGCAAGCCACGGAAGGATAGCTCATGCCCATCACCACCGAGGTCAAGAGGATCACGGAGTCCAAGCCGTTCTACGCCATCACCGGCGCCGGCGACTTCGCGGTCGAGAAGGCGCGCGCCGCCGCCGTCACCGTCCAGGGCAAGGCCGAGGCCGTCGCCAAGGACCTGCCGGAGAAGGCCCGCGTGTACGCGGACGCCGCCACCACGCGCATCAACCAGATGTACGAGGAGCTCGCGAGCCGTGGCCGCAAGGTCGTCAGCCGCGTCAGCGGCGAGGCCGCCCTGGAGCTGACCGAGGTCTCCGAGACCGCCGAGCCGGCGATCGCCGCCCAGACCACCGGCAGGCGCACGGCCACGCGGCCGCGGTCGACCACCACCACCCAGAACTGAGCCGGGCGCTGACCCCGTCCGGCCTGACTCCGGCGGCACGGCCGTTCCGTACGGCCCCCGCCCTCCGGCCCGTCTCCCGCGTCCCGGGAGGCGGGCCCTCACCGTTTGCGGCACTTGTCGGTCACGCGGACTAGTCTGGGGGCGTCAGCGACCATGACCGTCTGGGAGAGTCCATGTTCGGGCCCGTGAACAGCGTGCTGAGCCTCATCTTCTGGCTGATTTCCATCGGGGCCTTCGTCATGTCGGTATGGGCGCTGGTCCACGCGGCGCGCACCCCCGGGCGCGCGTTCCCCGCCGCGGGCAAGCAGACCAAGGTGCTCTGGCTGGTGATCCTCGGCTTCGCCACGCTGTTCACCTTCGCCGCCGCGGTCAACTACGCAGGCATGGGCACCTCGCTGCCCAGCATCTTCACGATCGCCGCGATCATCGCCGCCGGCATCTACCTGGCGGATGTGAAGCCCGCCGTCAACGAGAACCGCGGCGGCGGCGCCCAGGGTCCGTACGGCCCCTGGTGACCCTCGGCCGCCGCCGCCGGGGGGCGGTCGCAGGGAGTGGCGAGCGGGTGCTGAGCGGTCCGGCGTCAGAGCCAGTCGCGGGCCCGGAAGGCCCAGTAGAGCGTCCCGGACACGCCCACGATCAGCACCATGGACGTCCAGAACCCGAGCGGGTGGCCGTACCCCGGGAACGGGATGTTCTGCCCGTAGAAGCCGGTGATCAACGTCGGGACCGCGACGATGGCGGCCCAGCTCGTCACCTGCTTCATGACCATGTTGGCCCGGTTGCTCTGGATGTTGAGCTGGGTCTCACGAATGTTGCCGACCAGGTCCCGGAGGGAGTCGGTCCATTCGGTGGCGCGCAGCACCTGGTCGTAGACGTCCTGGAAGTACGGGGTTATCTCGCTGTCGGAGCCGTTGCGGCGTAACAGCGTGTTGACGGCCTCCCGCATCGGCATCACGACCCGGCGGAGCGTGACCAGGCTCTTGCGCAGCTCGAAGGCGAACCGCTGCTCGTCCCGCCCCACCACCTCGTCGCCGAACACCTTCTCCTCAAGCTTCTCGACCTGCTCGTCCATCGCCTCGACCGCGTCGAAGTGGCTGTCGACCACGTAGTCCAGCAGGCCGTGAAGCAGGTACATGACACCGTGCTTGGCAAGGCTCGGCGACTCGTCCCAGCGCCGGATCACCTCGTCGATCGCGAAGTCCTCCGTCTTCCGCACGGTCACCAGGGCGTTGGAGGTGATGAACGCGGCGGCGTCGGCGACGTCGACCTGGCCGGAGGAGGCGTCGAACCGTGCCGCGTAGACGTTCAGGAACATGTGGCTGTCGTAGACGTCGAGCTTGGGGCGCTGCCTGCGCTGCAACGCGTCCTCGACGGCCAGCCGGTGCAGCCCCAGCTCCTCGCTGATGGCGAGCAGGTCCTCCTCGGTCGGCGTGCACATGTCGAACCACACGACGGCCGAGGGATCCTTGACGTGCTCGGACACGTCGGCGACGGGAAAGCCCTCGGCTACGAGTTTCCCGTTGCGGTAAAGACGGGTGTGACCCATGACCGGCAAGCCTATTCGAGTGCGTGAGCCGGACAAGTCGGGACCGATAGGGTGCTGGCTCATGGCCGCTCTCGCTCGCCGGCTGGGACCGGCGATCCTGCTCGCCGTCCTCGCCGCCTCCCCCGCGTACGCGGACTCCTCGGGGATCATCACCAAGGACGACGTCGCCATGGAGCTCCGCAAGGACGGCGTGCTCCATGTCAAGGAGACCATCGCGCTCTCCGGTGGTGCCGTGGAGCGGACGCCGCTGACCCGGACCCGCTACGACGACGGCAACGACCGCGTCTACCGGATCTCGAACGTCAAGGGCGCCTCGTTCGACGGCACGACGATGACGATCAAATCGAGCGGCGTCGTCGAGTACGACGTGGCGGGCGCCGTCACCCCCCTCGGCGCAGGGCAGGAGCTGCGCTGGTTCGCCGTCGCCGGCCCGGTGCGCGACGCCACCGTCGTGGTCACCGGCCCCGGTCAGGTGCGGAACGTGTCGTGCTTCGCCGGCGAGCTCAGCGCGGCCGCGGCCTGCACCGCCGCCTCGGTGGACGAGGCCGGCACCACCGCCACCTTCGAGCAGCAGGGCCTCGGCCCGGGCCAGGCGCTCACCGTGGTCGTCGGCTACCCGAAGGACGCCACCGGAGGCGGGCCGATCCTGGAGCGCCGCTTCGAGCTGTCCAACGCGTTCGCGCTGAACGCCGTCACCGGCGGCTCGCTGGCGTTGCTCCTGCTCCTGCTGCTCGGCGGGGTGGGCCTGCTGTACTGGACCCGCGGCCGGGACGCCCGGATCGTCGAAAGCGAGTCCGGGGCGGTGAGCGGTCACCGCGACGGGCGCTTCACGCCACCGGACGGCGTGCGGCCGGGCCAGATCGGCACGCTCTTCGACGAGCAGGCCGACGTCGTGGACGTGACGGCGACCATCGTCGACCTCGCGGTGCGCGGCTACCTGCGGATCGACGAGCAGCCCCGTCAGGTGTACGACGCCCCGGACTGGCGGCTCGTCAAGCTGCCCAAGTCCTTCGCGGAGCTGCTCCCCTACGAGCGGGCCCTGTGCGACGCGATCTTCGATCGCCGGGACACCGTGCTGCTCTCCGAGCTCCACGGCTCGTTCGCGGCAGGCCTCACCCGGGTGCGGGACGCGCTCTACGAGGATGTGGTCGAGCAGGGCTGGTTCGCCAGGCGCCCGGACTCGGTCAGGTCCCGGTGGACCACCCTCGGCGTGCTGGTGATGGGGGCCGGCGTCGTGGCGACCGTGCTGCTCGCCTGGTTCACGACGTACGGCCTGCTGGGGCTCGCGGTCGTCCTCGCGGGCGCGGCGCTCGCCTTCGGCGGCCAGTACATGCCGGCCAAGACGGCCAAGGGCGCCGAGGCGCTGGCGCACACCCTCGGGTTCCGCGAGCACCTCGCCGCGGCCGAGGTCGACGACGTGCCACCGGGCCAGCGGGTCGAGCTGTTCTCCCGCTACCTGCCGTACGCCGTGATCTTCGACAGTGTGGACCGGTGGGCGCGTGTCGTGAGCGCGTTCGACGGCGCGGGCCGCCAGGCCGACCACCTGTACTGGTACCAGGGGCCGGCCGAGTGGGACCTGTCGAAGTTCGCCGATTCGATGCGGACGTTCACGATGACGGCGTCGGGCGCGATCTCCACCTCGCGCCAGTTCCGGTCGCTCTAGCGGCTCCTGGCCCGGCCCGGACGGGGGCCCCGGTCAGGCGGGGCGGACGCGGACCTCGCCGACCGGGACGCCGCCGCCGAACAGCGGCGCGGTCGCCAGGCCGTCCAGCTCGGGGGCGTCGAGGCCGGCCGCGCGGAGCGCGGCGACCGTGACCGGCATGCGGGCCCTGTCGCCGCCGTCCTCGATCTTCACGGCGCCGGCGCGCCCGTCGTCGAAGGCGAAGGCGTCGTAGGCCTCCGCGCCGGCCTTCACCATCAGGCCGGGGATCGCCCGCATCAGCACGGTCTCCGGCCGCAGGGTGCCGCTCGTCCACTCGGGATACGCGCGCATCGCGTCGGCGATGCGCCGCTCCGGAGTGCCCGGGGACGCGAGCGTGAACTGGCGGAAGGCGCGCACGACACCGGCCATCGAGACGAAGAACAGCGGGGCGCCGCAGCCGTCCACGCCGGTCGCCGCCACCCGCTCGCCGGTCAGCTCCTCGACCGTGTCGCGGATCGCGCGCTGGAGCGGATGCGCGGGGTGCACGTAGTCCTCGACCGGCCAGCCGTTCACGGCGCAGGTCGCGAGCATCGCCGAGTGCTTTCCCGAGCAGTTCATGTAGATGCGCGCGGGGGCGCCGTGCTCCCGGATGACCTGGTTCCGCGCGTCCATGTCGATCGGCAGGTCTTCGGGGCAGCGCAGGAGGGTCTCGTCCAGCCCGGCGCCCGCGAGGATCTTCCTGGCGCCGTCGACGTGGAACCGTTCGCCGCTGTGACTGGCGCAGGCCAGCGCGAGCAGCTCGTCGTCGAGGGGCAGGCCGGCGCGGACCATGCCGAGCGCCTGGAGGGGCTTCATCGACGAGCGGGGAGAGGTGAGGGCGATCGTGTCACCGTGCACCATCACCGGCGCCCCGCTCTCGTCGACCACGTGGACCCGTGCGCGGTGGACGGACTCCACGAAACCGGAGCGGACCACTTCGATGATGAGTTCGGACATGCCGGGCAGTCTATGAACAGCTCCGACGTGGCAGAATCCGGGGCCATGCGTGCGGTCGTTCAGCGGGTCAGCTCCGCGTCCGTGGTGGTCGAAGGTCAGGTCGTCGGCTCGATCGACGAGCCGGGCCTGCTCGTGCTCGTCGGCGTCACCCACGCCGACGGCCCGGCGGAGGCGGCGCGCCTCGCCGCCAAACTGTGGGGGCTGCGCGTCCTGCACGGCGAGAAGTCGTGCTCCGACGTGGACGCGCCGCTGCTCGTGATCAGCCAGTTCACCCTGTACGGCGACGCCCGCCGGGGCCGCCGGCCGACCTGGCAGGCGGCGGCGCCGGGGCCGGTGGCCGAGCCACTGGTGGAGGCCGTGATCGCCGAGCTCAGAGCGCTGGGCGCACGGGTCGAGACCGGCGTCTTCGGCGCCGACATGAAGGTGTCGCTCACCAACGACGGCCCCATCACCCTGGTCCTGGACGTCTGAGACCCCGGCGGCGCGGGTGGCGCCGCCGGAACCAGGATGACGGCGAGTGGTACCGGCCGGCGGCGCGGTGTGCCGGCTGCACGGTGACGCCGCCGGTGCCGGGTGACGCCGCCGGTGCCAGGTGACGCCGCCGGTGCCAGGTGACGGCGAGCGGTGCCAGGTGACGGCGAGCGGTGCCAGGTGACGGCGAGCGATGCCAGTCGGGCGGCGTCAGCGGATGCGGCGCCGCAGGGCGGGGTCGATCGTCACGTTGCGACCGGCGTCCGGCGGGACGACGACCTCCTGGGTCGCGGCGACACCCCCCGCGAGCAGGTCGATGTCCACCGGCACCGTCCGCTTGACCACCGCCAGCGCGATCGGACCCAGCTCGTGATGGCGGGCCGACGACCCGACGAAGCCGATCTGACCGGGCTCCGCGGCGCCCTCCACCGCCGCCTCCGGCTCGGCCTCGGAGGGGGTGCCGACCCCGAGCGTCACCGGGGCGCCGTGCGGGGGCAGGACGTCGACACTGCCGTCCAGGTGCAGGAAGACGAGGCGGCGCGGCGGGTGGCCGAGGTTGTGGACCCGGGCGACGGTCTCCTGGCCCCGGTAGCAGCCCTTGCTCAGGTGGACCGCCTCGCCGATCCAGCCGACCTCATGGGGGATCGTCTTGTGGTCGGTCTCGAAGCCGAGCCGGGGCACGTGGGCCTCGATGCGCAGCGCCTCGTAGGCCCAGAGCCCGGCCGGTGTGAGCCCCAGCTCGCCGGGAAGGCCCGCCAGCCGCTCGCGCGGCACCAGCAGGTCGCCGCCGACCGCGATGGAGCCCTCCGGGGGCGTGAGCCGTACGGGATCGGCTCCGGGGGCGGCCACCGACACCACGGCGTAGTCCGCGGTCACGTCGGCGACCTCGACGCGCAGCATGAAGCGCATCTTCTCCAGGAAGGCCACGAGCTCGGCGGACGTGCCCGGCTCGACGTGGGCCCACACCGCCTCCCCGTCGTCCACCAGCGTCAGGTGGTGCTCCACTCGGCCCTGCGGGTCGAGCAGCAGAGTCTGAGTGGGGGTGCCGGGCGCGAGCGGGTCGAGCTTCTGCGAGCTCAAGCTGTTGAGCCAGCTCAACCGGTCGGGGCCGGCGATCCGCACGACCTCCCGGTTGCCCCGGTCGACCAGCGCCTGCCCGCTCGCGAGCGCGCGCTGCTCGGCATAGGGATTGCCGTAGTGGGCCGGGACGGTGTCGTCCGGCGCCTGGCCGGCGACGGCGCCTGGTGTGTCCAGCAAAGGGCTGCGCATGCCCCCAAGGCTATTAGGTCCCCACGGCGTGCGCCCCTCGCGCCGTACCGGCTGTGGAAAACCTGCGGCGTACGGCGTCAGCGGCAGTCGCGGCACTGCCCGAAGACGGTGAGGTGGCGGACGTCGGTGGCGAAGCCCAGCTCGGAGTCGAGCGCCGCGACCAGGCCTGCGACCAGCTCGGGAGGCACTTCGGTGACCACCCCGCACTTGCGGCACACGAGGTGCACATGGTCGGCCTCGGAGGCGAGATGGTAGGTCGGCGCGCCGTGGCCGAGATGGGTGTGGGTGACCAGGCCGAGCTCTTCGAGCAGCTCAAGCGTGCGGTAGACGGTCGAGATGTTGACACCCCTGGCCGTCTGCTGCACCCGGGAGCAGATGTCCTCCGGGGTGGCGTGGCCCAGCTCGGTGACGGCCTCCAGCACCAGCTGGCGCTGCGGGGTGATCCGATAACCGCGGGCCCGCAGCTCCTCGTGCCATGTCTCGGCCATGAGCAGAGTTTATGAGCCGCGAGCGCGGTCCATCGAGCCCCGGCGCGAGCCGGCCGATTCGCTGGACGCTTAATTGATTGCCCGCCGCCTGATCGTTCGCATAGCGTGAAGGCACGCAGAAGGGAGGTGGTCCGAACAATGGTTGATCATTATTGGACTAGCGAGGTGGCTGTCCGCTAGGACGCGTCCATCTGGACCCTCCGTCTGGATGTCTGACGACGTCCCGGCGAATCCTCGACAGACACCGGAGCCCCGGGCGGCCGGCGGACGGAAGACGCATCGTCTCCGCCCATGGTCCAGTCGGCCCGTCTCCTCGGGAGACGGAGCACGCCCGGGGCTCTTCCATGTCCCCCCTCACCGCAGCCGTCACCTCAGGCAGGTGTGCCTCTGCGGCCCGAGGGCGCACGGTCGCCTCATGGCGCGGGGATCGACCCGGCCATCTCGCGCTCCCATTCGCGGGGGGCGCTGACCGCCGCCCAGCTACCGCCGAACGTCATGCGGCGCAGCGGCGCGGCCCTGTCGCAGAGACGGAACCAGTTGCGGCTGAAGAACGCGTCGAACAGGTTGCTCGACATTCCCTGCCGGAGGGTTTTCATCGCGAGGTCGACAGCCTGGAAGCCGTAATCGCGCATCTCGGCCTCGTACCCGCCGATCGCGTCGAGCAGGGGCAGCTCGCCCCGGGCGGCCTGCGACAGCCGGCGGGTGAGCAGAGCGGCGTCGCGCAGGGCGGTGTTGGCGCCGTTGCCGCCGGCCGGTGGCATGCCGTGCACGGCGTCACCGAGGACGGTGACCCGCGAAGGCGCCCAGGGCGCCGGGTGGCCGGAGGCCTGGAACGGGAACGCGCTCACGTCGTGGGGCGGGCACTGGTCGATGAGCCGGCGCAGCGCCGGGTGCCAGCCGGCGATCAGGCCGCCGATGTGAGCCTTGAGCTGGGCGCCGTCGAGGCGCTCAGGATGTGCGGGGAACCGGTCTTTGCGGGCGACGAAGGCGCACAGCAGGTAGTCGTCCCCGGCCGGCCGTTGACGTTCGAACACCGAGGTGAACAGGAAGCACGGCGCGACCGGAAGAACGAGGTTCATGCCCTGGCCGAGCCGTGCGGGCAGCCAGGCCCGGGTGTCATCGTTGAGCGGGAGCTTGAGTCCGACACCGACCGCGCCGGTGTCGCGGCGGGTGGCGGCGGGCAGGTACTGCGCGCGCAGGCGGGAGTTGATCCCGTCGGCGCCGACGAGGACGTCGCCGCCGGCCGAGGTGCCGTCGGCGAAATGCGCGGTGGGGCGGCCGTCCGCGGCCAGCTCATAGCGGTCGAAGGTCTTGCCGTAGTGGACATCGGCGCCGAGTCCGTCGAGCAGGATTCCACGCAGCGTGTGGCGATCGACCGGGTAGGACCGCTCGGCGGGGTCGAGGGTGTCCGGGTACATGATCTCGTCTTCGACGACGACCAGCTCGCACAAGTCGGTACCGAGGAAGCCGAAGCCGCCACCGGGGCGACCCGCGGTGTCCAGGAACGCCTGCCACCGTTGATCGGGCAGGCAGGCCCGCAGCGACCGGCTGCCCGCCGGGTTGATCGCGAGCCGGTATCGGTCCAGGCGGTCGTCACGATGCGCGTCCCGCTCGTATACGGCCACCCCGACCCCGTGCTTGCGAAGGCCTTGCGCGAGCGCGAGGCCGCCGATGCCGCCGCCGACGATGATTACATCGATCATGACGCGTCTCCCGACGAGAAGAGGTCGCACAGCTGCCTGACGACGGCCGCGGCCGTGTCGGGATGTAGGCGAATGCCTTTGAGAGTGGCGATCACCAGCTCCACGCTGGCGTCGACGTCGACCGACCAGGCCCGTTGCTCGTTGCCCTCTTCGAAGAGCGCCGAGAGTGCGGCTCGCCAGCCCTGCTCGTCGCGTCTGACGTCGACGGCCATCGTCGGGTCGCGGCGGGCACGCAGATCGAGCTCGTCCAGCACGACGAACAGCTCGGGCCGTTCCACGATCGCCGCGGCGATCGCGTCCAGGTGGTGCCGCAACCGGGCGGCGGGCTCCATGTCGGTGCGCATGGTGCCCTCGAGCTGGCTGGTGACGTGCTCGAGGACCGCGGCGATGAGATCTTCCTTTGTCGCGAAATAGTGGTGCAGCGTGGAATGGTCGATGCCCGCGCTCGCAGCGATCGGCCGCAGCCGGAAGCCCTCGAAGCCCCGCTCGGCGATCGCCGAAAACGCCGCACGGATCAGCGCCTGCCGGCGGTCCACATGATCAGCCATCCCATCCACCTACCGTTCAACCAACTGTTTGGTGGACAGTATCACAGCGGGACAGAGAAACCTCTGCCCGCTGCGTACGGCGCGTGAGATGGCGGCCAACGCCGCCAGGCATGCCTTGTGATGGCGCGACAGTGGGGCCGGGAAACACGCGCGCGGGCGCGAGCAGCGGCCGAACCCCCGAAGGGCCGTAGACGGTCGCGCCTCAGGCGTCGGGGCAATACTCCCCGAGAGGCCGTGGAGGGTCGCGCCTCAGGCGTCGGGGACGAAAGTCCGCGAGGACCCGCAGACGGTGCGGTGCGCCTCAGGCGTCGGGGACGAAAGCCCGCGAGGGCCCGCAGACGGTGCAGTGCGCCTCAGGCGTCGGGGACGATAGTCCGTGAAGGCCCGCAGAGGGCCTCGCGTCAGGCGTCGGGGACGAAGTCGGCGACCTTCTTCAGCTCCGCCGAGGCGTGCGACTGGAGGGGCTGGCCCATCGCCGCCATGTCGTAGGCGTACATCAGGCTGCCGTTGACGAGTCCGTAGAGCCGGCGGCCCGCGTTGTACTCCTTGGCGGTCGTCGTCCGGGCGACCACGTCCGTCTCCAGCTCGATCTTGTGGAAGACGACCTCTCCGACGTAGATCTCGACGATGCCGGTGGGATGCGCGAGACAGACCTCCAGCTGGCGCTCCGGCTGGATCCGCCAGTAGCCGGACTCGCTCGACAGGGGCCGGACCTTCGCGCCCTCGGCGTCCAGCAGCCAGGTGCGGCTCCGGTAGCTCAGGAACGGCTTGCCGTTGTGGCCGAACACCACTTCCTGGCCGAAGTTCGCGCTCTCCATCGTGGGATAGCCGATCACGCCGGCCCCCTCCCAGTGGCCCAGGAGGAAGGCGATCGGCTCAAGGTCGGGGTGTACGTCCATGGGCACGAGCTTAAAGGCCGCCGGACGGGGCTCCACCCCCTCCCCGGAAGGGCCGCGCTTCTAGGCATTAGCGCATCTTGTCCAACTTGTACGGCATGCAGCGCAGCGGGCGTATCGAGCGCCGACTAGGCTGCCACCATGGCACGATCACTTGTGATCAAGGTGACGGCGGGGGCCGACGCACCGGAGCGGTGCAGTCAGGCCTTCACCGTCGCGGCGGCCGCGCTGGCCAGCGGGGTCCCGGTCTCGCTCTGGCTGACCGGAGAGTCCGCGTGGTTCTCCCTGCCGGGCCGGGCGAAGGAGTTCGCCCTGGCGGAGGCGCCGCCGCTGGAGGACCTGCTGGAAGCCGTGCTCGCCGGGGGCAGGGTCACCCTGTGCACCCAGTGCGCGGCCCGCAGGGGCATCACCATCGACGACCTCATCGAGGGAGTCCGCATCGCGGGGGCGTCCACGTTCGTGGAGGAGATCCTGACCGAGGGCGTCCAGGCTCTCGTCTACTGATCCCGGCACCGCCACGACCATCGCATCGGGGAAGCACCACCATGAACATCCCGCCCGCACTGGCGGAGAGGTCCGAGGCCGAGGCGGTGTACGACTTCGTGGCGGGCGCTCCCGCCTCCGTACGGGCCGCCCTGGGCATCGACGCGCTGCGGATCGGGGGCGGCGTCGCGCTGTCGATGCGCGACGACCCCACCGAGTTCTGGAGCAAGGCGCTGGGGTTCGGCATCGACGAGCCGGTGACCGCGGATCTCATGGACGAGGTCTGCGCCTTCTACCGGTTCCACCGGACGCCGATCGCCACCTTCCAGCTGGCGCCCTCCGTGCTGCCCGAGGACTGGGCCGACATCTGCGCGCGGCTGAACCTGCGGGCCGGGTCGCCCTGGGTGAAGCTCGTGTGCGACGCGCAGGCCCCCGCCCCCACCACGGGGTGGCAGGAGACCCTGCGGGTGAGGCGCGTCGAGCCGGAACAGGCCGCCGCATGGGCGTCGGTGGTGCTCCGGGTCTTCGGGATGCCGGAGGAACACCTGTCGGAGATGGTGGCGTCCTCCGTCGGCCGGTCGGGCTGGCACTCGTACGGCGCGTGGGAGGGCGATGACCTGGTGGCGGCAGGGACCGTGTACGTGCGCCAGGACACCGCGCAGATGTTCGCCGGGTCCACCCTGCCGCACGCCCGCCGACGGGGCGCCCAGTCGGCGCTCCTCGCCGCACGCGCCGCCGCCGCCGGCGCCGCGGGATGCCGATGGCTGGTCGCGGAGACCGGCGCCGAGGCTCCCGGCGAGCACAACTCGTCGCTGCACAACATGCTGCGCGCCGGGTTCGAGGTCCTGTACGAACGCCAGAACTGGGTCTGGCGGCCCTGATCATCCCTGACCTGGGCCGCCGCCAATTAAGCGAGCGCCAGGGTCAGCCCGACTTGGGCAGCACGGCGGCCAGGCGCTCGTCGCGCAGCGCCTGGTACCAGCCGTCGTCGATCGCCGGGAGCGGGCCGGCGACCGAGCTCAGCAGCAGGTCGGCGAGGGCGGGGTTGCGGGCCAGCGCCGGGCCGTGGAGGTAGGTGCCGATGATCCGGCCCGCGTAGCAGCCCTCGGTGCCGTCGCCGTTGCCGGTGCCGACGATCGTGCGCGACAACGGCCGGACGCCGGGACCGAGCCGGGTGACGCCCATGTGGTTCTCGAAGCCGGTCAGCATGGGCAGCCCCAGCGCCGGGTCGACCTCGGCCGCCAGCTCGCCCACCGAACGGCGCTCGCCCCGGCCCGAGCTGATGTCGAGCAGCTCGATGCCGGGCACGGGCTGCCCCTCCTCGCCGCCGAACACCGAGCCCATGATCTGGTAGCCGGCGCACACCGCCAGCAGCGCCGCGCCCCGGTTGACGGCCGCGTGCAGGCCGCCGTCCTTGCGCAGCCGCTCGGCCCCGAGGATCTGCGGCCGGTCCTCGCCGCCGCCGATCAGGTAGATGTTCCCCTGCTCCGGCACCGGGTCGGAGGAGCGGACGTGGACCGTACGGGTCCGGAAGCCGCGTGCGCGGGCCCGCTGCTCCAGGACCAGGACGTTGCCCTGATCGCCGTAGGTGCTGAGCAGGTCCGGATAGATCCAGACGATTGACAATTCAGACTGCACGGCCGAACTCCGCTCGGATCTGCTGGAACGCGGTGTAGTTGGCGATGACGTCGATCCTGCCGGGCCGCAGGGCCGTCAGCGCCTGCTCGAACGACTCGCAGAGCTGGAACGGCACGCCCGCCACGGCGAGCCGCAGAGCCAGGTCGAGGCGGCGCTCCCCGGTCACGTACACCGGCCGGCCCGTGAGGATGCGGTAGTCCACATCCCACAGCCAGGAGGTGTCGCGGCCGTCCGGCCCCTGGGCGTTGACCGACAAGATGATCGGCAAAGCCGGGTCGGCGACGTCGAACGCCTCCAGCCAGCCCGCCGGGTTCTTCGACAGCAGCAGCCGCAGCACCCTGCCGTCGCGCTCCACCGTGGTGTAGCGCCCGGCCACCGAGGTGACGGTGCGCAGCCGGGGCAGCGCCCTTCCGGCGTCCAGGCCCAGCGCCTCCACGGTCGCCAGCGCCATCGCGGCGTTCGCCCGGTTCGCCTGGCCCGGGAGCTGCAGATCGAGCCGCCACCGCGCCCCGCGCGGGTCCACGACGTCCTCGCCGTCGAGCACCCAGTTGGGCTCGGGACGGTGGAAGGTGCACTCGCGGCAGGCCCAGCTCGCGTCGGTGACCTGGGTCACACCGCCGCCCTGCCCGATCGCGCCCGACCCGGCCCGGTCGAGGGGGCCGCCGCACTCGGGGCAGCACCAGGAGTCCTCACGCCAGCGCTGCCCGGCCGCGACCCAGGTGACCCGGGCGGCGGTGGACGCGCCCCACGTGACGAGCGGGTCGTCGCAGTTGGCGATGACGTGGGCGGGCCTGCCGTCGAGCGCGCGCCGCCACTTCTGCGCGAGCAGCCAGATCTCGGCCGCACGGTCCATCTGGTCGCGGCTGAGGTTCATCAGACAGACGATCCCGGCGCCGGTCGTGTCGAGCACCTCCGGGAGGTACTTCTCGTCGACCTCAAGCACGCCGTACGGCGCGTCCTTGGCCGACGACAGGGCCGACACGTGACCGGCGGGCATGTTCGCGCCGTACGCGTTGGTCGCCACGCCGCCGAGCTCCTGCAACGCCGAGGTGATCAGGCGGGTCGTCGTGGTCTTGCCGTTCGTGGCGCTGACCAGGACGACCTCACGGTCGGCCGCGAGCTTGCGCAGAAGGTCGGGCTCCAGCATGAGGCCGACCCTGCCGCCGATGACCGAACCGTCGCCGCGCCCGGTGGCCCTGGACAGCGTCGCGGCCGTACGGCCGAGGGCACTGGCGAGCTGCGCCCGCAACGGAAGCTGACTCATGCCCGCGATCCTAGCCGCGCGCGCCGCCCCGGACGGACGCCCGGCGCGTGAGCCGCCACGCGGCGACGTAGGGTCTCGGCGTGGAACCCCTGAGCCGCGACCGCGCCGGAGACGTCGGCGGCGTCGTCGCGACGCACCTGCCCGGCTACCTGATCGACACCGTGGTGCTCCTCGGCGAGGGGCAGGACAACGCCGCGTACGAGGTCAACGGCGAGCTGATCGTGCGATTCTCCAAGGAGCCCGACCCGCGGCGCCGGGCCGCGAACGTCAACGACGAGGCTCGCCTGCTCGCCACCGTCGCGGGCATCTCACCGCTTCCGGTCCCCGAGCCGGCCTTCACGGCCGCCGAGCAGGGCTGCCTTGCCTACTTCAAACTCCCGGGCCTGCCGCTGATCGACGTGCCTTCTTCGCGGCGATCGGCCCACGGCGCCTCGATCGCCGCCGCGCTCGGCGAGCTGCTCGCCGCGCTGCACAGCGTTTCGGCCGGCCCGACGGCCGACCTGGTGGCCGGCCTGGTGGGCACCGACGACGAGCCGAAGGCGCTGTGGCTGAGCGAGGCCGCGCAGCTCTACGCCGACCTCGCCCCACACGTGCCGGCGGCGCACCGCCCGGCCGTGGAGGCGTTCCTGGACGCGCCGCCGCCCGCTGACGGGCCCGCTCTGGCGTTCTCCCACAACGATCTGGGGATCGAGCACGTTCTCGTCGACCCGGTCACCTGGGCGGTGACGGGCGTCATCGACTGGAGCGACGCCGCCATCGTCGACCCGGCCTGCGACTTCGGCCTCCTCTACCGCGACCTCGGCCCGGACGCCGTCCGCGTGGCCCTGCGCGGCTACCCGGCCGACGTCCACGAGACGGAGGCGATCGTCGCGCGCGCGGCCTTCTACGCCAGGTGCGGCGTCTTCGAGGAGATGGCCTACGGGCTCGAGACAGGGCATCGCGAGTACTTCGACAAGAGCCTCGCCGCGCTGCGCTGGCTGTATCCGGCGCAGCCACGGTAGGCACCGCCGATTCAGCCGCCGAGCGGGTCGGGGAAGGACAGCTCGACGGGTGTCTCCCCGTCGAAGGGCAGGACGAAGCGGCGCGGCCACGACAGCACCGTCTCCAGCCAGCCCGCCCCCATCGTCTGCGCCACGTACTTGACCCGCTCGCGCGGCTCGACCCCGATCGCGACGGTGGTCACGTCGCGCTGGATGCCCTCGTGCTCGTCGTCGCCGAGGATGGCCCGCCACGCGAGCGCGCGGTTGCGGTCCACCTCCATCGACAGCGGGTGGTGGCGCAGCGCCTTGGCGCGGTGGCCGAGCAGCTCGGTCCGGACGCTCACGGCGACCGCGCCGTCGCCCGCCCCGGCGGGGGCCGATCCGTTCAACCCCTGGTGCGGGTACGGCCGGCCGGCCGGGTCGGTGCCGAACAGCGGATACTCCATGGCCGGGGCCGGGCTGCGCAGGTTGGGCGCCGGATGGCCGAACGGGAACAGCCTGTCCACCTCGTGCAGCCACCTCACCTGGGGGATGACCCACGCCTGGCCCGGCCGTTCGCCCGCCTGCATCGGCCGGTCGCCGTCCGCCGGGTCGACCTGACCGGCATCCGGCAGCCCGGAGCCGAGCAGCCCGGCGGCGACCTCCGCGGCCTTCTCCGTGAGTAACGCCGGGTCGAACCAGGTGCGCAGCGACCACGCGCGGCGGGACACGCCGCGCTCGGCCAGCGTGGCGAGCAGGCATTCGCGACGCTTGGGAGGCAGCTCCGCCCAGATGTCGGCGAGCACCCGCGGCACGCCGGGCAGCGACCGGTTCGTCACGAACGCGAGCACGACGGTGTCGGTCCAGATGCGCAGCCACGCCCATTCCGGCGCCACGGCGAGCAGGTCCGCCTCGCGCAGCTCGACCAGCGTGCACGCCTTCCCCGTACGGCATTCGCGTCCGCAGGCGGCCGAACGGCGGCCGCAGATCGGCGGCACCGGGCCCAGCGTGACGCGCTCGCGGTCCTCCCCCAGCGGCACCCGGATGCGCAGCGGCCGGTCCATGCCGTCGGCGAAGACCGCGGCGAAGCCGGGCTGGAGCGAGACGACCTGGCGCGACTGGTCCTCGCTCAGGTTCATCGCCGCGCCCACGAGATGCCGGTCGTCCTCGGCCGGAAGGCGGTGCACCACCTTGAGCGCGGTGTTCTTCACCACGTCGGAGACGAGCTTGGTCGGGATCTGCTCGGCCACCACGATGCCCTCGCCGTACGCCCTGATCTCGGCGAGCATCCCGGCGAGCAGCTCGACGGCGTGGGTGGAGGCGCGCTGGGAGCCGCGGTCCCGCAGCAGCCGGTGGGCCTCCTCGATCACGATGACGTGCCGCAGGCCGCCCGCGCCGTCCTCGTGCCGCAGCTCCTGCCGCGCGCGCATCCGCAGGTGCTCGACGATCCGGATGATGAGCGTGCCCATGAGGAACGCCTTGTCCTCGTCGTTGGCGACGTCCTCGATGGCGAGCACCACGTTGCGCTGGAGCAGGCCGCCGATGTCGGCCGGGTGGCCGCCCTCGAAGAACCTGCCCGCGCTTCCCACGCGCAGGCTGCGCAGCCGCAGGCTGATGAAGCCCTCGACGTCGGCCTGCACCTCGTTCCCGTAGCCGATCTCCTGGATCACTTCCAGCGCGTGCTGCTGGAGCTGCTCCAGCGTCGGGACGGCCGGCTGGACGGCGGCCCCGGGGATGCCCCCGCCCGTCACCACGTCCCAGCCGTTGGCCTCGTAGACGCGCTGCAGGGCGAGGGACATGATCTGCGGGAACGGCTCCTCGGCGTCGAAGGCCGCCATGAACAGGGCGCGCACCATGTCGATGTGCGCCTGCACGGGGTAGCCGGGCTCGGGCGCGAGCGGGTTGATGCTGATCGGCACGTTGTCCGGCGCCGACGGGTTGATCACGGTCAGCGGGGCGAGGTGCTCGACCCGGCCGGCCATCGCGGCGTACTCGGACTTGGCCGGCTCGATCGCGAGCCAGGGGATGCCGGCCTTGGTGAGCTGCTCCAGCAGGTGCCGTACGGTCTGGGACTTGCCCGAGCCGGTCGCCCCGGTGACGAACGCGTGCCGGTTCAGCGTGGCCAGCGGCACCCGGAACGTTCCGACCTCACGGTCCTGCCCGTCGACGATCGCGCCGAGGTCGATGAGCTCGGTGGAGCCCTCCACCTCGGCCTCGCTCGTCACGTCGAAGAAGCCGGCGTCGAGCACCCGGACACCCGGCACCTCCCGGCGCGGCAGTCCCGCGAGGGCCGCCAGCGCGCCCGCCGTCGCCGCGAACGGCGCCGCCGCGCCGTCGGCCGGATCCTGGAGGTTGACGGCCAGGGCCTCGGTGAAGCCGTACACCGACTCGGTGGCGGACTCCCCCGACGCCCCCGCCGCGCCCGACAGGGCCGGCAGGGACATGGCGCTGCGCAGCCGGTAGGGATGGTGGCTCATCTCGACCGAGCCGACGAGGACGGGAGCGATCTGCCGCAGCTCGTGCTGGTCGGCCGCGCCCGCGAGCACCCGGACGTTCCACAGCCCGGCCTCGCGGAAGGCGTCGAGCTCCTGCATCCTGCGCTCGGCGCGCTCGGCGTCGAACCGGGACCGCTCGGAGGCGTCGCCGTACTGCCGCAGGACGTTGAGCTGGGTGCGCAGGTGGGCGACCTCGGTGTCGAGCAGATCGGTCGGCTCGGCGACGACCACCCATCCGAACGGCCGGGACATCAGCGTGACCAGCGTCGACTCGAACAGCGTGGGCCGCTTCACCTCGTCGGGCTCGGGCTCGCGCCTGCCGTAGAGCGGCGGGGCCTGGCGGCCGGGGCACGGCGTCCAGACGAGGTCGGCCAGATCGGCCAGCCACTCCTCGCCGATCTCGACGCCCCGGGCGCCGCCGGGGAACAGCAGCGGCTGCGGGCCGGTGACCGGCGCCTCGGCCGACGTGGCGGCCCGCCTGGGCGGGCGGGGCGGTGTGAGCGGACCGGCGTTGGTGATCAGCTCCAGCGGCGCGCCCGAGCCCCGCGACAGCCAGCCGATGACGAACGGGCGGTTGCGCTGCGCGGCGGACAGGACCGCGGGGAGCACCGTGACGAAGTCCCACTCCGCGGACGAGCTGCGCGAGGGGGCGGTGATCGCCTGGATCCGGTACCACGGCCCGCTCAGGGGGAACGGCTGCATGAGACCCCTCACTAGACGACGAACAGGGAAGAGACTCTTGTAACGATCAGGTGCGCACACCCGTGTTGACGATGCCCTTACCGGACGCGGACGCTGTCATGGCCGCTTGCGCCAGTCCAGCCGGGGAGGCGGAGGGCCCAGGTTGGGAGGCGGCGCGTCCTCCTCGGGCTCGGGAGGAGCGGGCTCCTCGGTGCCCAGTGCGGCGCGCCGCACCTCCTCGAACTCCCCCAGAGTGGTCTTGGGGAACGTGAGGATGGCCGGGTTCGCGTCGGCGAGCCGCACCTGCCGCCCGTCGGCGGTGGCGTGCGTGACGATGACGGAGGTGGTCGGGAGCTGCTGGAGCTGGTGCGGCTCGACCAGGAACTCCCGCGACCGCTGGAGCACGCCCTCGGCGACGGCCGGGGCGTGCCTGCCCCATTCGGTCGACTCGGTGATGTCCTCCCTGAGGTCGCCGTCGCCCTTCTCCCCCGGCCCCGTACGGCCGCTCCCGACGGTCGAAGTATAGAAGCCGCTGGGCGCGTTGAGGGAGGAGCTGAACGTCTCGGTGAGCTGGGCGAGCTCCAGCCGGTGCTCGGTGCCGACGTGCTCGCTCGCCACACGGGCGTCCTCGGCGTTGCCCAGGCGCATGAAGGCGACGGCCGCGTGGCCCCGGCCCAGCCGCTCCTTCACCGTGGGGGTGAGGCTGCGGTAGGTCAGCACCAGGCCGGTGCGCGAGGTCTCACAGGCGTCCATGAGCCGGTCGAGCACGTCGCCGCGGAGCTTGTCCGCCCCCGCGACGATGATCGTGTGGTACCAGGGCCGCTCGCTCGCCGGCGACTGCCGCAGGATGTGGGTGAGCGCGGTCGCGACGTACGTGCCGAGGACGCGGTTGCCGAACACCCCGGCCTGCCGGTCCATGCTGACCACTCTCAGCCGCGCCGGCGGCAGCCGTACGGCCTCCGACCCGAGCGTCTCCAGCTTGCGTAACTGGGACTCCAGGGCCCAGGCCCGCTCGATGACGACGCGGTCGGCCACGCCGCGGCCGAACAGCGTGCCGATCCGTTCGAGCTGCGACGCGGTCAGCAGGCCGTACTTCATGTCGTCGCGCGGGTCGCCCACCTGCGCGAGGGCACGCAGGGCGGCGGTGACCTGGCTGATCGTGGCGTTCTCGCCGAGGACCTCCAGGACCCGCTCCAGGATCGCGTTGTCGAAGCCGATGTCGCGGCTGGTCTCCTCGCTGACGCTCACCACATGGGCGAGCACGTCGGCGAACGCCTCGGGCTTGAGCGTCGCCCCGAGGTCGAGCCGGGGCAGGTCGAC
The DNA here is from genome assembly GCF_040802045.1 of Microbispora sp. NPDC049125. Classification (NCBI taxonomy): domain Bacteria; kingdom Bacillati; phylum Actinomycetota; class Actinomycetes; order Streptosporangiales; family Streptosporangiaceae; genus Microbispora; species Microbispora sp. NPDC049125. Next base: position 124,897 of record NZ_JBEZDW010000006.1, on the reverse strand, counting down.
GGGGAGCACCCAGACCAGGGGGTCGTCCCCGCCTCTGCGGGCCAGCTCGATGAGGTCCTTGGCGATCGCGCCCTCGGACAGGTCGAGGACGGTCAGGTGGCCGCCGCTGTAGAGACGGGTCGCGCCGATCAGTGTGACGAGGGCCGACCAGCCGGGCAGCGTGCCGCCCGCCACGTCGACCCGGTCGATCTCGTCGGGCACGGCCACGGCGTACCAGGTGAGCTGCTTGTCGAACTTGTTCTTCTTCTCGGCCCAGTCGCGGTATTTGGCGGCGTGCTCCTCCTGGGCCGTGACGATCTCCCGCTGCCTGCGGTCCAGCTCGCGCTGGGCCTTCTCGCGCCGCTTGTCGATCCGCTCGTTGACCGTACGGTCGCCCTGGTGGATCGCGTAGCCGCAGATCGCCGCCGCACCACCCGCCGCGACGAGGCCGAGGAGCACGAACGACCAGTTCAGCAGGCTTGTCACGCCGAGCACGAGGAAGCCGGCGGCTACCACCGCCATGAAGGCGCGGAAGATGCGGACCGGGCGGTTGAGCAGGTCCTTCTGGAGACGCTCGCGCTGCGCCCACCCGTCGTCGACCGGCGTCTGGGCGACGTCCTCCCGGGCCGGGCGCTTCGGCGGAGGCCCCGGATCCGGGTACAGCAGAGCGTATTGCCAGCCCAGGTAGATCCGATCCGCCTGAAGCTGGGCATGCTCGGGGTGCGGGTCGCCCACAGGCCCTCCATGTCCGCCTCGGTCACAGCGTAGGAGCTGAAGGCCCTGTGAGGGCGGGCTTCTCGCCATTCGGACGTATTTCACCACGGCGATGGGACGAATGCGGCGGATGGTGCACACGCGGTCGTACTACCATGCCTTGCCATGACGTCACCCCCCCGCGGCGCGCGCCGCCGACGCCCGGTCCTGGTCCCGGTCGCCTCCGCGCTCGCGGCGGCGGGCGTCGCCGTCACCGCCCTCTTCGGCGGCTTCGCGGAGGCCGCAGAAGAACCGCCGCCGAAGGCGGAGCCGGGCGAGGTGATCGATCAGGGCGAGTTCCGCACCCAGTTCATCAAGGCGATCGACACCACGGAGAAGGACGACTTCGGCGGGCCCAAGCGCTACCTGGAGCTGGTGCTGAAGGTCACCAACATGGGTGACGAGACCACCTCGGTCGGGATGCTGCCCAAGCCTGACGCCAAGGTCCCGTACCTGACCGGCTTCGCCCGCTCGCTCCTGCGGATCACGCCCGAGATCAAGACCAAGTACGGCCCGGAGGTGACGGTGCTGAGCTATGGGATCAAGAGCCAGCAACTCCATCCCGGGATCACCACCACGGTCGTGGTCAAGTTCGACCTGGAGCCGGCCGCCACCGCTCCGGAGAAGATCGACCTGGACGTGGGCTCGTTCGTCTGGGACAAGGTCGGAGCGCGGGACGAGACCTACTACTGGCAGCTCGTGGGCGAGGACAAGGGAGACACGTTCGTCCCCACCGTCGCCGCGCGGATCTCCCTCCCCGTACGGCAGGAGCGCGGGTGATGGCCGTGACGCACCCTCAGGCTTCCGTCACCACCCCCGCGACCCGGCAGCGGCCACCGGCCAGGCGGGGCGCCCTGCGCCGGATCGCGGCGGGAGTCGCCGGGCTCGGACTGGCGGCGGCGGCCGTCTACGCGCAGACCTTCGCCCCCTCGTTCGAGGAGCTTGGCGCATTCCTGACCTACAAGGGCGGCATCGGCCGGCCGGTGGAGACCGGCCGGTTCACGGTGAAGGTCACCTCGGTCGGCGCCGCCCGGGCGGTGGACACCACCGACTTCTCCAACAAGGTGAGCAAGGTGGGGACCAGCAACGTGTTCCTGCTCGTCAACATGGTCGCCACCACTCCCAGAGAGCCGATGCAGCTGGCCGCGCTCACTCCTCCGGTCCTGATGAGCGGGGACGGGCGCCGCTACAAGCCGACCGACAAGGTGGCCGAGAGCCTCACGATGTTCAACAAGTGGATCCAGCCGGGGCTCTGGTCGAGCGGCGTCCTCGTCTTCGAGGTGCCGAAGGATGCCGTGCGCGGTGCCCGTTTCGTATTCCGACCGCCTACCGGCGCCATCCCTGTGGACAGCTTCGCGCCGGAGGTGGAGATCGACTTGGGACTCTCAGGGGCGGCAGGCGACCGGCTCGTCTCCCAGGCCGAGGCCTTCCACTCACTGGTGCCCAAAACCTCATGAACGAGACGCCGATGGACGGCCCACCGCACCGCGACAGCCACGACGACGCCCGCGACTGGTTCGCGCCGCCGCCCGCCCAGCCCTCCGACATCACCCTCAGCGGGCCGCTGCCGGCGCCCGTGCACGCGCCGGCGCCCGGCCCCCTGCCCATCCCGGTGCCGGGTACGCTCCGCCCACCGCACGACATGCGGGTCTGGCCGCCGGCCCCGGAGACCGAGGATCGGTCGACGCAACCCTTCCCGGCCGTCCGCGAAAGCCGGCCCCTCCCCCCGCAACACCGGACGGCGCCGCCCGCACCCCCGGCTGCGGCTCCGGTAGCCGCTCAGGCACCGGCGAAGACGCCGCGCCGGCGAACCGCGCTGCTCGGCGCCGGGGCCGCGCTGTCCGTGGCGCTCGCCGTCGCGCTCCCGGGGTGGTTCGGCTACAGCGTCTATGAGTACGGGCAACCGAGAGACGTCGTCCACCTCGTGCCGCACGGTCAGGCCGGCGTGTGGCAGCACGTGTCGTGGCAGGTCACTCTGGACCGGATTCCCGATCCGACCGGCAAGCCCGCCGTCTCCGACCGTCAGTGGGTGAAGGTCGTGGCCACCCGGACGGCCCTCGACGGCGAGGGGGCGATCCGGCACGGCGCACCCGAAGTCCAGCTCACCGACCGGGCGGGACGCAAGTGGCGGACCGAGGAGCTCTCGAACGAGACCCCGCCCGAGGCGAAGGACAACAAGATCGGCACGCCGTTCCGGATGGAACTGGTGGGAGTGGTCCCGCCCTCCGTCGCCGACCAGGTCGAGGTCCTGCTCCGGCCGAACACCTATCGCGAGGTGCCCGAGCAGTCGGTGAGCGACATCTTCAAGGACGCGGTGAAGACGGAGGAGAAGCCGGACCAGGTGCTGAGGTTCCTGCGCTGAGCCGGAGCCGGTTCCGCGTGGCCGCCAGGTCGAAGGTCGCCGCGATCAGGCACATGGTCACCGTGGTGACGAGGAGATCCTTCACGAAGTCGACGGGCACATCGGTCACCAGCCAGAAGTACGGCTTGTCGCTCGCCATCAGGTAGCGGCCCGCCCTGCCGAGGTAGTCGCCGCCGATGCTCAGGCCGACGTAGCACAGCGCGAACAGCCCGAAGAGCGGCGCCCCGCCCCGACCGGTCAGCCGCAGCGAGTTCAGCAGCGGGATCCAGCGGCTCGTCCAGCCGTCGCTCAGCTTGGTGAGCGCCCGCCGCGTCAGGCTGTGCGTGCGCTCCAGATGCTCGGCGGCCAACTCCAGGCGGGTCCCGCGGATCGTGGTCCGGGTGTCGTCGGCGTACGCGCCGTACACGAGGATACCGACCGTCAGCCAGACGAGAGGGATCGCGAGTGCCTCGATCACGTGGGGCCAGGTCTCGCCCACCCACTCCCAGGCGGACTTCCAACCGGGGATGCCTTCGGCGGCCTTCGCCGTCAGGTCGTGCCACCCGGCCACCACCTTCCGCTGCCCCAGCCACTCGGAACGGGTCCCCACCGCGGCCCCCAGCGCGTTGATCCCGTAGAACACGAAGGCGAGCTCTCCGAACGTGGCGAGCATCCCGGAAAAGCGCCCGTTCCCGGCCTCATGGCGGCGGCCGAAGAAGGTTTTCACCACGTAGGCTACCGCCATCGTTACGACGGAGACCTTCACGTCGAGGCTGGTCAGCCCGGCCATCACGCCGCTGTCATCGCCGGTGAAGGCGTCGATCACGCCCCGGTCGGGCTGGCGCATCAGGTCGATGTTCGCGAAGTCCACCGCGTCCTGGGCAGCGAACCCCCAGGTCATGTAGAGACCGGCGAAGATCAGGGCCGTCCGGTTGAGGGCTCCCAGCAGGCTCTCCCGGCCGTCGTCGGTCTCCCGCCGCGCCTGGGTCTCCATGAGCGCGCCGCGTACGACGTACAGCATGCCCGCTGTCGTGGCCAGTGAGGTCATCACGACGAGCGTGAACAGGAACAGCACCACGATCAGCCGGGCCTGGTACCACGAACCGTGCGAGATGGTCGCCGCCACCAGGAGCAGGCCCCAGCGGATGACGCGTCCCAGGGAGAACCAGAGGATCAGCGGCAGCGCGCACCTCGCCGCTATGCGCAGCGCGTGCAGCGGCAGTGAGTACGGAGACAGCATCCAGGTGGCCCTGCCGGGGGCGGCGGCGGCCTGGCGGGGGGCGGCAAGCGCGGACGTTCCAGACACCTGCCGCATGGTATCGGTTATGGCCGCTTATCCGATGATGTGCCGACAACACCACCAGTGGTGTCAGGGCGTGAGGAGATCGACCGTCGGAAAGTAGCTGCGATAACGCGCCGCGTCTCTGGTGAGCAGGCGGTAATCCCGCACAGCCGCGTGCGCGCCGATGAAGAAGTCCGGGAGCGGGGACGTCTTCCCCCCTCCCCGTCTCCGGTAGGTGAGGAACGCCTTCCCGGCCAGGAATGCGGCTTCGAAGGGGATCTTCTCCCGCTCGAACTCCTCCGCGGGCAGAGCGTCGTCAAGGTCCTCGATTCTGGCGAAGCCGGTCGAGACCTCGGCGTAGACGATGGGATTGATGACCAGCCGTCCTCCGTCGAGCGCCTGGCCGAGAGCTCTCGCCGACCAGTCGGCCCGATCATCCGTCGCCACGTCCAGCAGAACGCATGAGTCGACGAGAGTGACCTGCTCGCCGACCAGGCGGAGCCTACTCGTCACGGAGCAAGCCCATGATCTCGTCTGTGGTCATGGATGTGGTCGCGCTTCCCCGCAGCCGCTGCACGGCTCGCTGCCCACGAGTGGCGCCCCCCTCCCGGCGCACGATCTGCAGGGTGGTGCCCACCTCCACCACATCCATCTCGTCACCTGGATGCAGGCCGTATTTCTCGCGGATCTCCGCTGGGATGGTGAGTTGTCCCTTGCCGTTCAGCCGCATGGGGCCTGCTCCTGTCACGTACTACAGCTACCAAGTAGTACTACGCTCCACCGCCGGAACGCCGGAGGGAGCCGTCCCGGCCACGGGAGGAGCATGCGAAAGGCCGGCGCGTTGACGAACGCGCCGGCCTTGGGTTCAGCGAATCAGACGGCCACGGCGAGCTGGGCGACCTCACCGAGCTTCGCCTCGACCGGGACGTCCTTCGTGACGCCGCCGCCCGCGATGATGCGGACGGTCCACTGACCGGGGGCGGCGAAGAAGCGGAAGACGCCCTCGTCGGAGACGACGACCTCCCCGGTGAACTCGCCGGAGTGGTCGAGCAGGCGGGCGTAGGCCGTGTCGGCGCCGGAGACCACGCCCTGGATCACGGCCTGGGTCGACAGGTCGATGCCTGCCGGCAGTGCAACGGTCTGCTCCGGGGCAGCGCATCCATCAGCAGTCATCAGCGGGCCTCTCCCAGCTCGATCGGCACGCCCACGAGCGAGCCGTACTCGGTCCATGAACCGTCGTAGTTCTTCACGTTCGCCTGGCCGAGCAGCTCGTGCAGCACGAACCAGGTGTGCGCCGACCGCTCGCCGATGCGGCAGTAGGCGATGGTGTCCTTGCCGAAGTCGACGCCGGCGCCGGCGTAGAGCTCCTTGAGCTCGTCGTCGGAGCGGAAGGTGCCGTCGTCGTTGGCCGCCTTGGACCACGGGATGTTGCGGGCGGTCGGCACGTGGCCGGCGCGCTGCGCCTGCTCCTGCGGCAGGTGGGCCGGGGCGAGCAGCTTGCCGGTGAACTCGTCGGGCGAGCGCACGTCGACCAGGTTCTGCTTGCCGATCGCGGCGACGACGTCGTCGCGGAAGGCGCGGATGGAGGTGTCGGGCTCCGTGGCCTGGTACTGCGTGGCCGCCCGGCTCGGCACGTCCTCGACCAGCTCGCGGGACTCGAGCTCCCACTTCTTGCGGCCGCCGTCGAGCAGCTTGACGTTGTCGTGGCCGTACAGCTTGAAGTACCAGTAGGCGTAGGCGGCGAACCAGTTGTTGTTGCCGCCGTAGAGAACGACGGTGTCGTCGTTGGCGATGCCGCGCGACGACAGGAGGGCCTCGAAGCCCGCCTTGTCGACGAAGTCGCGCCGGACCGGGTCCTGGAGGTCGTCCCTCCAGTCGATCTTCACGGCACCGCGGATGTGGCCCTTGTCGTAGGCCTTGGTGTCCTCGTCCACCTCGACGAGCACGATGCCGGGCGTGTCGAGGTTGGCCTCGACCCAGTCGGCGTCCACCAGGACGGCGGAGCGGCTCATTGCAATCTCCCAGGTTGTAGACGGCGGATGATCAGGTACATCTCGCAGCCGAGGCAGAAGCCGAACGCTGCGTTGAGAAAGGCGGCCAGCAGTGCCGCTGCTGTCGCACCCAAGGCCAACGGCGCGATCCCTGCCGCGAACCCGATCAGCCCCGCGATTGCGAACCCGAAGCCCACGACCTGCGCGAAACGCGGCGGAGCCGCGTCCTCCAGCTCAGCCGGCGGCCCCAGTCGAGGGCGCACCAGCCGCCGGAACAGCAGTCCGTACGGTGAGGCGTCGAAGGCCCCCAGCGCGAACACGAGCGTCTGGACGGCGAGCAGCCAGGGGCTGCGCGTCACCAGGACGGCCGCGAGGACCACAGTGGTTATGGCCGCACCGAAGCGGGGGCCGCGAGGGTCGATCTGCATCGTGGGATGCTCCTGAAGGATTCTCGGAGTGCGGCGGTCGCCGCAGGAATCACCCTCAGGCCATGCGACAGAGCGCTGTAGCGACGCGGCAGAAATCAACCGCGCGCCGCTTCGTGAGCAGCTCTGTCGTGGGAGTCATGACCACGACAGTACCTTCCGTCTCGCCATCTGTCACACCTTGTCCGGAGGGTGAGACGCACTGTGAGACGCCGCGTCCACGGCCAGGCCGAGGGCGGCGATGACGTCGGCCTTCCTCGGCTGGCCCGAGGCCCTTTTCACCACGGTCCCGGAGCCGTCGAGCACCAGCACGGTCGGAGTCCGCAGCACGTCGAACCGCCTGACCAGGTCGAGCCGGGCCTCGGCGTCGATCTCCACATGGCGTACGCCGGGCACCATGCCCGCGACCTCGCCGAGGATCCGGCGGGTCGCCCTGCAGGGCTGGCAGAACGCCGTGGAGAACTGGACGAGCGTGGCCCGCTCGCCCAGTGCAGCGCCCAGATCGCCCGCCGTCACGGCGCCGTCCCCGGCGGGGTGCCCCTGCTTCACTGCACGGACCCTCCCGTCACGGCGCCTCATGGCCAGCCCGATCAGCACGCCCGCGGCGAGCGTGGCGACGAGGACCACGATTCCTGTCATCACGGTCTGGAACCGCGCGGGCGCAGCGATTAATTCCCCCTCCAGGGAGCCAGATCGCGACAGTCAGAGCGGGAGGGTCACGAGCCGTCGCCCGTCCGGCGTGGTCAGCTCGAAGCGCCGGATCTCGCCGGCCTGCAGGGCCGTCGCGCCCTCGAAGGTCGCCGCCCCGCCCTGGTACCCCCCGGGCCCGGCCAGCCAGCTCCCGACGGCCGTGACGGTGCCGTCACGGCCCACGGCCTGAAGCGAGCACACCGTGCCCGAGGGGACTCCGGAGACCTCCGCCACGACCTTCGTCCCCCCCGCCTGCGGGGTCAGCCGCACGGCGAGGCGGACGCCGGCGTTCTCCCGGCTGACCTCGGTCGGCGGCGCCGCCTTGGCCGCGCTCGGGTCGGGAGAGTCGGCGGCGAGGAGAGGGCTGGCGGGGTTCTGATCGGCCTCGACCCTGGCGGCCGAGCTGCGCGCGGGCGCCGCTCCCGCCGCGACGCCGGTGTCCGCGGTCGAGGGCCCGCCCGTCTGGTGCGCGGCCGACAGCCAGGCGGTGCCGCCCAGGGCCGCCACGACGGCCGACGCCGCGAGGGCCAGCAGCACGCGGGACCGGCGGCTGCGCCGGGCCGACGCGGCGACGAGCCGGTCGAGCACGGCGCGGGGCGGCTGGGCCGCGCGATCGATGTCGTCGGCCGACACGAGCGCGAGCCGCGACGGCAGCCCGGACAGCTCCGCGAGCTCGGCCCGGCAGGCGGGGCAGTCGTCCAGGTGGGCCTCGACCTGCGCGGCCTCGTCGTCGTCGAGGGCCCCGAGGACGTAGACGCCGAGCGAGATCCGTACGTCCTCGCAGGTCATGGCGCGAGCCCCCGTTCCTCCAGGGCGAGCTTCAGCGCCCGGAGCGCGTAGTAGGTCCGCGACTTGACCGTCCCCGGCGGGATGCCGAGGATCTCCGACGCCTCCTTCACCGATCTCCCCCGGTAGTACGTCTCCAGAAGCACCTCGCGGTGCTCGATCCTGAGTGAGGCCAGGGCCTCGGCCACTCCCCACGACTCGAGGGCCTTGTCGAGCTGGTCGTCGGCGGGCAGGACCGCGAGGGCCTCGTCGCCCGTCTCCTGGGGCCGCGCCATGCGGGCCCGGTGCTGGTCCACGACGAGGTTGCGGGCGACGGTGAACAGCCAGGCCCGCACCGGGCGGCCCTCCAGCACGCCGGGGTGCCGCCATGCCCGCAGCAGCGTCTCCTGCACCACGTCCTCCGCCCGCCCGGGGTCCCCGGTCAGCCGCAGTACGTAGCCGTACAGCGGCCCACCGTGTTCCTCGAAAAGAGCCCTTATGAGCACCTCGTCGGCGGTTCCGGCTGGACTCACACCCTCATCACGTACGGCGGGGCGGACCGGTTCACCAGGCGGGGTGTGCTCACCTGAGCGGGACATCGGTGGCCGTGCCCTCGATCGCGAGGCCCTGCGGCGTCGTCTTCACCCCGGTGATTCTAAGGTTCAGCGGCAGGTCCTTCACCGGCACGGTGTAGGTGATGTAACGCTCCGGGTTGGGCACGGGGATGGCGCCGGCGAGCTTCACGTTCACCGGCGTCAGCTTGACCCCGCCCTGGACGACGTCGAGCCGCATGTCCGCCGTGACGGGCACCTGCCGGCCGAGGAAGGTCAGCTCACCGGACACGCGCAGGGTGCCCCCGCCGCCGCCTCCTTCGATCTTGATGCCGCGCGGCGCCTGGGCGGACAGAGTCTTGTGGGAGATCACGACGGTCCCGGTGATCCGCTCGGCCCGGATGTCGGCCCCGGACGGGTTCTGGATCAGCTGGGACAGGGGGGCGGTGACGCCGTACAGCGTGGCGTCGATGCTCGACAGCTGCACGCCCTGCCTGGTCAGCGGGCCGATGGCGACGGCGATCTCGTCGTACCGGCCCGAGATCGCCTGAGTGAGGAACGGGACGCCCTTGATCTGGACCGACGGCGGGTCCGTGAGGTCGTACTGCGCCTCGACCTGCTTGGCGATCTCACGCTGGACTCCGACGACGGCCACCCGGTCCACGACGACGAGCAGGATGCCGATCACGATCAGGAAGACGACCAACTTGCGCATCCGACTCCTCCGGGGAGCTCGTCCTGGTGATCAGCGTAGCGGCTCATCCCCCCGCGAAGGGGGGCAAAACCTCGACCACCGCTCCCTCGGGCAGCGCGATCGTGAGCGGGTCGCGGGTGCCGGCGGGCGCCCCGTTCACCAGGAAGGACGAGCGGCGCAGGACGCGCTCGACCCGCGGGTCGGCGGCGATCTGCGCGAGCAGGTCTCCCAGCGTCTCCGCGTCGAACGGCTCCTCGGCGACTCCGGCGGCCTCCTTGGCCGCCGCCCAGTACCGGACCGTACCGTTGGCCATGTGCCCGTCGGCTCCCTTCGGCACCCCGCTCGGTCACCCCCGCGACGGCTCTGCGTAACCGTCACGTTACGCGGATTTGCCACGTGACTCGTTGTTCACACGGGGGACTCACATTGGACCTAAACATCCTGTGGGCTACCCTACGAGTTATTGGACCTGGGCAACGTGGCCCCCGGGTCCTTACGTGTTTGTACGGCTGTCGCGGTTTCCGGTGCTGCAAACGGCGCACGCCGACGAGGTGCAAGGAGGCGCATGTGAGCAACCTGCTCCTGCTGACCAACGCCCTGGAGCCGTCCGCGGAGGTGCTGCCGGCACTCGGACTGCTCTTGCACTCGGTGCGGGTGGCGCCCGCGGAGGGCTCCGCGCTGATCGACGCACCGCCCGCCGACGCCATCCTGGTGGACGCCCGCCGCGAGCTCGTGCAGGCCAAGAGCCTGTGCCGGCTGCTGCGGACGACCGGGATCGCCTGCCCGCTGGTGGCGATCGTGACCGAGGGCGGTCTGGCGGCGATGACGGCCGAGTGGGGAGTCGACGACGTGGTCCTCGACACCGCCGGTCCCGCGGAGGTCGAGGCGCGGCTGCGCATGGCGGCCGGGCGGCTGTCGCTGGCCGCCGCCGAGGAGGTGCCGGACGAGATCCGCAGCGGTGACCTGTCCATCGACGAGGCGACCTACACGGCGCGCCTGCGCGGCCGGGCGCTCGACCTGACGTTCAAGGAGTTCGAGCTGCTGAAGTACCTGGCTCAGCACCCGGGACGGGTCTTCACCCGGGCCCAGCTGCTCCAGGAGGTCTGGGGGTACGACTACTTCGGGGGCACCCGCACGGTCGACGTCCACGTCCGGCGGCTGCGGGCCAAGCTGGGCGCCGAGTACGAGGCGCTCATCGGAACGGTCCGCAACGTCGGCTACCGGTTCGTCCCGGACCGCGGCGGGGAGCAGCAGGCGGAGGCGGCCGAGCCGGCCCGGCGCTAGCCGCACAACCCGGCGCCGGCCGCACCCGCGGCCGACGCCGCACGTTGAACGACGCCGCACGCCAAACGACGCCGGCACGCTGAACGGCGCCTGGCCCGTCCCCCGGATGGGGGGCGGGCCTGGCCGTCGTCTTCCTACTTGATGAACGTGATCCGGTTGGCGGCCGGCGGGGCCACCGGCGAGTGCGCGGTCATGTAGGCCACGAACGCGTCGATGTCGAGCGGGCCGCTCCACAGGCCGGTGCCCTGCGTGAACACGGTGAAGCCGTCGCCGCCGCCGACGAGGAAGTTGTTGGCGGCCACCCGGATCTGCTGGGTGTCGGTCACGGCCGTACCGTTGATCTTGATGCCGGAGACCCGCGAGCCGATCGGCTGGGTCAGGTCCGCCGTGTAGGTTAGCGAGGCCGACGGCAGCAGCACCTTGGTGGACGTGGCCGTCCACTGCTGCTCCAGCAGCGCGTCGAGCTGCGCGCCGGTGAGTGTGACGACCTGCATGAGGTTGTTGAACGGCTGGACCGTGAAGGCCTCGCCGTACGTCACGACGCCGTCGCCCTCGGAGCCGCTCTGGGCGTAGGTGAGGTCGGCGCGGACGCCGCCCGGGTTCATCAGCGCGATCTCCGCGTTGCCGCCGGTCTTGGTGGCCTCAAGCTGCGCGTCGGCGATGAGGTCGCCGAGCGGGGACTCGCCCGCGCCGGTGGCGTCCCTGCCGATGTTCGCGGTGATGTTGCCGATCGGCTTGTTCGCGACCGTCGCGACCCTGTCCTTCCAGGTCTGGACGTACGCGGCCGTTTCGGGGTCGGGGGTGACCGTGCGCGTCACCACGTGGTTGTCGGCGACCACGCTGGAACGGATGACGTCATGCGTCTTGCGGTCCACCTGGAAGTCGATCTGCGTGATGACGCGGCCGAACGACGAGCCCTGGGTGTAGTAGCGGTCCTGGCCGGCCGGGTCCTTGGTCTTGCAGATGTACGCCTGGTGGGAGTGGCCGCTGACGACCACGTCGATCTGCGGGTCGAGGCCGCTCGCGATGCGCGACCCGGCACCGGGGACGACCGGGCAGGCGTCGGGGCTCTGGTTGGGGGTGACGTTGTCGCCCTCGTGGACCAGCACGATCTGCGCCTTGACGCCCGCGCGGGCGAGGAGCCTGGAGACCTTGTTGGCCGCCCCGATCTCCTCGGTGAACTGCAGGCCCTTGATGCCGGCGGCGGTCACGATGTTCGGCGTGGTCTGGGTGACGAGGCCGATGAAGCCGACCTTCACCCCGTTGATCTTCGCCACGTAGAACGGCGGCAGGGCGTACTTGCCGCTGCCCTCCTTGAGGACGTTGGCGCCCAGGTAGTCGAAGCTCGACCCCTTCCACTTGCCGGCGGGTGAGCACCCGTCCACCGGGTGGCAGCCGCCGTTCATGATGCGGTTGAGCTCGGTGATGCCCTCGTCGAACTCGTGGTTGCCGACGGCCGAGGTCTTCAGCCCGAGCCGGTCGAGCAGGGCGACGGTCGGCTCGTCGTGGTAGGCGGCCGAGATGAGCGGCGAGGCCCCGATGAGGTCTCCGGCGGCCACCATGAGGGTGTCGTCGTTGCGGAGCTGCTTGAGGTGGGTGGCGAGGTACGCGGCGCCGCCGGCGTCGACGGACTGACCGGTCTCGTCCACGATTTTGCCGCCCGAGCCGGTCGGCGGCTCCAGGTTGCCGTGCAGGTCGTTGATCGTGAGCAGCCGGACCGCTGCGGTCTTCGGGGCCTTGGGGGGTTTCGGCGTCTTGGAAGAGGGGGCGGCGTTGGCCGGGCCCATGGTGAGGGCGGCGACGCCCACCGCTGCGACTCCGGCGACAGCCAGGCGCGTGAGGGATGCTGGGGTCATGGTCTTCGACAGTAAAGCCGCGACTTAAGCATCCAATGGCGCAAAGGTAACGATTCAGGGGGGCTACGGATGGCGGGTATTGCCGAAGCCGGTGATGCCCTCCCCTCCTCCGTTCACCTAGTGTGCGGAACATGAACACGCGCGTGGAGATCCAGGGAAGACTCGGCGACGAGCAGGTGACGGCCGTGCTGGCCCTCGTGGAGGCGGCCACCGAGTCCGACGGGGTGCGCCCCCTCAACGAGCATGTGATGCTCCACCTGCGCTACGGCGGCGACCCCGGGGCGAGGGCCGTGCTGCTGTACGAGGGCGCCGACCTGGCCGGGTTCGCCCACCTCGACCCGACCGACCCGGTCGAGGGACCGAGCGGCGAGCTGGTGATCCATCCGGCGTTCCGGCGGCGCGGCCTCGGCCGGCTGCTGTCGCGGGCGGTGCTGGACGAGAGCGGCGGCCACCTGCGCCTGTGGGCGCACGGCGACCTTCCCGGCGCCGCGCGGCTCGCCGGCGACCTCGGCCTCGCCCGGGTCAGGTCACTGTGGCAGATGCGCCGCTCGCTGTTCGCGCCGCTGCCCGCGGCGCCCCTCCCCGAAGGCGTACGGCTGCGCGCCTTCGAGCCGGGACGCGACGAGGAGGCGTGGCTCGCGGTCAACGGCCTGGCCTTCGCCACCCACCCGGAGCAGGGGGCCTGGACGGTCGACGACCTGAAGCGGCGCGAGCAGGAGCCGTGGTTCGACCCCGCCGGCTTCTTCCTCGCCGTACGTGGGGACACCCTGGCCGGGTTCCACTGGACGAAGGTCCACGGCGGGGACCGGGAGCACGGCCACGAGCCGATCGGCGAGGTCTACGTGGTCGGGGTGGCGCCCGGTGAGCGCGGCTCAGGCCTGGGCCGCGCGCTGACCATCGCCGGGCTGGCACACCTGCGCTCCCTCGGCCTCGCCCAGGTCATGCTGTACGTGGACGAGGAGAACACGGGCGCGATCCGGCTGTACGAGGCACTCGGGTTCACCCGGTGGGACACCGACGTGATGTACCGCAAGTAGCGGCCCGCCACGTGCACCGCCGGTCATGCGACCGTACGGGCGGACCTCCCGCGGCGGCCCTGCGGGCGGCTCCGGTCCCGCGGCAAGGCCTGGCGAGGGCCGCAGCCGACCGACGGGCTATCCGAGGATCAGGTTGAGCAGGAAGTAGGCGATGGCGGCGACGACGGCCGCGGCCGGGATCGTCAGGACCCACGCCGTGACGATGTTCCCGGCGATGCCCCACCGGACGGCGGACAGGCGCCGGGTCGCGCCCACACCCATGATCGCGCTGGTGATCGTGTGCGTCGTGGAGATCGGGGCCCCGAAGCCGATGGCCGCCGTGTAGAGCACCGAGGCGGCCGCCGCCTCGGCCGCGAAGCCGTGGGGCGGGTCGAGGTGGATGATGCGTCGGCCGAGGGTCCGCATGATCCGCCATCCGCCGGCGTACGTGCCGAGCGAGATCGCCAGCGCCGAGGACGTGATGACCCATTCGGGGATGCCGCCGGTCGGGGACGCGTATCCGCCGACGACCAGCGCGAGGAAGATGACGCCCATCGTCTTCTGAGCGTCCTGCAGGCCGTGGCCGAGGGCCATGGCGGCGGCGGACACCGTCTGGGCGTATCGGAACCCTCTGCTCGCCTTGTGCGGGTTGGCCCCGCGGAAGATCCATAGAATGGCGATCATGATGATCCCGCCCAGCGCGAAGCCGACCAGCGGGGACAGGACCATCGGGATGACGACCTTCTCCACCACGCCGCTCCAGTGGACCGAGGCGGTCGCGGCGAGGGCCGAGCCCACCAGCCCGCCGATCAGCGCGTGGCTGGACGACGACGGCAGCCCGAAGTACCAGGTGATGAGGTTCCAGACGATGGCGCCGACGAGCGCGGCGCCCACGATGATCAGACCGTGCCTGCCGTCCGGGGCGTCGATGATCCCCTTGCCGACCGTCGAGGCCACGGACGTGCCGAGATGCGCGCCGATGAAGTTCATGACGGCCGCCATGAGCAGCGCGACCCGCGGCGTCAGCGCCCGGGTCGACACGGACGTCGCGATCGCGTTGGCCGCGTCGTGGAAGCCGTTGGTGTAGTCGAACAGCAGCGCGATGGCGATCACGCCGATGACGAGGGCGAGCTCCACTTAGTCTTCCCGACCCTAGCTTTCCTTCACGGCGATCGTCTCGACCGTGTTCGCCACGTGCTCGAAGGCGTCGGCTGCGAGCTCGAGCTGCTCGATCACCTCGCGCATCTTCATGACGGTGAGCGTGTCGTACTCCCCGCTGAACAGCTTGGCGAGGAGATGGCGGTAGATCTGGTCGGCCTGGTTCTCCAGCCGGTTGATCTCGATCCAGTACTCGTTGAGGTGCTGCATGGAGCGCAGCCGCGGCATGGCGTCCGCGGTCAGCTCGGCGGCCCTCTCGAGCACCTCCACCTGTCGTACGACCTCCTTGGGGAGGTGGTCGATCTGGTAGAGGACGATCAGGTCGGCGGCCGCCTCCATGAAGTCCATCACGTCGTCGAGATTCGAGGCGAGGCGGTAGATGTCCTCACGATCGAAAGGCGTGATAAAGCTCTCATTGAGCCTGTTCATGATCGCGTGAGTGCGTTCGTCACCCGCGTGCTCGCAGGCGCGCATCTTCTCGGCCAGAGCATCCCGGTCCGAACCGTCGCTGATGATCTCCACCAGCAGACGCGATGCGGTGACGAGGTTGTTCGCCGAGTCGGCGAACAAGTCGTAGTAACTGTCCTCACGGGGTGTGAGACGCAGGCGCACGTCATTTCTCCAGATGTGCGGGGACGGTCCGCAGAGAAGAGTACGGGTTACCAGTGGAAATGCGAAGTTCAGCCCTCACAGGGCCGCTTGTAACCCACTCTTCCCCTTCTCGTTGCCCGGATGGTGTGTCGTAACACACTCGTTGCCGTACCGCTGATGGATTCACACCCGTGTGCGGTGGAAGTTGAGGAAGGACCGGCTCGGTGTGGGCCCCCGCTGCCCCTGGTAGCGGGAGCCGTACTTCTGCGAGCCGTACGGGAACTCGGCGGGCGAGCTCAGCCGGAACATGCACAGCTGACCGATCTTCATGCCGGGCCACAGCTTGATCGGCAGTGTGGCGACGTTCGACAGCTCCAGTGTGACGTGCCCCTCGAAGCCGGGGTCGATGAATCCCGCCGTGGAGTGCGTGAGGAGGCCGAGGCGGCCGAGGCTGGACTTCCCCTCCAGCCGGGAGGCGATGTCGTCCGGAAGGCTGATCACCTCGTACGAGCTGGCGAGCACGAACTCGCCGGGGTGCAGGATGAAGGGCTCGTCGCCGTCCGGTTCGACCTGACGGGTCAGGTCGGGCTGCTCCATCGCCGGGTCGATGTGCGGGTACCGGTGGTTCTCGAAGACCCGGAAGTACCGGTCCAGGCGCACGTCGACGCTCGACGGCTGGATCATCGCCGGCTCGTAGGGGTCGAGCTTGACCCTGCCGGACTCGATCTCTGCGCGGATGTCACGATCGGAAAGCAGCACGGGTGCAAGGCTAACGGCCCGCTGACCGGGGCCGTCGTCCTGGTCGGGACGATCCCACGGACGAGTTGTGCTCAGGGACTGCAGGACCACGCGCGGTTTCCGCTACAGTAGGGGACGCGGCGGCCTTCACCGGCCGGACACGCGGGTGTAGTTCAATGGCAGAACATCAGCTTCCCAAGCTGACAGCGCGGGTTCGATTCCCGTCACCCGCTCCACGAGCGAAGGCCCAGGTCAGGAACAGTTTCCCGACCGGGGCCTTGATTGTTTTAGGGGTCATTTCGATCTCCCGTGCCCGTTACATGCCCGATCCGTCTGGATCTTGCTTGTTCAGCGCCTCCTCGGCGAGCTTCCCGAGCGCGTCAGCGATGGCCCGGTCACGCTCCATCGCGGTGTGCTGATAGATCAGTGCGGCCCGCGTCGTGGAGTGGCCCATGCGGTTCATCAGCTCCCGCAGCGTCGCGCCGGACTGCGAGGCGAAGGTGTTCCCGGTGTGGCGAAGGTCGTGAAAGTGGAAGCCCGTCAGCTTGGCGTCCTTGAGTGCCTTGCTCCATGTGCGGGTGAAGTTCGCCCTCACAAGCCATGGGACACCGCCGCAGGCGTCCTCATCGCCCGCGAAGCCGGAGCCATCGTCACCGACATCGACGGCAGCCCACACACCACCAACGCCCGCGCCACCATCGCGGCAGCCCCGAAGATTCTCGCCGACCTCGTCGAACTGGTCGCCGGAGCGGAAAAGGACGCGGAACGTAGGGCGTAGCCTGCCGAATCATGCAGCGCCGCTGCGTTTAGCGGCATGGGCTGGGTGCAAGCTCCGGGCGGGCACGACCGCGCCCGCGGCTTCCATGGTTGTTCGTAGGTACAGTCCCGTTGCTCTGTTTAGCTCCCGGACGCTACCGGTTGGCCCGTGGCGGCGTCGGGGTCGGTCTGCACGATGCGGTTGATCGCGGCGTGGGAGCGGCGGGCGTGCAGATCGGCTTTCTGCAGGAGATCAACCATCCGTCTCATGCGCTGCCGAACCTCGGCCAAACGCGCCTCCGGATCGGGGTCGCCGGTCGCATCGCGCAGAACATACCGCTTCCCCAGGGTCGCGTTCTCGGTTTCCACACGGATGGCCAGGGCGGCGGCGGCAAGGATCACCTCGCTCAGCACGCCACCGATCTCGTGCAGTTCGGCCAACTCCAGGGGGCGCAGCTCGGCTGCTGCCTGGACGAGCTCACCGAAGCGGGTCAGGGCTGGGTTGTCCATCGGCAGGCCTTTCGGAGAGAGCGATCGGACAGTGCCAAGATGCCCCAGCATCGAGCAGATGCCGGTCTTGACATCCAGCCTTCCTCCTTAGACACAGCGGCGTTGCCGAATTGTTCACATAGAGATCAAGCGGCGGCGCGGCGCGCCACCGTACCCCCGGCCCTCCGCCCGCCCGCCGGCCGGGCGTGCGGCCTGGGGGCCGGTCCCGGACGGCGGCGGGACACCGGGCCGGGCACTGCGCGCTGGCCCCGCCGTACTTACCGAACGCTCCGGCCGGGGTTGCCGCGCCGCTGCACAGATGCAGCCCTACGATCGCCACTGCATAGCTGGGTGCCGTACGTGCTTGGGGGCCCGATCGACGATCCAGGGTTCGTTCCTCACCCTGGCTCACCGGCCACCGTGGCTAGCGAGATTGTCGGACGCCACAGACATGCAAGACCATCTAAATGATGAAGTTCAGAGACATGGAATTGATCCGAGCTGCCGAGCGAAGGAGATGGCTATGAGTGGTGTGACGGCAGATGACTATCGCTGGTTGGAGGAGTTCAGGCACCGCTTCGACTCCGGCTTCTGCTTCACCTTCGTGAAGGCACTCGACCCCCAGGAAGTGCTGCGCCGCCTGCACGCGGTGGACGACCCCGACTACATCGGCCCGGGCGGCATCGATGTCGGGCCTGCACCGGGAGGAACCATCATGGTCGAGTGGGGAGGCTACGCCGGCATCATGCGAGACGTGGTTGGCGACTTGTCGGCCGACGCGGTCATCGCCAGCGTCGAGCGCAACGTCAACTGGAATGCCACGTTCCTCTACGTCGTCCACGGCCAGGTGCGCACCAGGTTCGATCCCAAGTACCGGGGTTACACTTCCACCCGCCACCCGGACGACCAACTTCTCGACGGCGAATACCTCGATATGATCCCCGGCTACCAAGATCCCGGCGACGGGTTCATCGATCGTCATCTCGAAGCCGCACTCGCCTTTGCCGAACACCGTACCGGCGTTCGCCTTGAACGTCGGCACCTGCAGTCGATGCCCTTGTACGCGTCCATCGCGCACTACTACTCGCCTGAGCATGGCGGCGCACCGGAACTTGCCTGACGTCCACCCCCGCAGTCCGCTCGTTCATCCCCGCAGAGCCGCCCTCCGTCGTGCCATCAGCGTGCCATTAAGGAGGGTAACGAGGGGGCAACCACGGTCACCCATGACCGGCGCGAACCGCAGGTCAGCGGCCCTACGAGCCGCAATCTATACACTTCCCAAGCTGACAGCGCGGGTTCGATTCCCGTCACCCCGCTCTCAGAGCGAAGGCCCAGGTCAGGACATCAATCCAGACCCGGGTTTTGATCATTTCTACGGGCTTTCCTCACTCGCGTGCCAGATTCGTGCCAGATCAGTTGATCTTGGCTTCCGTCGCCGCCTGGTCCTCATCGTCGTCCTCGGCGGAAGCGAGCCCCTGCTTGACGATCTCTCCCATGGCATCGGCTATCGCGCGGTCCCTGTCCTTGGCCGCGTGCAGATAGACCATCGCCGCCTTCGTGCTGAAGCGACCCATGCGGGTCATCAGCTCCTTGCGGATCGCCCCCGTGACCGCCGCCAGTGTGTTGCCCGTGTGCCGGAGGTCACGAATAGGGATCTCCGGGAGTCCGGACTTGGCGAACCGCTGAAGGTGCCAGACGAGGTCATCGACGATGATCTCAGTCAGCGTGACCACACGAGCGCCAGCATCCGACTTGGGCCGCCCGGTGATCAACTCCCCCGTCTTCATAGTGAACAGGACCGACGCGAGCGCTCCCGAGCATGGGAGGGGCAACGTGCCTCTTCACCTCTGCGATCATGTCCGCATGGTCGAGCGGGGATCGCGTTCCAAGCAAACGATGACGTTCATGCTTCCCGCGGATGTCACAGCCTTCAGCGAGGCGGTGGCGCCCTCGATCGCGGGATTCGCGCAGTGGGAGACTCACGAGCGGGACACTGGCGTCGTTATACACGAATCGCTTCAGGCCGCTATGAAGCACCATAGTGTGCAGGCGTTCCTCCGCCTTCTCGGGCGAGACGGCGGCACAGTCGGACCCATCATCCAGTACCTGCATACCTCCGTGTGGACCACGGACAACGACGTACTTACCTTCACCGGAGGCCGGTATCGCCCGGCGGAGGGTCGACCCGAGGAGATGATGCCAGGTCGCCTGGCATTCAAGTGGTTCCCGGACGACGAGCCGGAGTGCGTGCGGCGTGACTTCGCCGTCCTCGGCGGCCTGGCGTGGAAGGCGTTGCAGGCGGTGACGTCGCCCCACCTTGACACCATCACCGGCAAGCCTGCCCGTAGATATCGGATAGGGCCCGCCGCGAAGGCATGGGCGCTGGGCAAACCAGAACGGCTGGTGCGCGATTACGCGCTGCCTCTCAAGGTCAAGGATACTCGCTGATCCGTGCGGCGCTGGCGGGGATGCCACTCAAGAGAAACGCACTGTCATCGGCAGAAGAGGAAGTGTCGCCCGCCTCGCCGTGATCATGTAAAGCATCTGGTGGGGCACTCGCAAAGCCCCGACTTCTGTGAGAACTTTCTGTACGTCATCAAGGCGGCCCTAACCGGGCCGCACGCGCCGCCGTCACGGCGCACGCCGCCGCCTCCCGCTGGTGCTCCCGGCGGACAGCGCGCAAGCAACGCCGGACGGCTGGCGCGGATGAGTGGAAGGGCCGCCAGGCGACAGTACAAGTCCGCTCACAGGATGTCGGGCTGAGCTGGAAGTGCCCGCCAGGTGCCGGCCGCGCGTGGTGATGCCTCCGGCGGGGGCTCCGGCTCCGGGGTGGTGTTCGAACATGCATGCGGGTTGTGGGGTGGCTGGGGTGGGGTGTCCACCCCGCCCGCCATCGACCCAGGCAAGCCCAGCAGCCCGCCTCCGCCGCCGCAAGCCCGGCTGTGACCGTTGGCGTCCAATCACCGTGGAAGGTGCACAGGCGAAGGGACACGTCAAGCCGGGCTTGCAGCTCTGTCGCCGGCCCGCTGCCGCTTCGCGGTCGGGTCGACGGCGGACGGGGTGGACAGGTGGAGGTGCGGCGAGTACGCCCGCGAACTGGGCCGCCGAAGCTCACCCGAACAGGGCTAACCCAGCTGACCGGCAGGGAGCGTGACCTACGAACCCGAACGCAGGCCCAGGGCACTGTGTTGCACGGCCCCAGCGGGAACATGGGCGTTCCCCGACCTCTTGCGGGTCAGCTCCACGAGACTCTCGCGGAGGTCTTTCGCTGGCTCTCCAAGAACGATCGCGCTGAGCACCAGCTCAAGCATCAGACAGTCGTACTCGTCGTCGTTGCTGCGATATCGCTCCGGGTCGCGTTCCACCACAGCCTCGGCGATCTGCCAGCCACCTCCATCAGCCGGGGCGAAGGTTGCCGCGAAGACCCCGTTGCCCGTCCAGCTTCGATGCAGGAAGACAACACCGCCCTCAGCGAAGACGTCCCACTTCTCATCCATGCCTCGGGAGCAGTAACCGAGCTGGATGCGCCCCCAGTCCCCCTCCGACCAGATCCGGCGCGGCAAGAACGGCATCACACGAGGGACGGAGATCGGCTGGATACGGTCGGAGAACGAAGACCGGGTCACGCGTTCGTCAGCTGGCATGCCCCGATCCTAAGGAGGGTGATATTCGAAGCGGCAGCCTCATCGATGCTGCGATATCTACCAGGACCTGCGCCGTGCCCGTTGCGGGCCCGTACGGTCGGCAAGCAGCGGGGACTCACGGTCACTCGACCGGCATACGCGCAGGTCAGCGTTTTCCCAGCTCAGGCCGCATGGTGTTGAAAGACTTCCCAAGCTGACAGCGCGGGTTCGATTCCCGTCACCCGCTCCACACATCTAATTGGGTATCAGGCGAGCCAGGTCTTCTTTCGAGAAAGCAGCGATGGCCGCCTCCATGTGATCACGGGTGACAATCTCGATCACCACGAGGTTGGACTCCCGGAAGAACAAGCCGCCGGCGAGCTCATCGGAGATCGCTTGGCTGAGCCGTACCGGGTCGTAGAACACCGGTCGGATGCTTGTCCCGTTCCACTCCACCGTGACGCCGTCGAACCAGCCTTTGGATTCGACCTCCCAGGCGTAGTCATCGAAGTCATCGGGCCACCGTACGGTCAACATGGCAGGAGCGTACTGGCTGCACACCGCGTGATCACCGTGCAATTAGCGTGCAATTAGATAGGGTGACGAGGGGTCAGCCACGGTCACTCATGACCGACCGAACGCCCAGCTCGGCCGCCTCATCTGCCGTACTCGATGCACTTCCCAAGCTGACAGCGCGGGTTCGATTCCCGTCACCCGCTCCACGAGCGAAGGCCCAGGTCAGGATGAGAATCCGAACCCGGGCCTTGATCTTTATTGGGCTTGTCTCAAGCTGAGCTTGCACCTCCGTCACCCACCCGCTGCAGCTCCGCGGTCGGGTCGACGGCGAACGGGATGGACAGGCCGGGGTGCGGCTGTCGCCGCTGCGGGCATTTAAGCTCGGACTTCGTCCGCGAGAACACTGAACACGAGCAGATCGTGCAGGCCGTCATGTCCGCGCTGCGCCTGTCGCAACGTGCCCTCATAGGTGAATCCGGCCTTGGCCGCGACACGCTGGGACGCCTCATTCTCGAGAGTGGTGCGTAGCTCCACCCGATGGAGGCCCAGTGAGAGGGCCCAGTGCGTAACCGCGCCAACCGCCTCGGGTGCGATGCCCTTTCCGCGAGACTTGGGGCCCACGCCGTAGCCCACTTGAGTGATCCCGGCGTTCCAGTCGGCTCCATGCAGGCTGACGCCGCCGACCAGTTCGCCGTCCTTAGTGAAGATCGCAAGCTGCACGCCCTTGCCGGAGCGTCGCAATCCATGAACGCCGTCAGCGAGCCACTCCTTGACTTCCCCAACAGCAGAGGGACGGCCCGGCGGAAGGGCACTGGACGCATCCCCGTTCATGATGAGCGCGGCTACCTGGTCATGATCTGCTGGTTCGTGTGGCCGCACCACAAGGCGCTCGGTCTCCAATCGAACAGGAATATCGAAGGTGGTCACGCACGCTCCCTGTTGGACGACTTCGTCTGATGACGCTCTGGCGCGTGACCATACATGGGGCCACACCATCGACGGCAAGGCATTTATCCCTGCATACGCCACCCCGCTGTCCGGACAGTCGGCGTGCCCGTTGCGTGCCCGTACGGTCGGCGGCTCGCGGGGAACCACGGGGACTCACGGTCACTCGACCCCCATCTGCCCAGGTCAGCGTTCTCCCAGCTCAGAGCGCGTGATCTTGAAAGACTTCCCAAGCTGACAGCGCGGGTTCGATTCCCGTCACCCGCTCTCAGAGCGAAGGCCCAGGTCAGGACGTCAATCCGGACCCGGGCCTTGATTGTTTTCAAGGTCATCTCGACGTCTCATGCAGCCGACCGACTTGCCGAATGATCTTGTCCGTCTGCTTGGGCCTGTAGCTGGTTCATGTGGTTACGCCATCGCTGGCGTTCATGGACCGACCGCAGGAGCCGCACGGCGATCGGCGGCACGTTGGCGTCTCCACTGGGGACCGGCCGCCAGGTATAGCGGGTTTGTCGGGGGAGACCGAGGGCTTCCAGGCCCCAGGTACGCCGGTCCTGCTTGTGCTCAGTCAGGGTCTTGTTCGACCACTTGCAGGAGACGAGGACCCGCCGGCCCGCATAGCCGAGGTGTTCAGGCTTGTGCGCCTTGCCGTGCACCGACCAGGAGCTGTGCTCGCCGCTTGCTGGACATTGGCCCACTACTCGGTGGTACCGTATAGTGGTACTCAGTAGCACCAAGTACCAGGAGATCGAAGAGGACCCACGATGGACGACCTGACGGAGATGCTGAAGGGCACGCTTGAGGGCTGCGTGCTTGAAATCATCGGCAGCGAGGAGACCTACGGGTACGCCATCACGCGCCAGCTGAACGAACTCGGCTTCGCCGACGTCGTCGAGGGGACGGTTTACACCATCCTGCTGCGACTGGAGAAGAACAGGCTCGTCCAGGTGACGAAACGACCGTCCGGGCTGGGCCCGCCGCGCAAGTTCTATGCGCTCAACGACGCGGGGCGCGAAGAACTCGCGACATTCTGGGCGAAATGGGAGTACATCACATCACGGATCGACAAGCTCAAGGAGGGTGGGAGATGAACTTCTGGGAGACCATTACAGGCAGCGATCTCACCAGGGAATGGAAGGCGTTCGAAGCTCGGGCCGAGGCCTTGCCGGCCGACTACCGGGCGGCGTGGGAACAGATCAAGGGTCATCTTTTCTCCTACGGGGACTTCACAGGTCGAAACCTGATGCCGATTCTCGACGGTGCTCTGGGGCTGCTCGAAGAGACAGCGGCCGATGGGCAGAGTATTCACGAGGTGCTGGGTGACGACATCGGGGGCTTCTGCGCGGCATTGGCCGGCGGAGAAGGGGCTCGAAGCTATCGCGACCGGTGGCGCGAGCAGTTGAACAGGAACGTCGCAAGGAAATTGGGCCGGCTAGGAGGCTGACGTGGGCATCCAAGACATCATCGAGGGCAAGAAGCAGTGGCGGGCGCACATGGCGCGGGTCAAGGCGCTCCCGCCGGATTATCAGATCGTCTACAAGGAGATTCAGAAGTACTTCTTCAAGATCGGACCGATCGACTTGTTTGACGGGACCCTACTCTCAGGGATTGTCGATTTCTTCGAGGAGGGCGTCACGGCCGGCAAGGGAGTCCTGGAACTCATCGGCAACGACGTCGCCGCCTTCTGCGACGACCTGGTCAAGGACTCGCGCACCTACGCGGACATCTATCAGGAGTCCATCAGCGGGAAACCCGGCACGGCCGAGAAGTAAGACCGACCGGCAGATGGATCACTTGAGGCCCGTTCCGTCTCTGTTCCGCCAGAGCACGGAAAACTTCCCGAACTGTTGGCAACTGCTGGAACATAAATCCCAGCCCAAACCCTGTTTTGGAGATTAGCCGCAGGTCAGAGACACGCTGCGATCAGAACCCGGCCTACAGGCCGACTCGTCCGCTGTTTCCCTCTCCGAGCTGGGAGTTCTCCCCGCCTCATTCATGATCGGGGCACATCGAGCGCGGAACGGAACACGTTGTCGAGCGCCGTACGAGCTCGTTCGGACGCTATGGTTGGGTTCGCTCGACGGCTGGTCGAAGATCGACTGTGCGCATCGGGGCTTGGGCGGCGCCGGCAGTCCGGAGACACCACCGGACGCGGAGCTCCTCAACATGCGTGACCAACGCGACGTGCCCAGGGTGCGCGGCTCAGACGACGAGGGTGCCGATGTCGGCGGCGACTTGGGCAAGGGCCCGGATGCGCTCGTTCTCGGTCTCAGTACGCCACACCAGGGCAAACCGCAGGGCGTCGATGTCGCTGACGGGCAGGTAGGCGATGTCGGGCCGGTTCCAATAGCGCGTCATGTGAGCGGGGAAGAGGTTGACGAGCTCCCCAGCACTTGCCAGGGTGAGGATCTCCTCGGTGTTGCTTACCAAGGGGCCGCGTTCGATAGGGCGGCCCTTGCGGGTGTGGGACGGGATGAAGCTGTCGGCCCAGTAGTCCGGAACGGACATGGGCGGGGCGTCGCTGTGCTGGAAGTCGGCAAGCATCTCCAGTGAGACGGAGGTGCGCCGGGTGAGTTCGTGGTCGGCGGCCACGGCCATCACCCGCGGGTCGGCGAACAGGACCGGACCCACCGTCAGGTCGGGTTCTTCGACCGGTAGCCAGCAGATCAGGATGTCAAGATCGCCGCGGCGCAACCCGGCGAACGGGTCGATGTAGGGGGCGTGCTGGATCTGCAGTTTCCACTGCGGGTGGCGGGTGCGGAAGGTGTCCCAGTAGGGGCGCAGGTCGTGAGCGTTGAAGGGGATCATGCCGACGCGCAGCACGGCGGTGACGCCCTGGGCGGCCAGCGTGGCGCGGCGCATGCCGTCCTGCAGCCCGGTGTAGACGGGCGAGAGGTCGTCGCGGAGCTGCCGGCCGAGCGAGGTCAGCCGGACCGTGCGGCTGGTGCGCTCGAACAGCGGGGCGCCGATCCGGCGTTCCTGTTTCTTGATGGCCTGGGTGATGCGGGCGGGGGTGACGCGCAACCGTTCGGCGGTCCGCCCGAAGTGCAGCTCTTCGGCCAGGGTCAGGAAGATCTCGATGTCGCGAAGTTCCACGACTCCCTCTCGCGTTAACTCGGGGGGTTCATACGGCCCTGCGTAGTTTGCCGTTGTTTCGGGTGATAGTTCGCGTTGATCCTAGTCACCGGACGAGTCGAGCCACTTCTGCAGTGACGACATGACACCTTCGATGGGCAAACCTGGTGATGGCTTCGTTAACGACATCTTGTGCCCCTTGATGCGCGCATGCTCGTCTCCACTGAGGGCGCCGACCCTGCTCGGAAATCAGGTCACGCTCTTGATCGTGTGCTGCCCCGGCGACGAGGTCATCCGTGATCGACGGGCCATTAGCCAGGGCGACGAGGGGTCAATCACGGTCACTCATGGCCGCTCCGAAGCCCAGCTCAGCGAGCCTACGAGGCGTGATTCATACGCTTCCCGAGCTGACAGCGCGGTCCGATTCCCGTCACCCGCTCCACGAGCGAAGGCCCCGGTCAGGGACAGAGCGCGCCCCGGGACCTTAATCGTTGTCTTAAGGGTCAACCGGCCCAACCGCATCCCAGGGATCGCGAAGGTGTTCGATGAGACGCTCCAGCAGCGGGCCGTCGCGGACCTCCTCGGGCAGGCCGTTCAACTCGTAGAGGGCGCGTCCGTGGAAGCCATCGAACGTGTAGCTCGCACCCGGCCCTCCCACTCGGGTGGGGTGTAGCGAGTGAACATCTCCGTAGGGTCCTGGAGAGCGTCCTGGACGACCTCATAGCCCGGGCGCATGTAAGCGATCGCACGCAGGCGCCACTGACGCAATAACATCTGCACCTGCTTGAAGCGGACCAGGTCGTGCGCGGCTTCCAAAGCCTCGTCATACTCCGCCCGGAACCGGGCACGGTGCGACGGCGGAAGCACTTCGAAGATCGCGGCCGGATCCTCAGCCGGATCACGCGGAGCAACGGGCTCCACAGGCTGTACCGACAACCTATCCTCCCGCGCATCGGCAGCGGGCCGTTGTGTTCTCGCTGCCGGCAACGGCTGGGTGAACCGCAGATCAGCACGTCCACAGGACATGGCCCTCCACCCACCTCCAGAGAAACCAGCCGCGTCGTGTGCCCGTTGCGTGCCCGTACGGTCGACGATCAACGGGGGCCGAGGAGGACTCACGGTGAAGCGCTCCGGCTTCGATGAACATCACTCTGTATCGGTGGTCTCGGCGTGTCAACGACGCTCGAAAACGTTTCACGTGTCGTCGACATCGTCGTACTCGTCGAACCACACCGATGCGCCGACCTCAGCCAAAAACTTGGACGCGCCGACCGATGCCATCCAGCACGACAACCGCCACGGGGCGGCCGAGGTCTGTCGTGGTAGGGGGCGATCGACGGCCCGGGACTTCGTTCCTCAGCCCCGGTTGCACCAGGTGGCGGTGCTATCCGCCGCTCTGGCCCGCGTGGCCCCAAGAGCTGCTAACGGAATGATCTGTCGGTCGGCTGCTGCTCAAAGGCGTAACGGAGGGTGTAGTCGGCGGTGGCGTAGTCGCCGCCCTGGAGTTGGTTACCGGTGAAGTACCGTGCCGATCCAGGGATCCGGTCGGCGTAGGCTTCGGCGTCATCGCGGGGAAGGTAGCCGAGTTGGTCGTCGAGTTCCCAGACTCGGCGGGTGTTGGCCGAGACCGCGTACGCGGCGGTGAAGGTGATGCCGGGCCGGGTCAGCGCGGCCCAGACGAATCCGGCGCAGTCGCGCGGGCTTAGCCAGGTGGCCAGGTGCCGTGGCTCGCTCGGCTCGGGTTCGAGGCTTCCGATGCGCAGGCACACCACTTGCAGGCCGAACTTGTCGGCGTACAGCCGCCCCAGGGCTTCCACGGCGACCTTGCTGACGCCGTAGAGGCCGTCAGGGCGGGGCGGCATCTGCGCCGAGACCGTCTGCGCGACCGGGTAGCAGCCGGTCAGCCGGTTGCTGCTGGCCAGCACCACGCGTTTGACTCCCGTACGCCGCGCCGCCTCCAGCACGTGGTGAGTACCCAAGACGTTGCCGTCCAGGAGGTCGGCGAGCGGCGCCTCGTCCGGCACTCCGGCCAGGTGCACGATCGCGTCGGCGCCCCCGATGACCGACGTCACGTCCTCTATCTCGGCCAAGTGGGCTTGGTGGACTTCCTCGTCCGGCCCTTGAGCGGTCAGCGGCGCCCGGTCGACCGCGATCAGCCGGCGCAGTCGACGCCGCAGCGGTTCACGCAGCACGGATCCGACCTGTCCGGCGGCACCGGTGAGAACGACCGTCTCCATTGTCATGGGCCGGAGTATGGCAGTGGCTACCGACACTTCTGATCGGACAAGGTGCCGTGTTGATCATCCCGCCCGTTGCACGTCCTGGTGCCGCACCATTACATGCCCGTTACGTGCCCGATGGAGCGGCGATCAAGAGGGGTGACGGGGATTCACGGGGAGTCGCGCGCGGCGGCGCAGGTCAGTGAATACCTGAGGTCAGGAGCGTTGATCCGGAGAGACTTCCCAAGCTGGCAGCGCGGGTTCGATTCCCGTCACCCGCTCTCAGTGCGATGGTCCAGGTCGGACGCGAAACCCGAGACCTGTGATTTTTCGATCGCCTCAGCCCAGATCGTGGTGGAAGCGCTCCTCCTCGGCCGGGCCCCGTGCTCACTCACGAAGCCAACTCGTCAGTCATCGGACATGTGACGGCGCTTCCAGGTGCCGGCCTCCCTGCCCTTCACCCACACGGGCGGCGACCACAGGCACGGTCCCCCCTCTTCTCCGAAGGTGCTCACCGCCATCTCTGCCTCATCTTGCGGCGAGACCTCGAAGTAACCGTCATAGAACGGTTCAGCGAAATCGCGGCCAATCGACTCCGCGAGCCACGGCGCGAAGGTGATGTCCTGAGGGAAGAGCGCATGATCCAAGCAGCACAGATTGGGATCCCACCCCCACATCGCACCCTCGGGATCGCGACAATCCAGCAGGGACGCGATTGCACACCCCCAGTCCAGCAACTGGATCATGCCCGCGCATCGTCCGCTGGACTCAGCCCGAAACCCCAGAGCCGATTCAGTGATGTCCGCGAAGATGTCGCTCTTCCAGAAGTCATAGCCCCGTACACCGATGATGCCACCGCGAGGACCGAAACCTCCGTTCCCCACCTCCAGATACAGCCGCCGCAGCAGCGAAGGAAGCGGGTAACCGATGGCCTCTTCAGCCTCAGCGACCGCCTCGGACGAGGCCACCGGTAGCACATCAGGCCCAGGGTCCGACCGTATCGCTTCGAAGATCTCATCCTCGGTCATGATCAGTACTCCGCGTGCGGGGACCGCTGGAGGAGAGCCAGAAGTTGTCGACGTCCATAAGGCTGCATGCTGCCAGCTTCGACCGACAATGCCACAACACAGAAGCATCGTTCGCGCGCCAGATCCGTGCCAGAACGAGCGGCGATCAGCGGTGAATCACGGGGACTCACGGTCACCTGGAGGCTGACCTGCCCGCGCACGGCCGCGCGGTCCACCGCCGACATCTCGAACACGTCGAGCCAGTCCCTGATCTGCTGGTCGTCGCTGAGCGTGCGCGGCGACAGGTTCGACACGGCCTGGAGGTAATCCGGCCAGGCGCCCCGGTGCCCGTGACCAGGACGACCGGGTCTCCGGAGCCGTAGTCGTCGTAACCCAGGGTGATCCCGTTGATCCGGGCGACCGGCATCTCTCTCCTTCCGCCTACGCCTTGGCCGGCAGCCAGAACGGCCCGTCGTTGCTGATGACGAGGCCGCCGGGGAACATGGGGACGTCGGGCCCGAGATCCTCGCCGAGGAAGGCCCGGCTCTGCACCTGGCGCCCTCCTGCATCGCCTGCCGTACGGCCGACGACTTGGACAGCGGCGCGTCCCGCCGTATGGGCGCCGCACCGCCACCCGACCGCAGGTCAGTCTTGGCTGGATTCGAGATAGCCGGTGAGATAGTGCAACGATGCGGCGATGTCCTCGCCGGTGCCGTGCGGCCGCCGCAGCTCGTCAGCGAAGATGGCGATGTCGGCGAGCCGCCACCAAAGCGGATAGAGAGCGAGGCCGGCCGATGTGACGGCCCGGCCGGTGGCCCGGGTGTAACGGGCGAGCACGTCATCGTCGCCAACCGGGTTCTTGCCGAGCATGCGGGCGAAGGCGGAGGTGAGCATCCACAGGTCCCGCTCCGGCGGAGCGATCTGTACGGTGCCCCAGTCGATGAGCCGCAGTCCAGCCGGGGTACGCATGACGTTCCCGGGGTGCGGTTCGCCGTGCGTGACCACCCACGCCGCAGCAGTGGTCCGTACTTGATCGACGCGCCAATCGAAGTCGGCGAGCAATCGTTGGATTTGCCCGGCATGGTCGGACAGCAGCTTGCGGGCCGGCTCGGCATGAGGCCCGCCGGTCCACTCTCGATCGAGGTCCTGCAGCGCCTCCTCCAGCTTGTCCCGAGCGGGCAGCACCAGGTCAGCCCGTGATGCGGTCTCCGCCACGATCGGGGTTGCCTCGTGCAGCTCGGCCAGCAGGTCGATCACCTCGGCACGGTCCTCGGGCCGGTGCGCGCCGAAGTGCCCGGCAGCACCCGCCACCATTGGAAACACCGACAGGGCGTACCGCGAGGTCAGCCGCCGGATCGCGGCGCCGGTCGTGGTCGGGATCGGCGCAAGAACGAAGTCGAGCCCCGCGTCCCGGCGCAGTGCCAGGGCGGCGCCAAACGACTGGCCGAGCTGGCCGAACGCAGCATCACGTCCAGCGTCCTCGACGCCGAGGTCATCCACCTTGACGAACCATGCCGTCCCACATCGATCCACCACTGACCAGTGGTAGCTGCCTGCGCCCACCGTGAGGTACTCGACCGAGTGGGGCTCTATGCCCCAGCCCTCGGTCAGGGCCACCATCAGCTCGGCCTCCGCCAGACCTGCAGGTTTATCCTTCATGCGCCAGTATTCTGTCTCGCTTACCTCAGGGCCGCAGATCACTTTGGAGAGGGCTCTTGAGGCATTCTGACGCGACGCGGGTTGCTCTTCCTTGCCGCTTCTGCCTCCGACGGGGGCCTCGAGTTCAACTTGGTAGCCCGTCCTCCTCGCTGCCCAAGTGTCCCGGCCGTTCCCGCCGTGTCAAGGGCGCCTGCGGCGTCGCTTCGCGAGCAGGCCCTGGAGGAAGAACCGATCGCCTACGGCTGCCTGCCAGCTCCAGCCCAGACGATGCAGCAGGTAGCAGACCCCGCCCACGGTGTAGCTCACGCGGAACAGGCGCTGAATCATCTCGGCGATCCGGGCCAGGGTCCAGCACTGGTCGTCCCCCCAGCCGCCGCGCCGCCGACGGCGATGGGAGGCCGGCGAAGTATCCTGGCCCACACCCTATTCCGCCTCGCGTTGACTCAAGCCACCGGACTACAGCGCCTCCGCACATCCAGAGGAAGGAGGGGCCATGCGGGACAAGACCACCCGTGAAAAAGCGCTGTGCTACATCGTCCGAGACGGGCAGCTCCTCGTCTTCCGCCATTTGGACTACAGCTACGAAGAAGTCGGAATACAAGTACCCGCGGGTACGGTCAAACCCGGAGAGGACCCCCGAGACGCCGCACTACGCGAAGCACGAGAGGAAACCGGCCTCACAGCCTTCACTGTCGTTCGTAAGCTCGGAGTAGCTCACTACGACATCACTCCGTACCGCCCCGAGATTCAACGCCGGCACTTCTTCCAACTCGCTCTCCACCAGGAGACCCCCGACCGGTGGACGAGCGAAGAGGACCAGGATGGGATCGGAAAGCCTATCCGCTTCGAGTGCTTCTGGATTCCGCTCGAACACGGACACGTACTGCAGTCAGGTCAAGGTGCGCTCCTAGGGAACCTGATCGATCAATAACCCGCCTCCGGCGAGGGCGCTCCGGCTTCGGAGGACCGCCGAAGTGGCTCTCCTCTCGTACCGGGGAGACCTGACCTGAGAAGGGTTGGGCCATCGAGCAGCTCTTCGATTTCGGGCCGAACGTGGTGCGGTGGGCGGAGCAGGTGATGTCGCAGGCCGTCGCGGGGCTCGTCCGGCCGGTCATCGGGCAGACCTTTCCGTTGGAACGCGCGCGCGCACGCCGCGATCGAGAACCGTACCGCCGTGGGGAAGACCCTGCTACTTATCTGACGAGTCCGCCCAGGGCCTCGGCCGGCCACGTCTTCGAAGTCGAGCATGATCGGCGTGCGTCTTCGCAAGCAGGTGATCCGCCAGGCCTTCTGGGAGCCGCCTTCGGAGCTACCCACGCGGGCGATCATGAACTGAGATGAACGGGCCCGAACAGCCGAAGGACCGGCGACCAGCACGGTGAGCTTCCCCCGTTCTCCGGGCACCTGGCCTGAGGTCACCCTTGACAAAGAACTGACGAGGACGATTCACCGGATCTACGCCGAAACGCGCGGCAGCTACGGCTCACCACGGGTGCAGGAAGTGTTTCCGACCTGGGCGTTGTTCATTTATGGCGCCTTCTCGATCTGGGCGATCCACCGGTGGTGCCAAACGTTTTCACGCCCGCCCTGGGCGCGTCATCCGGCCGCCGCGTCCCCGGCCTCCCAGCGCAGCAGGTCGCCCGGCTGGCACTGAAGCACCTCGCAGAGCGCGGCGAGAGTCGTGAAGCGCACCGCCTTGGCGCGGCCGTTCTTGAGTACCGCCAGGTTGGCGGGCGTGATCCCCACGCGGTCCGCGAGCTCTCCCACGGACATCTTGCGCTTGGCGAGCATCACATCGATGTCGACGGCGATCGGCATCAGATCACCTCGTCCAGCTCGGCCTGCATCTGCGCCGCTTCGACGTCGCGCGCGACGGCCTGGGCGAGCAGCATCCGCAGCACGTACACGATGAGCGCGACCCCGAGGATGCCCACGCCAACCCCGCCCATGATGACGGTGACGCCCGGGTCGGCCCGCTGGCCCGGCGCGTTGAGGACCGTGACCGCGAACCACAGGAGGGCAGCCGCCACGATCGCACCGATCACGAGGTCCACGTACCGGAAGGCGGCGTGGGAAAACACGGTTCCACGTCGCACCATCGTCACCAGCCGCAATACGCACACCACAGCGACCTGGACCGACGCCATGCCGAGGATCGTGATCACGCGCAGCGGGGTCAGCGGGAGCGGCCCGTCCTCCGGGTCGGCGGCCAATGCCCACACCATTCCCGCCTGTATGAACGCGG
Source organism: Microbispora sp. NPDC049125 (assembly GCF_040802045.1). NCBI lineage: Bacteria > Bacillati > Actinomycetota > Actinomycetes > Streptosporangiales > Streptosporangiaceae > Microbispora > Microbispora sp. NPDC049125. Next base: position 92,249 of record NZ_JBEZDW010000006.1, on the reverse strand, counting down.
TGCCGGCGAGCACCACCACGAGCACGGCGCGAAGCGCGCGCACTGCCAGCTTTCCCATGGCTCACCTTTCATCGATTCGCGATCATAATCTATCGAATATCGATAGATGAAGCAAGGCCGGGCGGAGGGTTGACGGTGGTTTGCACCACGGCGGGATCCCCCATGACATGGTGTACGCGCGAACCATCATGATCTTGCCGAAGTCGGCCTTGATTGAGCGCGAATCGGCTACGCCGAAGCCCTGAGCGCGGGATGATGCCTTTTGAACCCGCCGAACCATATCCAGGCGTCAGGTGACACGTTGGCGCGCTCGGCGGCCGGGGAGGGCTGAAATGACACCGAATGTGCATATTTCGCTCATGCTCGCGGTCCAGGACGCACCTGCCGCTGTCGACTGGTACAAGCGTGCACTCGGCGCGACGGAGCTGTGGAACCTTGGCGGCGTCGCCGGGCTGAGCATCGCCGGTGCCCCGGTTTTCGTGGGCCAGCCGGAGAACAACGGCTGGGACGCCCCGGCCGTGGCCGGCACCAGGACCGTGCGAGTCGAGGTCTTCACCGACGACCCCGACGAATTCATCGAGCGTGCCGTGGCAGCCGGCGCGGACGGCAGCATCGACGAGATCCGCGACCATCGGGCGCCATGGGGCATTCACCGGCAAGGAGGCTTCATCGACCCGTTCGGCCATCTGTGGCTCGTCGGGGACAAGTCTCCCCTGCAACGGTTTCCGGCCAACTGACCCGCTGCCGGCGAGGGCAGAGGCCAAGGATCCTCCGACTCGGCCGGCGCCCAGGTGCGTTGGAGACTTCCCAAGCCGACAGCGCGGGTTCGATTCCCGTCACCCGCTCTTAGCGGCTAAGGCCCAGGTCAGGGCGTCAATCGGACGCGGGCCTTGATTGTTTTCAAGGTCACGTTAATCTCCCGTGCAATCAGCCCGCCGGGACCAGGACACCGGCGATTCGCTCTTGCCCCTGGCGTCGGTCCCCGTCCTTGCCGATCACGTACGTGACGGTTCTGCCGGCACCGCGTACGGCGTGCTGGTAGATCATGCCGCCCGGACGTGTCGTGCCCCATCCAGGCCATCAGGTCCATGAGGCCGGCAACTCGGGCCACCCCGGTGGCGTCTGGCACACTCCGCGCATGGAGTGGAGCCCTGCCCATCACGCGGTCGAGCACGAGGACCTCCCGACGCTTCGCGACCTGCTCGACAACGGCCACGACGTTCAAGACTCCGACACACAGGGATGGAGCCTGCTGCACCACTCCATAGACGTGGAGATCGACGGACACCAACAGACCGGCGAGCCCTTACATGTGGATGTGACGGCGTACCTTCTTGCCCGTGGCGCGAACCCCTCGGCCGCATCCCACCGTTATGGAACTCCCCTCCAGATGGCAGAAGATCGCGGTCACTGGCTCGCCACCGAGCTCATCCGCTCCTGGCTGGCCCGGCCGAACAGCGGCAGTAAGGGCAGTGCCTCCAGCGGAGGCGCTCCGGCTCTGGGGTGATGGCCCGCTACTCGTGACTGGCCGAAACCGGCGGAGGTAGAGGCCTGGCCGCCCCGCCCACCGTCGCCCCGGGAATCCGAGCAGACCCCAAGCGTCGACAATCGATGCGGTGGTTCAGGAAATCCGCCGTTGGCATCCACCGGCATGGGTGCGATTGACCATCCGCGCCCGGGACTTGGACAGCTTTCGGTGGCCGTGCGACATCTGCGGTACGCCCACGATCCTGAGCCCGGGAGGCGATGGGGTGGTCATGGACGTCAGGAGCGCCGATGGCCCCGGCAGCCACGCCATCGTCGCCCATCGGGAGTGTCTGACAAGCCGTCTGAATGAGCGCAGCGACGAACGCGCTCGCGTCGACTCGGCAGGCCGAAGCTGAATGGGGATGGCGGACGGAGAGGCCGCGGCCGGCGACGTACGCAACCAGTGGACAGCCGCGTACCAGCTCACTGGCTCTGCGTACCTGCAAGAACCTGCTCGGGTCGATGAGGACGATCGCCGACCGTGTGACCGGCGAACCACTGAGAACGCAGCTTGATCAATGGCTGGAACTCTGGCCGCGTCTCCCCTGATCGTCATGCCATTGGTGGGTCAGTGTGAGTGACGTGGCGGGGCGCTGCCGCTGCCACCGACGAGGAAGTCCAGGTCCGCGCCTCTGTCGGCCTGAAGGACGTGCTCGCTGTACAGACGTACCCAGCCCCGGTCTGCGGCCGGTCGCGGGGGCTGCCAGGCGGCGCGACGGCGCTCGAGTTCCGCGTCGTCGACCAGCAGGTCCAGACGCCGTGTCGGGACGTCGAGCCGGATCACATCGCCGGTACGCGCGAGTGCGAGGGGGCCGCCCACCGACGCCTCGGGGGCCACGTGCAGGACGCAGGTGCCGTAGCCGGTCCCGCTCATCCGGGCATCGGAGATTCGCACCATGTCGGTGATCCCCTCGGTGAGCAGTCGCCGCGGCATGGGCACGTTCCCCACCTCGGGAAACCCGGGATAACCGCGTGGTCCGGCGTTCCGCACCACGATGACCGTGTCGGGGGTGACGTCGAGATCCGGGTCGTCGGCCACGGCGGCATAGTCCTCGATCCGGTCGAACACGAGCGCCGGTCCGGTGTGCCGCAGCAGATGGGGCGAGGCGGCGGAGACCTTCAGCACGGCCCCGGACGGCGCGAGCGACCCGCGCAGCACGACGGTCCCCGACCCGGCGGGCTGGAACGGCTCCTCCATCGTGCCGATGACCTCCCGGTTCCAGCACTGGGCACCGCTGATGTTGTCGGCCACGCTCTTCCCGCTGACGGTGACAGGGCCCAGGTGCAGCAGGGAAGCGATCTCCTTCATCACCGCCGGGAGTCCGCCCGCGTACGCGAAGTCCTCCATCAGGTACGTCCCGGAGGGCATCAGGTTCACCAGCATGGGCACATCGGCGGTGAGCGTGTCGAAGTCCTCCAGCGACAGGGGGACGCCGAGGCGCCCGGCGATCGCGAGCAGGTGCACCACGGCGTTGGTGGAGCCGCCGATCGCGGCGTTCACCCGGATGGCGTTCTCGAAGGCCTCCCGGGTGAGCACCGTGGACAGCCGCTGGTCCTCTTCGACCATGGCCACGATCCGGCGCCCGGCGGCGTGCGCGAGCGCGTACCGGCGGGAGTCGACCGCGGGCACGGCGGCGGCCCCTGGCAGCTGGACGCCGAGCGCCTCGGTCACGCAGGCCATCGTGGAGGCGGTCCCCATGGTCATGCAGTGCCCGCGGCTGCGGGACATGCAGACTTCCGCCTCGGCGCAGTCCGCCGCGGTCATCCGGCCCGCGCGCAGCTCCTCGGTGAAACGCCACACGTCGGTGCCCGAGCCGATGTCCCGGCCGCGGAACTTGCCGTTCAGCATCGGGCCGCCGGTGACCATCAAAGTGGGCAGGTCGACACTGGCCGCCCCCATGAGCAGCCCGGGCGTGGTCTTGTCGCAGCCGGAAAGCAGCACCACCCCGTCGAGCGGGTTGGCCCGGATCAGCTCCTCCGCCTCCATCGCCAGCAGATTGCGGTAGAGCATGGTCGTCGGCCGCATCAGCGGCTCCCCCAAACTCATCGCCGGAAACTCCAGCGGCAGGCCACCGCTCTCCCACACGCCGCGCTTCACCGACTCGGCCAGGTCGTGCAGGTGGGCGTTGCACGGCGTCAGCTCCGACCACGTCGTGGCGATGCCGATCACCGGCCGGCCGTCGAAGACGTCGTCCGCGAACCCCTGGTTGCGCATCCACGATCGGTGGATGAACCCGTTGCGGCCCTCCGCTCCGAACCACTGCCGGCTGCGTAGCGGGCGATTCGTCATCGACATCGGCACACCTCTCTGTCCATCTTGACTGACTGCTCGACGATCGGCCGCGGCTACCTCAGGCCTCCGACGGACAGTCCGCCGCGCCAGTGCCGTTGGAGGGTGAAGAAGGCGATGACGAGCGGGATCACCGACACGAGCGCGCCCAGAATGATGAGGCTCCAGAGGGAGGTGCTGCCCGAGTTGTTCGCCGAGGCGATTCCCTGCCAGAGGCCGAGGCCGACGGTGACGGGGAACAGGCGGTTGTCGGAGAGCATGGCGAGAGGCAGGAAGTAGTTGTTCCAGGACGCCACGGCGGACAGGAGCAGCACCGTGACCACCGCGGGCCGCATCAACGGGAACGCGACCTGGAGGAACGTCCGCATTTCACCCGCGCCGTCGACCCGCGCCGCGTCCAGGATCTCGTCGGGTACCGCGTCGCGCGCGTACACGTGCATGAGGTACACCCCGAACGGGTTGAGCAGCGACGGGAGGATCACCGCCCAGATGGTGTTCGTCAGGCCGAGCCCGGAGAACATCATGAAGGTGGGGATCACCAGGGCGGTCGCGGGCACCATCAACGCGCCGAGCAGGATCGAGAAGCTGAAGCGTCTGCCTGCGAACCGGTATTTGGCGAATCCGTAGCCGGCCATGACGGCCAGGATCGTGGCGCCGATTCCGCCTGCGAACGCGTACAACGTGGAGTTGAGAATCCACCTGCCGTAGATGCCGCCGTCGTAGGTGAACAGTCGCTCCAGGTTCCCGAAGTAGTCGACCCGATCGGCGAACCACAGGGTGTTGCTGCCGCTGAACAGGCCGGGGGCGTCTTTGGAACCGTTGACGATGACCCACCAGAACGGCACGAGGAAGTACACGACCAGGAAGCCGACAAGAATCTGCAGGGGGAGGTGGCGCTGGGGACGGCGGCGTGCGCCGGCGCTGCCGGTCATCAGAAGAAACTCCTCCGCTTACGGGTGAAGAAAAGGAAGGCGTAGACGCAGACGAACACGATCCCGCCGAGGGCGAAGGAGATCGCCGATCCGTAGTTGAAGTTCGCGAGCCCGAACGCCTGCTGGTAGGCGTACATGTTGGGCGTGAATCCCGGTGAGATCGTGCCGGCCGCGAGGTACCGCAGAATCTGTGGTTCGTTGAAGAACTGCAGGGTGCCGATGAGTGAGAAGACCAGGATCAGCAGCAGCGCGGGAGCGATCAGCGGGATTTTGATCCGAAGCGCGACCTGCCATTTACCGGCGCCGTCCATACGGGCGGCCTCGTAAAGTGTCGGGTCGATTCCCTGGAGCGCCGCATACAAAATGATCATGTAGTAGCCGGCCCACTGCCAGGTGACGACGTTGATCAGGCCGTAGAAGATCAGATTGCTGCTGAAGAAGTCGGGCGCGGCGGCGCCGAACAACCCGAAGACGTCGGAGAGCGGCCCGAAGCTCTTGCTGTACAGGAATCCCCACATGACCGCCCCGATGACCGTGGGAATGGCATAGGGCAGGAAGATCATGAGGCGGGAGAAGCGGATGAACAGCGAGGTCACGGCGTCCACGATGAGGGCCATCGCGAGCGCGATGATGATCTGCAGCGGGATGGCGACGAGCGAGAAGCGGATGACGAACCACGCCCCGGAGAGGAAGGTCGGGTCGGTGAACGCCTTCGCGTAGTTGCCGAGGAAGACGAAGCTGGTGCCGCCGATCAGCTTCTTCTGCCAGAGGCTGAGGTAGAACGCGTACGCGAGCGGCGCGATGAGAAGCGCCAGGAAAACGATCGCGAATGGCCCGACGAAGAGCCACCCCATCAGGTGCTCACGGAGGCGCACCTTGCCGCGGACCTTGTGCGCTTTCTGTTGAGTGCTCGCCGCACTCTCCTCGATAAGGAGGGTCATCTTGGGGCTCCGCAAAGTCGATGCCGGGGGGCGCGGGTGGGCCGGCCGGGGACGGACCGGCCCACCCGTGTTGTCACTGAACGGTGAATCCTTGTTCCTTGGCGTAGCCCGCCACGTCCTCCTGAAGGCGGTCGGCGGCCTGCGCACCGGTGGCGGAGCCCTCGATGATGGCACTGAGCTGCTTCGTCATGGCGTCGAGGTAGTACTGGCCGAACGGGGCGTAGGTCATGCCCTTGTAAGCGTTCGCCGCGGGGACGTAGACCTCCTTGTTCGCCTGCTGGCCGTCGAAGAACGCCACCTTGAGGTCCACGAACTTGGGATTGTTGAGCGCGTTGAGATTCAGCGGGAAGATGATCTGGTTGGTCCAGCCGTCGGTGAGCGACTCCTCGTCGGCGTAGAGGCCGTACGCCACCTTCGCCGCGAGTTCGGGGTTCTTGGCCTGGCTCGTCACCGAGAAGGCCGACCCGCCCCAGTTCACCTGCACCGGGTTGCCGGCATCCCACTGCGGGAGCGGCGCCACCGCGAACTTGCCGGTGTCCTTGCCCTTGCCCACGCCTGCGCCGGTGAGGTATCCGGGCGCCCAGGCCGCCGATATGTACGTCGCGTACTTACCGTTGACCACACCGGCGATGTACTCCGGCGTGAACTGGTCCTGCGTCCCGACCACGCCCTTCTTGGCGAGACGTCCCCAGTAGTCGAGCACATCCTTGGACGCCTGGTCGTTCAGCTTGATGCCGATCGACTCCGGCCGCGCCGGATCGTAGGTGAACGGATTCGCGCCCTTCTGGATCTGCAGCGACATCATGACGGCCGGCACGTTCGCGCCCAGGTCGCCGAACAGCGGGCCCCCCGCGTCCTTCACCTTCTGCGCCGCCTGCTCGTACTCGGCCCACGTCTTCGGCGGCTTGATGTCGTACTTGTCGAAGATGTCCTTCCGGTAGATCATCGCCATCGGTCCGCCGTCGACCGGCACGCCGTAGACCGCGCCACCGATCGAGACGTCCTTCCACGCTCCGGGGCCGTAGTTGTCCTTGACGGCGTCATAGCCGTACTTCTTGATGTCGACGAGGCCCTTCTGGATCTGGAAGGTCGGGATCCGGTCCGCCTCGATCATGATCACGTCGGGGGCGCCGGTGCCCGCCGAGATGGCCGTCTGGAACTTGTCGTACTCGTCACCCCCCTGGCCGACGTTGGTCCAGCAGACCTGCACCTCGTTGTTCTGCTTGTTGAAGTTGTCGACGACGAGCTGCGTGTTGGGGTACCAGCCCCAGAAGGTCACGACCGGCAGGTCCTTCTTGCTGATCTTGTTCGTGCAGTTGCTCGCGTTGTTCCCGCCCGCGTTGTTCGCGGCCGGGGCGCTTCCGCCCGCGGTGGTTCCGCCGCCTCCTGCGTCGGGGGCGCAGGAGGCGAGCGCGCTCGCGGCGGCGACCATGGCCGCCGTGACAAGTAATCTTCTCGTCTTCATTGACATATCTCCCTTTCGGGGTCACAGCGCACAAGGGGTCCATGCGCCGCCGCTGAGGCCGAGTGATCGGCCGGGACGGGGCGCGGACGACACGATCCGCGCCCCGTCCCTCCTGCCGATACTCATGTGAGCGCTCGCACGCTCCCGTGTCCGAAGACGGACCACCTCCCGGTGGAGCCCTCGGACGGACCCGACTAGCGCTTGAACAGGCGCGGAGCCAGGTCGATGAGGTTCTTCTGCCACACGTCCCAGCCGTGCGGCCCGGGGGTGACCCCGTCGAACTCGTAGTGGACGCCGAGACTGTCCATCGTGGTCAGTCCCGCCATGAACGACGGGTACACGAAGTCGGTCACGTCGCCGACGTACACGCGGAACAACTTGGTCTTGCTGTTGATCGCCGCCACGTCGACACCGGTGCCGCTGCCGAACCCGGCTGAGAACGCCGCGACGTAGGCGAACTCCCCCGGGTAGGCCTTGAGCACGCCGATCGCCTGCCCACCGCCCATCGAGAGGCCGGCGAGGGCCTGCCCTGACGGGTCGCTGGAGATGTGGTAGCGGGCACGGGCCGCCGGGACGATGTTCTCCAGCAGCTCCTTGTTGAAGTTGGACGAGTTGCCGTTGCCCATCACGACCACCATCGGCACCAGATCCCCGTCGAGGAACTCGTGGTCGAGGATCTGCTTGGCGCGGCCCATCTCGACCCAGTCCGTGTAGTTCTGGCCGCTACCGTGCTGGAGGTAGAGGACGGGATACGGCTCCGCGCGGTTCGGGTCGTAGCCGGGCGGGGTCCACACCAAGGCGGTCCTCTCCTGGTTCGCCACGGTGCTCTGGTACGTCAGGCTCTCGACCTTTCCGCCCTGACCCTCTGGAACGTCCGAAAGCAGGCGTGACCTCTCCCCGGAGACGAAGAACGTGCTCCACGTCGGCTCAGAGGTGATCTTCGTCGGGTTCGACGCGTCCTTGACCGAGACCCGGTCGACGATGAACTTGTAGTAGTAGAACCACGGGGCGAGCGGGCCCACGGTCGCCCGCCACCGGTCGCCTTCACGGGACATCGGAACGCGCAGCCAGCTCCCGCCGGGAGCGATGTTCGCCCACACCGTGACGTGCTGAGCGTCCGTGAAGTCCGTCGTGGTCTCGAAGGTGACGAAGCCGTCCTTGGTCACGAACGGCGTCGGGGTGGTGCCGGGCGACGGCGGGGCGAACTCGCCCTTCAGCGGCCCGTGACCGGCGCTCGGACCATGGTCCGGCACCTTGCGGAACAGGCGCGGCACGAAATCGATCAGGTTCTCCTGCCAGGCGTTCCAGTTCCCCCCGGCGTCCGGGTTGACCCCGTCGAACTCGTACCTGACACCGGCGCGCTCCAACGCCTTCGTCAGGCGGTTGGTCGCGTTGTACGCGGGATCGGTCACGTTCCCGGTGTACAGACGCACCAGCTTGAGGTCGCGGTTGATCGCCTTCGCGTCCGGCCCGCCGGCGCTCTCCGTGAGCAGGCCCGAGAACGAGCCGGTGTAGGCGAACTCGCCCGGCTTGGTCAGAGCGGCACGCAGCGCCTGCGTCCCGCCCTCGGACACACCGGCGATCGCCTGGTGCGCCGGGTCGCGGAGGACGTGGTACTTGTCCGCGACCACCTTGCGGAGGTCCTTCAGCCCCTTGTCGTCAGCCGGCCCGTCGCCGCCGCTGATCACAACCACCATCGGCTCCATGGAGCCCTGGACCGACAGGTTGTCGAGGATCTGCTTGGCCCGGCCGAGGTCGAGCCAGTCGGTGGCGGCCTGCCCCTCGCCGGACTGGAGAAACAGCGCCGGGTAATTCTTGGGACCTTTGGAACCCCCGGCCTGGTAGCCGGGCGGCGTCCACACCAGAGCCGACCGCTCCTGCTTCTTGACCTGGTAGGTCAGGGTCTCGACCTTGCCCCCCTGTCCCTGGGGCGCGTCCGCCAGCAGGCGCGCCGAGTCGCCCGCGACGAAGAAGGTGCTCCACAGAGGCTTGGACGCCACGCCGGCGCCGTTCGTCGGGTCCTTGAGGCCCTTGGTGTCATCGCCCGTGACCTGGTAGGAGTACAGCCCCGGCTTGAGCGGGCCGAGGACCCCCGACCAGACGTCGCCCCGGCGGGTCAGACCGAACTCCGCCCAGGTCGAGGAGGGGCCGAAGTTCCCCTCGATGACCACCTGCGACACCTGGCCCGCGTTGGCCTGGACGTAGGCCGCCGGGACGGTGAACGACGCGTAGCCGTTCTCCGAAACACTCAGCCAGGGTGTGTCCGCCGCAGCCGGTCGCGGTGCGAGTGACACCGCCGCGATCGCCATGACCCCGGCGGCGATCGCCGCCGAGAGCCGTCGCGCGCCCGTAGGACGCATACTGCTGTGATACGGTAACGCCATACCGAAACTCCTCTGATGGCCGGCAGCGGGTGGGCCGCTTAGCCGACCTAGTTTCTCGGTGATGTAACGCGGTTTCTGTGTGTCCGCACCTCCGTTCGTCGTGGGCTCGTTGTGTATTCGTGAACGCCAGGTGCACCCGAATGGTGCACCTGTGGCCGGGTGTCAGGGTCTCGTCGCGTGCTTCGGTGGCGCCGTGGAGCCGCGGACCACCAATCGGGTCGGGAGCACTATTTGGCGGGGGCCCTCCCACTCGCCGGTCACCAGCGACTTCAGCATGCGCGCAGCCTCGTGGCCGAGGCGGTACATCGACTGGTCCACCGTGGTCAGCGCCGGCTCGGCCAGCGCCGACTCCGGAATGTTGTCGAATCCGGCCACCGACAGGTCGCCGGGAACGTCGAGCCCCAGCCCCTTCGCGACCTCCAGGACCTTCAGGGCCATCCCGTCGCTCGCCGCGAAGATCGCCGTCGGCCGGTCCGGCCTTTCCAGCAACGCGCGCGCCAGCGGGATCGCGGACTCGGGATTGAAGTCCCCTCTGCCGATCAACGTCGGATCGACCGGAACTCCCGTTTCGGCCAGCGCCGTACGGTACCCCTCTTCACGCGACCATGCCGCCGCGAGGCTGGAACGGCCCGCGATGAATCCGATGCGCCGATGGCCCAGGCCGAGCAGATGCTCGACCACCTGGATGGCACCCGCGAGGTTGTCCGCCGTCACCGACGGCGCCGTCGAGTCCCTCACCGGATCGATGACCACGACCGGAGTGCTGCTCCGCACCTCACCCCAGGGCGTGACGACGATGCATCCGTCCGTGAGCGTGCCCGACAGGCGGGTCAGATGCCGCTGCTCCCAGCCCTCCGAATACGTCCCGTAGAGGTCGCTGTTGGCGTAGATGATCAAGTCGAAGCCTGACTGGGTCAAGGCCTCCATCACACCCTTGAGCACCTCGGCCGTGTAGGACTGGAAGCTGTGGGTCACCAGGCCCAGGACATCGGTACGGCTGCGCCGCAGGCTCGTCGCCACCAGACTCGACTCGTAGCCCAGCCGCTCAATGGCCGTACGGACCTGCGCGGTGGTGCCGGCACTGACGCCGTAACGCCCGTTGACCACCCGCGACACGGTTGCGACGGAGACGCCGGCCAGCCTCGCGACATCACTCATCGTCACCGGAGCTCCGCCATCGACCATGCGGCCCTCTCTGGTTGCAATCGTTATCGGTTACGTTTCCGGCTTTTAACGTAAGTGAGAACGAATGCAAACACAAGACCTTTTCGGCCTCTCACTATCCCGGCCGTGGGCCCTATAAGGACATGACCGGAATGCCCAGGCCGGCCGGTGCAGGGACGGCGCCACAGGCGTCGACGACCTGGGGAATGACCGGCGGTCGGCGGCGGACGGCCGGTGCCGGGCGCCTGTGTTGGGCGGATGACGAACGGCGGGTCGCGGAGTACCGCTCCTCCGCCACCCGCCCAGAGCCACGGCCACCCGTCTCGCCTCACACCGTCATCTCATCCGAGCGGGTGAGGTCTCCGGCGGCGGTTCGCCGGCACTGACTGTGCCCGTGTAGGCCTTGTGGACCTTCGGCCGGTCAGCGTCGCCGGTGATGGTGAACGTGCCCGCGAAGGTGTGGGTGTCCGAGGAGAAGCCAACGTATACCTCGATATGTCCGGTTTCTACCGTGTAGTCCATATCTCGGTCGTAGAAGCCAAGCTGGCCTGTGGGCAGGTGGAAACGTACGGCCGTTCGCTCCCCGGCACCGGCGGACACGCGGGCGAAGCTCTTCAGTTCGAGCACCGGCCGGGTGACCGTCGCCTGCGGGTCGCGAATGTAGAGCTGGACGACTTCCTCGCCGGCTCGATCGCCGATGTTGGCCACGGTCACCTCCACGGTGACGCCGTCCCCGGCGGGCACTTCGGTGCGGTCCAGCATGGCCTGTTCGATGACGAACGGGGCGTACCCGAGACCGTGACCGAAGCAGTATCGCGGGCTGACGGGCGAGTCGACGTAGTCGCCGTGCCAGTGTGACCGTCCGCCGGACACCTTGTGCCCGTAGAAGACGGGTATCTGGCCCACGGAGCGCGGGTAGGAGAGCGGCAGCTTCCCGCTCGGGTTCACGTCGCCGAACAGAACCTCGGCGATCGCCTGTGCCCCGGTCTGCCCGGGCAGCCAGGCCATCAGCACCGCGGCGCATTCCTCGTGCAGGAAGTCGCCGCCGACCGGCCGGCCGGCGACGAGCACCGCCACCACGGGGGTGCCGGTGGCGACGACGGCGCGTACGAGGTCCTCCTGGACACCGGGCAGCTCCAGGCTCGACCGGTCCCGCGACTCTCCCGTGGTGGCCTGGGTCGTCAACCCCGAACGGTCCCCCATGACCAGCACCGCGACGTCGGCCGCCGCGGCGGCCGCGACCGCCTCGTCGAAACCGTCCTTCGACGTGCCGGTCACGTCGCAGCCACGCGCGTAACGCACCCGGTCCCCCAGCCGGGCCGTGAGCGCGTCACGCACCGAGGGCAGCCCGTCCGAACCCTCCTCGAACTCAAGGTCGTCCGGGACCGTCATCATCTGGCCGAGCAAGCCCTGCCGTTCGCGCGCCTGCTTCAACGACTCGATGTGCGCCGCGAAGGAGTAGTCACCGAGCAGGTGCCGCGCGTCGTCGGCGTTCGGCCCGATGAGAGCGACCGTTCCGCTGCTGGGCCGCAGTGGCAGGATGCCGTCGTTCTTGAGCAGGACGAGGCTGCGGCGGGCGATTTCGAGCGCCACCTCCTGGTGCGGCTCGACGTTCACCGTCAACGCGACCGCGGCCTCGTCGACGTAAGGGTTCTCGAAGAGGCCCAGCTCGAACTTGTGCCGGAGAACCCGCGAGACCGCTTCGTCGAGGTCCCCTTCGCCGACCTCGCCGGCGTCCAGGGCACGTGCCAGCGCGTCCGTGTACGCATCCGTCGCCGGAAGCTCGACATCGGTGCCCGCGGTGAGCGCGAGAGCCGCCGCTCGCCGCTTGTCCTCCGCGAAGTGGTGATACGAATGTAGATCGTCGACGCCGAAGTAGTCCGACACGACGGTCCCCGTGAAGCCCCACTCCCCCCGGAGGACATCGCCGAGAAGCTCACGGTTGGCATGGCAGGGAATCCCGTCCAGCTCGTGGTAGCCGGCCATCACCGACTCGAGCCCCGCCTCGCGGACCGCCGCCTCGAACGGATACAGATACACCTCCCGCAGCAGACGAGGTGGCAGGTGCGCCGGCGCCCAGTTCAACCCGCCCTCGGAGGCCCCGTAACCGACGAAGTGCTTGGCCGTCGCGATGACGCCCTCCGTCAGAGAAGCGCCTTGAAGGCCCCGGACGAACGCCACACCCATGCGGGCCACCAGATACGGGTCCTCCCCGTAGGTCTCCTCCGTCCGGCCCCACCGCGGGTCCCGCACCACGTCCAGCACCGGTGAGAGCCCCTGGTGGCTTCCCATCGCGCGCATCTGCGTACGAACGGCGTCCGCCAGCCGCCGGTTGAGCTCCGGCTCCCAGGTGCTCGCGACACCGATCGCCTGAGGAAAGACGGTCCCCTCCCGTGCCATCAGTCCGGAGCAGACCTCCTCGTGCACGATCGCCGGTATCCCCAGCCGGGTCTCCGTCGTCAGGAACCGCTGGATCGCGTTCGCCACCCGCGCCACCTGATGCGCCTTCAGACTGGTGGCTCCCGCGATACGGGTCACGTGCCCCAGGCCGTGCCGGAGGACCGCCCGCGCCCGCTCCGCCGAGAACCGGCCACCCTCAATCACGGAGAACGCCCAGGCACTCCCCAACTGCGCGAGCTTCTCCTCCCGGGTCATCCGGGCCATCAGATCCGCCACGCGCTCCCCCACGGGCGTGGCCGGATCGGCGTAAATCGCTCCTGACTCCCGCCTCACAGTGGTCACCTAGTCACCCCAATCACCGCTGGGACCTCATTCCCGGCGTCATCGATCGCGTTGAACCCCCCGCCCGGCAAGACCGTCCCGCGCCCATCGCCACCCGGTGCCCGGCGCCGATCACCTGAATCTCGCCACCTTCGCAAACGTGATCGGTAACGTTTACAATCCAACCGTCCCCGATCACATCTGCTTTGTCCAGAGCTCGCACGGGAGACCTGCGCGACCGGCCGGCCCGACTTTCAACGTCAGAGTCGTCCACGGCCGGAGAGCCGCCGCGGCCTCCGCCCCCTGACGTCAACCACCTCAACACAGAGGGGAAGACCCGAGTGCACATCGTCCGATACCGGAGTGTCAGCGACTCCCGCCCACGCATCGCAGTGTTGAATGACGGCGTCCTGTCCACCCTGCCGGTCGCCGGAATGTTCGAGCTTCTGAACCACAGAGTTGAGGAGATCGAACGGATGTGCGCCGACGCCGTCCCCGACTCCTCGCTCAGCGAGGTGCGTCTGCTCGCCCCCGTGGACGGCGCCATGGAAGTGTGGGCCGCAGGCGTGACCTACCTGCGCTCCCGGGACGCACGGGTGGAGGAAAGCACCCTCAAATCGGTCTACGAGCTGGTCTATGACGCCGAGCGTCCCGAACTGTTCTTCAAGTCGCCCGCCTGGCGGGTGGTCGTCGACGGCGAACCCGTCGGTATCCGCTCCGACTCGGAGCTCAACGTTCCCGAGCCCGAGCTGGCTCTCGTGATCAACCGCTTCGAGCAGATCGTCGGCTACGTGGTCTGCAATGACATGAGCTCACGATCGGTGGAGGGCGAAAACCCGCTCTACCTACCGCAGGCCAAGCTGTACGCCGGAGCATGCGCCCTCTCCTCCGGCATCAGGCCTGCTTGGGAGGTCGAGCCCTCCGACCTCGCCATCCGCCTGACGGTTGCTCGCGAAGGCGCTGTCGTCTGGGATGGCACGACCTCCACAAAGCAGATCCGGCGCCCGTTCACCCAGCTGACCGCCTATCTCTTTCACTCCGAGAACCATCCCCACGGGGTCGTTCTCGCCACTGGGACCGGCCTGGTGCCTGATCTCGACTTCCGGATACACGCGGGCGACCGCATCACCGTGACGATCGACGAGATCGGCGAACTCCGCAATCCGGTTGTCGCAGGCAAGGGCCACTTCGACTTTCTGACGCCCCCGTGACGCCGGAAACGATCGCGTGTGAGGGAGAGGCGCGCTCATGCCCTCCTTTCGCGACCCGTGCACCGCGGCGGGCCGGGAGGCGAGAGAGCCTGAAACGGTCGGTTAAGCGCCCTTGATGAGCTCAGGGCATTCTTCGGCGACGATGCAGGCCAGCTCGGTACGGGATGCGATGTCGAGCTTGCCGAACATCCGGCGAAGGTGGGTGGACACCGTGTGGGGGGAGAGGAACATCCGCTCGGCGGCCTGACGGTTGGTCATCCCCCGGGCGATCAGGCCGGCCACCGCGCGTTCCGTGTCGGTGAGGCTGTCCCATCCGAAGGTCGGCCGCTGGGATTGAGTCCAGTGGCGACGCCGCACACCCAGCGCCCGCAGCCGAGCCCGCGCCCGAGCCACGTCCCAGAGCGCACCGATGCGCTCGTAGCCCTCGAGCGCCTCCTCCAGGCTCTCGACGGCCTTCGCGGCGGCATCGGCGCCGGGAACGCCGGCCCACAAGACCCCGAGGTCTTCGGCGACCAAGGCGCGTGCCCACGGTTCGGGCTGATCGGCGGCGGCGGCCAACGCGCCGGGGTCCTGATGGAGAATGCCGCGGGCATGGGCGAACGTGGTGGCGAAGACGGGGAAGTCCGGGTTGTTTCTGGCCAGGTACTCGGCCGTGTCAACGATGGCCTGCGCATACGGGCGGTTCGCCGCGGCCAGCGCCAGCCGGGTCATCCAGGCGGCCGTGAGAGGCGTCGTGAGGAGTGTCCAGCGCCGCTCCTCCTCGTCGGTGTAAATGGTGTGCAGCACCTCGATCGCCCGTCCGGTGTCACCTTGGGCCTCGGCCACCGCCGCCATCACCCACCTTTCCCACACCGATCCGAACAACATCTCGGGCGCGGCGGGTATGGACTGGAAGCGTTCGATGTGCCTGACCGCGGCGTCGAGGTCGCCCCGCCGCAGGGCAAGGACAGCGAGTATGGACAGCCCGACGCGGATGAATCCGTGTGTGCCCAGCTCTTCGGCGATCGTTTTCCCGGTCTGGGCCTCGGCGGCGGCGTCGTCAAGCCGGCCGGCGCCCAGGTTCAGAACGGAGCGGAACAGTGCGGGTTGTGCGGCGAGCACGGTCAGCCCGAGGTCGTTGATCTCCTCCTCGGCGGCCTGGATGGCGATGTCGGCCGCATCGAACCGACGCACGGCTCTGTAGTGGAGGCTCAGTATCAGGCGCGTATACGGGCGCTGGATGGCTTCGGCGGTGCCGCTGTCGGTGATGTGCAGGGCTTCGCAAAGATACGCGAACGAGTCGGCGATCCGCCCGTCGACCATCGCGAACCGGGCGAGCAGCAGGAGAGCTCCAACCACGGCGGCATCGGTGTGCCGCTCCCGATCGGCCAGAACGGCTTCCGCCTGTTGCCGTCCTTTCTGGAAGTCGTTCAGCCAGGTAAGCCCCCAGAACATCGTCCATTCGGCGATGCCGCGAAGGTCCTCGGGCAGGTCTTTCTGGGCGAGCAGGCTTTCTGCCTCGGATATCGCATCCGCCGGTCGGCCGCTCAGCAGCAGGATGTGGGCCAGCGCGCATCGCAGGCGAGGCGCGTGGCAGGCCGGGGCCCTGCCCAGTGCGGCACGGGCAAGATCGGCCGCCTCGGACAGCCGTCCGATGACCGTCAGGGCGTCGACCGCCGTGGCGGCGCGACAGAACCAGCCAGGGTCGGTGGAGCCGCTGAGTTCGAGCGCCCGCAGGGCGAGGTCGGCGGCGGTCTGAGGTGAGGACCGCAGCACCTCCTGCGCGGCTTGGTCCAGTGCGAGCAGTGCGGAGGCATCGCCGTGACCGGCGCTGTGAATCAGATGCGTGGCGGCCGGAACGGCCGACCCGCCTCGCTTGAGCAGCATCTCCCCTACGTCGTGGTGCAGGGCCCGGCGTACGGGGGCGGGGATGGACTCGACCACGGCCTGCCACAACAGATCGTGCCGGAAGGTCAGCTCGTCCCCGGAGGATTTGACGATGCCAGCCGACATCGCCTCCTCCAGCATCGGCAACAGCCCGCTGGTTGACTCGCTGAGCATTTCGGCCAGATCCCTCACCGAGAACGAACGGCCCAAGATTCCGGCGCACTGCAGCAGATGCCTGGTCCGTGCGGACAACTCCTCCAGGCGTTCTTGCGTGACCGCCTGAGCCTGCGGCAGCCGCGCCGAAACCATCCGCGCGCGATCATCGGTGATCTGGAAGACGCCCTCACTTTTGAGCTTCTCCAGGAGATCGACGAGCAGGAAGGGATTGCCGTCAACGATGTCGGCCAGGGCCAGCACGTCCGGCTCGGGCGCTGCTCCAAGGACATCGGTGACGACGTCCGCCACTGCTCGCTCGTCCAGCGCCTCCAGCGTGATCCGGATCGCGCCATCACGTTCCAGCACGTCGAACAGGCGATTGAGGCGGGAGTCGTCGCCGCTGCCGCTGGTGCGAGACAGCATCCAGACAATCGGGTAGGAGGCGAGATCTCTGGTCATCGACCGCAGCGCCAGCAAAGTCATCGGATCGGCCCAATGCAGGTCATCCAACGCGAGGAGCATCGGTTCCTGAGCCACCCGCTGCTCCAACGGTTCCTGCAGTTGTTCCACCAGCAGCAGTCGCTGATCGGCCGGACCGTAGATCTTCATGTGACCGCCCTTGGGAAGCGTGCGGCCCGATTTCCCGAGCGCCGATGTCAGCGGGGCCAATGGCACGAGCTGGGTCAGTTCGTCCGCGGCGCCTTGGGCGACTCCCAGCCCCGCCCTCGCTGCCGCGGCGGCGGTTATGCCGAGCATGCGACTCTTTCCGACGCCCGACCGGCCTTCGACCAGTAAGACCCCACCCCGCCCTACCTTGGCCGCCTGCAGCACTCCGACGACAAGCTTCCACTCCCGGGCGCGGCCCCGCCAGCCAGGCCACGATGATCGGCAAAAACCGGATCTGTCGCCAGTTTCACGGTCAACATGGGTGGAATGCCCCATAAATCCATAAATCACCCGCATGTCAGCCGTGTCAAGGGCGGGATCGGGGCTGCGGTTTCTCCGTGTTCGCGACGTCACCTTCAGGAGGCAGCCTTTGCTCGCTCGCGAATGCAACGCTTTTACCTGGATTTATCACTCTCAGGCCCTGAATCATGCGAGATCGCCTTAGGGCCAATACCGATCTCGAAAACAGTATTGGTTCACGGGTGCCGAGCGGTGTGGTGCCGCAGCTCGGGCACTGCCCATGCGATCACCGCCACGGTCACCGTGGCAAGTAGCCCACCAGCGCAGATCACCGTTCGGACACCGAAGATCGATGCGGCGGCCCCGTGCAGCAGGTTCGCTATCTGTGGACCCCCGATGAGCACGACGGTGAGCGACCCCTGGATCCGGCCGCGCATGGCATCGTCGGTGAGTGCCTGAGAGATGGCGTTGCGGAAGGTGCTCAGCACGAAGTTCACCGCACCGCCAAGGACGAGCGTCGCCAGCGCGATCCACAGCTGTGCGGCCAGTCCGAGGACCACGACGGTGATCCCCCATGCGGCGGCGGCCGCCGCCATCAAGGCGCCGTGGCGACGGGCGCGGGTGAACGTACCCGACAACAGGCCGACCGCGAAAACCCCGGCCGGGTAGGCGGCGTAAAGCAATCCCAGTTCCAGGCCGCCTCCCGCCAGGCCGCCGTAGGTGTGCTGGGCCAGCTCCGGGAACAGTGCGATCGGCATGCCGAAGGCCATGGCCGCGAGGTCCACCGCCAGCACCGCCACGAGCAGGCGGCTGGCGGCCAGGTACCGGAAGCCGGCCAGCACCTGGCCGATCACGGCACCACCTTGGCGGTACTGCGCCGCCGGGTCGTCCGCTGATCCTGTCGGGCGAGGGCGGGGCGGCAGCGACGGCAATTCGACGACGGCCCACACGACAGCCAGCAGCGCGACGGCGTCGAACAGATACAGCGTGCCCAGCCCGACAACCGGGATCAAGGCGCCGGCCAGCACCGGGCCCAGGATCGACCCCGCGTAGCGGACCAGGGAGCTGAGGCTGCTGGCCGCCGGTAACAACTCGACCGGGACGAGGCGGGGCACCACGGCACCCATCGTGGTCATGATCGCCCCGAAGCTCAGCCCTTGGCACGCCACCAACACCAACAGGACAGGGACCGAGGAACCACCCAGCGCCGCCTGGACCCACAAGGCCGCGTACGTCATCGCCAGGCCGCAGTTTGCGGCAAGCAGCAACCTCCGCCGGTCCATGACGTCGGCAAGGACGCCACCCCATAGCGCCGCCACGACCAGCGCGACGAACGACACCGCGCCGGCGACGCCCACCGCCGCCGACGAGCCGGTCACCGTGAACAGCTGCGTCGGTACCGCGGCCACGCTGAACGAACCGCCCACCGCGCAGACCGCCGAGGCCACCCACAACCGCCGGTAGGCCGCGATGGCCAGCGGGCGGCGGTCAACCGTGTAGGCGACGAGCGACCGCACCCCTGACGTGGTCACCATCCGGTGCCGTCACGGGTAGCCGGTGTTTCAAGCCTCACCACATCGGCGACCACGCAGGCGATGTTGTCGGGGGCGCCGGCGGCATACGCCCGCGCGACCAGTTCGTCGAGCACCTCCTGGGGGCCGCCCGGCCCGTTCAGCACCTCGCGCAGCGATCCGGCCGGTACGACGGTGGACAGCCCGTCGGAGCACAACAGGTACCGGTCACCGGCCACGGCCTCATGTAACGACAGGTCCGGCCGGGCCCCGCCTGTACCGGTCAGCGCCCGTACCAGCAACGAGCGTTGCGGATGCGAGGCCGCCTCCTCCGCACTCAGCCGGCCCTCGTCGACAAGCGACTGAACGTAGGTGTGATCCTGGGTGATCTGGAACAGCTCCCCGTCGCGCACCAGGTACGCCCGGGTGTCACCGATGTGCACCAGCGCCAGCCGGGACCCCGACCACAGCAGCGCGGTCAACGTGGTGACCGCCTCACCCGACGGTGTCGAGCCGGCGATGTTCCGGATCGCCCGGTCGGCCTCACCCACCGCATCGGCCAGCGCACCGAGCAGATCCTCGGCAGGCACGGTCAAGGTTTCCAGCGGCTTGAGCGCGTCGACGGCTGCGGTGCTCGCGCGGTCACCACCAGGACCGCGGACCCCGTCAGCCACCGCCAACAACCGGGCGCCGGCATACGCGGTGTCCTCGTTGCTCGTACGGACCAGTCCCAACTCCGACCGAGCGGCGTAACGGATCCCCAGCATGGTCGCGGCGTCTTCCACGGCGCTGCCTCTTCCCGACAGATAGTCGACGAGGAAGGTGGCCAACCGCCCGCGGGCGGCGGTCTCGGCCAGCACCTGCTCCCAGTAGCCGGCGACCTCCTCGGCCGCCGCCGGTGCAGGCAGGGCACACACCCGCCGGATACGGGCCAGCGGCATACCGACCCTCCGCAACCAGGCGATCAACCGGGCCTGCTCCAGCTGCGCCGGATCGTAGAACCGGTATCCCGACTCGCCGTCCACCGCGGCCGGCCGCAGCAACCCGAGTTCGTCATAGAGCCGCAGCGCCTTGGGCGACAGCCGGGCTGCCCGGGCGAACGCCCCGATCGTCAGCAGCTCCCGCACCACTCCTCCTCGCCCCGGCCACCGTAGCCGGTGCCGATGATGCTGCGGCTTCCCCCAAGGGGAAGGTCAACACAGCCCGCAGGCCCGCGCCCGCGGCAGCGCCGTCGGTAACGCCCCGCCGACCACCACCGCGCCACCGTGGGTGCCTCCGGCCGTCGGCTGTGATCGCATCGCACGTAGCATGGGGCGCACTCCACCCCTCCCGTTTGCAACTAAGGGGAACCGCTGTGCGTATCGTCGTACCGCTGTTCGATCGGTTCACCGCGCTGGACGCCGTCGGCCCCTACGAGGTGCTGAAATTCCTGCCGGAAGCCGAGATCGTGTTCGCGGCCGCCAAGTCCGGGCCGGTCCGGGATGTCCCCAAGTCCCTCGCCCTCACCGCCGATGCGGCCTTCGACGACATCGACTCATGTGACGTGCTGCTCGTCCCCGGAGGTCCGGGGACCCGCGGGCTGCTGGACGATGACGGACTACTCGACTGGATCCGCCGGATGCACGGAGGAAGTACGTGGACGACCTCGGTGTGCACGGGATCGTTGCTGCTGGGAGCCGCCGGGTTGCTCGTCGGTCTCTCAGCGACGACCCATTGGGGTGCGGTGGGCGTGCTGGAGTCCTTCGGCGCCATCTACACGCCCGAGCGCGTCGTGTTCCAGGAAAAGATCGTTACGGCCGCCGGGGTTTCCGCCGGGATCGACATGGCGCTCGCGCTGGCGGCCCACATCACCGATCAGACCACGGCCGAGGCGATCCAGCTCGCCATTGAATACGACCCGCAGCCCCCCTTCGACGCGGGATCTCCCGGTAAGGCATCTCAGGCGGCCAAAGACCTTATCGTCGGAGGCGGCCTCCGCCCTCCTCGCTGATTGAGCGTCCCGGCCGTGCCTGCCAAATCAGGGACGGCCCTCGTACCAGTCCTCGTCAGCGAACTGGTGACGAGTTTCGATGAAGGACGACGGACGGGGTGATCACCCGTTTCCGTCGGCCACGGCAGAGGGGCAGCGGACCGGCGACAGAGGCACCGGTCCGGCTTGACGCGCCCTGGTCACTTCTCGGCACGAAGGGTCTGCTTCATGAGCGAGTTCTTGCTTCCCAAGGTTCACATTGACGCCCTGCTGACCGCTGCTCTCGCATGGGAAGGCAAGGAGTACGAGCGATACCGTTTCAGGCGGAGATCGGCGGAGAATCCGGCCGTCCGAACGCAGGTGGTGCTCTCTCCGGAGACGGCCGACGAGCTCGGCCGGATCTTGTGGGGACAGAATTTCGACATGGCCGCCTGCCGGGCGCCCGTCAGGTCGCCTGGCCGATCGAAGATCGGGACATCTTCCTGACCTGGGCCTCCTGACAGCGACTTCTGCCCACCGATGGACTACAGTCCTCCGCCGTGGCCGAATCCTCCCCCTATCTCACCGCGACGGCGGACGCCTACGACGCCGTCGCCGATCTCTACACCGACTTCGTCCGAGGCTCGCTCGACCGCCTCCCGCTGGATCGCGCGATAGTCGCCGCGTTCGCCGAACTCGTACGGGCCGCCGGACCCCGGCCCGTCGCCGAGGCGGGCTGCGGTCCCGGGTACATGACGGCACACCTGCGCAACCTCGGACTGGACGCCTTCGGCGTCGATCTGTCTCCCGCAATGATCGACATCGCCCGCAGAGACCATCCTGACCTGCGTTTCGAGCTCGGTTCGATGGGCGCCTTCGACGTGGCCGACGGCGAGTTGGGCGGTCTGCTCTCCTGGTACTCCGTCATCCACGTCCCACCACCGGAGCTGCCGCCGTACTTCGCCGAGTTCCGCCGGGTGCTGGCCCCAGGCGGTTACCTCCTGCTCGGTTTCTTCGAATCCGAGGGCGGTCCGGTGCAGCAGTTCGACCACAGGGTCGCTCCGGCCTACCGGTGGCCGATCGACGAGGTGGCGGACTTGGCCCGCAAGGAGGAGTTCGTCGAGGTGGCGCGCATGTTGCGCGAGCCTCTGGAGGACGAACGATTCCGCCGCGGCCACCTGCTGATGCGCCGCGGCCCTACTACGGCAGACACAGACAGCATGGGATGAAAGCGCGACCGCTGACCGGCCGTAGGCCACGGAGGTGGCGCCGCGCCTGAGAGCCGGGAGGCACACGGCCCGGCCCGCAGCTGATCTGCTCATCGAGACGCGTATCGGCTCAGCGCTTCGCCGCGACCGGTGGCCGGTCGCGGCGAAGCCTGCGTACGCGTCAGACGTGCGGCGGGCCGTGACCCGTCACAGGTTCGTGATGGTCCACATGTTGTTGGCGTTGGTGTTCGGCGCCCACATGCCGACGTTGGAGCCGGCGGAGGTGTAGCCCATGCCGTCCAGGGCCGTGCCGGTGGTGCGGTTGATGATCTGGTAGCGGCCGCCGCCCGTGTCGTTGAGCCGCCACTGCTGGTTGTTGCTGCTGTTCCACGACGACTCCTTGGCGAGGGCGCCGTTGGAGCCGTTGCCCTGGCTGTCGATGACCAGGCCGTTGGTGCGGTTGACGATGCGGTACCAGCCGCTGCCCAGGTCGACGAGCTGGAACTGCTGGTTGTTGCCGCCGTTCCAGTTCCACTGCTTCAGGTTCGACCCGGAGGCGACGTTGCCGGCGCCGTCCAGCACCAGCCCGGTGGCGACGTTGGAGATCCGCACGTAGGTGGACGGCTGCGGCGACGTGCCGGTGCCCGTCAGCTTGTAGGTATGGCCGGCCTGGCCGGTGAAGCTGACGACGTCGGTCTCGGGCTTGGTGAAGGTGACGGCGCCGCCGCTCGCGGTGTCGACCACCTGGGAGGTGCCGGTGAAGATCCGGTTGCGCACGTTGACCGTGCCGTCGCGGTCGAACTTGACGAGGATCTCGGTGGCCGCGCCGGAGGCCCACGTCGTGTCCACGGTGTAGCCGCCGCGCCCCCGCAGGCCCTGCACCTTCCCGGCCGGCCAGGCGGACGGCAGCGCGGGCAGCACGTGCAGCTCGCCGTTGTGGCTCTGCAGCAGCATCTCGGCGATGCCGGACGTGGCGCCGAAGTTGCCGTCGATCTGGAACGGCGGGTGCAGGTCGAACATGTTCGGCGCGAGCCGGGCCGTCGTCACCAGCAGACGGATGAGCGTCTGCGCCCGGTTGCCCTCCTCCATACGCGCCCAGTAGTTGATCTTCCAGGCGAGCGACCAGCCCGTGCCGTCGTCGCCGCGCAGCTCCAGGGTCCGGCGCGCGGCGGTGTACAGCGAGGGAGTGCCGCGCTTGGTGATCTGGTTGCTGGGGTGCAGGCCGTACAGGTGGGAGATGTGCCGGTGGTTCTGCTCGGTCTCCACCCAGTCGTACAGCCACTCCTGGATGTTGCCGCGCGAGCCGACCTTCATCGGCGCGAGCCGGTCCCGGGCCGCCAGGACCCGCGTCCGGAAGTCGGTGTCGGTGCCGAGCACCTGGGCGGCCTGGGCGCAGCCGTTGAACAGGTCACGCAGGATCTGGTTGTCCATCGTGGGGCCGGCGCACACGCTGACGCCCGAGTGGTGCGGCAGTTCGGGAGAATTCGACGGGTTCGTGACCAGGTAGCCGAGGCTGGGTTCGGTCACCAGGGTGTCGAGGAAGAACTGCGCGGCGCCCTTCATCGCGGGGTAGTACTGCTGCAGGAAGCTCAGGTCGCCGGTGAACCGGTAGTGGTCCCAGATCAGGGTCGACAGCCACGCGCCGCCGGTCTGCCACATGCCCCACAGCGCGCCGTCGACGACCGACGTGGCGCGCCACGCGTCGGTGTTGTGGTGGGTCACCCAGCCGCCGGCGTTGTACTGCACCCGGGCGGTACGGGCGCCGGTGACCGCGAGCTCGCTGATCATCTTGAACACTGGCTCGTAGCACTCCGACAGGTTGGTGGTGTCGGTCGGCCAGTAGTTCATCGGCAGGTTGGCGTTGATGGTGTACTTGGAGTCCCACTGCGGGGTCAGCGAGTCGTTCCAGATGCCCTGCAGGTTGGCCGGCTGCGAGCCGGGGCGCGAGGAGCTGATCAGCAGGTAGCGGCCGAACTGGAACAACAGCGCCGAGAACTGCGGGTCGTTGGTGCTGTTGTGCTGGGCGATGCGCACGTCGGTCGGCTGGTCGGCCGCGGAGGTGCGGCCGAGGTCGAGCGTCGTGCGCCCGAACAACCGCTGGTAGTCGGCCACGTGCCGGGAGCGCAGGTCGTCGTAGGTCCTGGCGACGGCGGCGCTCAGGTTGTTGCGGGCGATGCCCTGGTAGTCGCCGCCGACGTTCTGGTAGTTGACGTAGCTGGAGCCGATGGAGATCAGCAGCGTCACGCTGTTGGCGCCGCGCACCTGCAGCGTGCCGCCGGAGCTGCTGACGGTGCCGCCGTCGGCGATCGCCCTGGCCAGCGCCAGGAACCGCACCGAGCCGCTCTTGCCCTCGAAGTCGCCAGAGATGCCGTCAAGGCCGACCGTCGCGCTGTCCGGGCTTGAGCGGGTCGTCCGCTGCGGGCTGTCGAACGTCGCGGAGAAGGTGATCGAGCCGGCCCGGTCGGCGGTCAGGCGGATGGCGATGACCTGGTCGGGTGCGCTGGCGAACGTCTCACGCCGATAGTTGATGCCGTTCTGCGAGTACGTCGTCGCCGTGGTGGCCGTGGTCAGGTCCAGCAGCCGGTTGTACCCCGAGACTCCGCTGGAGCCGCCGCTGAAGGTGAGCCGCAGGTTGCCCACGGTCTGGTAGGCCAGCTGCCCCGCGGGGCTCCCGAGCATGTTCTGGTCGATCAGGGTCTGGGCCTGGCTCCACTGGTTCTGGAAGACCGCCTGCCGGATCTGCGCCAGCGCGCCGGCGCCGCGCGTGTTGCTCTGGTCGTACGGCCCGCCGGCCCAGACGGTGTCCTCGTTCAGCTGCAACCGCTCGACGTCGACGTTCCCGAACACCATCGCGCCCAGGCGCCCGTTGCCGATCGGAAGCGCGCGCAGCCAATCGGTCCCGGCGCTCTCGTCGTACCACAAGGCCAGATCGTTCGCGGCGAGCACCTGCGCGGGCGCCACCGACCCGGCCCGCGCGACGGCCGTCCACTGCATCGGCAACAGCGCGGCTCCGGCTCCGACCGCGCCGAACCGCAGCAATTGTCGGCGCGACAAATCAGACATGTGAATTCTCCATCCCGAAGGGGTTGCGGACGGTGCTCTGGCCACGGCGGACACGGCGGACGTGGCGAGCGCCGCCGGGAGCCGTAGGTCTGGTCATCTGGTGATGGCGAAGGTGTCGATGTCGCACAGGTAGCCGGTGCCGATGGAAAGCGAATACAGCGGGCCGGAGACCGAGCGGGTCAGCCGCGGAAACGGCGACCGCGAGGCCGCGCGGGCCGGAAGCGCCGGCGCGGCCGGTGCCGGGAGCCACGGACGTCGGGACATAGGGATGGTTCCTTCCTGACATGAAGCAATCAGTCAGGCATGACGCACGCCGCCGCGCTGCCACATGTGCGTTGCTCGCAGAGAGTGCCGCTCTGCTTTTCTCGATGGATCTTGCCGCCAGACACCCGATGTTAAGTGCGCATTTCCGGGTGTCAAGCAGGGCAATAGCCGTACTGTGCGGGGACAGATCGGATCTCTATCGGGGAGCGATGTGCGGCTCGGCTCCCACCAGGAGTTTCGGCGCGGACGAGGGCAGAGGAAGGGCTTCTTCGGAAATGGAAAAGGCCGGACGCGAAGCGCCCGACCTGAAACTTTCACCTCAGCCAATTCGAAAACAGGCAGGAGCCTCTATTCCGTGGAGGTCACTCGTGCCACGTACTTGCCGTCGCCGCGGCCGTCGGCGAGCACCTGGTGAACGGCGGGCACGCCGGCGAGGGAGCCGACCTCGGTGACGGCGACCTCGAGCCGGCCGGTCGCGATCATGTCCAGCACGCGGCGCAGGGCGGCGGCGACACGCTCGGGAGCGGAGACGCTCAGGCCGCTGAGGCTGAACCCGCCGATCGCGACATTGCCGCCGATGAGCCTGCCCGCGGGCGGAAGCGGAGCGGGCTGCCCGCCGCCGGCATTGCCGAACAGCACGATCCGCCCGCCGGGCGCCGTGACCGCCAGATCGACATCGAGCATGCCGGTGCCAAGGGGGTCCAGGACGACGTCGACGCCACCTCCTCCGGTGGCCGCACGTACCGCCTCGCTCAGACCATCGCCACGAGCGATCACGACGTCGTATCCGCTCTGCCGTGCCGAGGCGATCTTGTCAGGGCGGCCGACGGTGCCGATGAGCAGGCCCCCGCCCATCGCGGGCGCCAACTGCGCGAGAGCGCTGCCCACACCACCGCCGGCCGAATGCACCAGCACGTTCTCACCGGGGGCGAGCCTGGCGGAGCCGGTCAGCAGCAGCAGGGCGGTCGAGAACGTGATCGGGGCGCCTGCCGCCGTGAGCGACGAGATCCGGTCTGGTAGCGGTACGGCGAGCACCGCACGCGTGAGTGCGACCTCGGCCAGGCCGCCTCCTGGAGTGATTGCGACCACCCGCTGCCCGACGGTGAGACCGCCGACACCCGCGCCGACCTCGCGTACGGTGCCCGCCACTTCCAGCCCCGGCACATACGGCCAGGCAGGCACGTATCCGACGTCGCCGCGGCGCGCCATCACGTCGAGGAAGTTCACTCCCGCACAGGCGACATCGATGGTCACTTCCCCCGGCCCCGGACGGGGGATGTCGATCTCTTGGACCTGTGTGCGGTCCGGCCCCTGCGACGGTGCGGTCATCACCAGAGCGCGCATCCCGGCTCCTCTTTCGATGTTCGACGTTTGTAGTAACTACGAAAGTCTTATCACCCATATACGATGTTTGTCGAAAGAGAGGTTCGAGATGCCCCGATCACACGGCCGCCGCGCGACGCTGGTCCACCCGGACGCCGCCGAGTTCGACGTGCTGGATGTGCTCCACGCCCTCGCCGACCCCACCCGCATGACTATCGTGCGGACCCTGCGCGCCGATCCGGAACGAGCCTGCGGCACCTTTCCTGTCGACGTCGCGCCTTCGACACTCACTCACCACTTCCGGGTGCTCCGAGAGGCCGGCATCATCCGCCAGCGCGAGGACGGCAACCGTCGCTGGACCGCACTTCGCTTCGAGGATCTCGAGGACCGCTTCCCAGGTCTCCTGGACACCATCGTCGACGCGTACGACCACCAGGCCGGCTCGGTCACCGCCTGACGCATCGGCGGGCCATTGTCGTAGCCGGTCGCTTTGTGGATAGCCTCGCCCCCATGAGCTGGCTGCCCGACGGTTTCGCCCACCCCGTCCACGTTCCACTGCCCGGCGGCGCACATCACCTGCGGCCGATCAGGGAGGACGACACCGACCTCGACTACCCGGCCGTGATGGGCTCCCGCGAGCGGCTGTGGAGCATCTTCGGTCCGGCGTGGGGCTGGCCGAAGGCGACGATGACCTACGAGGAGGACCGCGCGGACCTCCTCCGGCACGAGAAGGAGATAGCCGCCCACCAGTCCTTCAACTACGCGCTGTTCGACGCGGCGGAGACCGCCCTCCTCGGCTGCGTCTACATCGACCCGCCCGAGCGGGCCGGCGCGGACGCCGAGATCTCCTGGTGGGTGGTGGACGAACTGCTCGGCAGTTCGGTGGAGCGCGCGCTGGACACGCTGGTGCCGCAGTGGATCGCCGCCGACTGGCCGTTCCGGCGACCCCGCTACCTGGGCCGTGACATCTCATGGCAGGACTGGCTCCGGCTCGCCCCGTGGAGCGGCTGAAAGTCAACGTCGAGAGGCACTTCGAGCGCTTCGGCGAGGCGTTCCAGCATGCGGCTTGCGGGTCGTCAAAGGTGAGAACGGGTGGACGGCTCGGCGGAGCCTAGACTTGCGGCATGCCGATCGACCTGAGCCTGCTCGACGGTGTGCGGTGGCGGGCGCAGCCGGTGGTCGGCGAGAGGGCGCAGGCGCTGCTCGCAGCCCTCACGCTCGCCTCCCGGACCGTGAACGCGGACCAGCTCGTCGCGGAAGTGTGGGGAGACAGCGAACCGGCCAATCCGGCGAAGGCGTTGCAGGTCCTGGTGTCCCGTACGAGGTCGATCGTGGGGCCGGAGTCGCTGGTGACGGAAGGAAGCGGCTACAGGCTCGAGGTTCCGCCCGACCGGGTCGACGCCGGCCGGCTGCACGGTCTGACGGGCCGTGCGAGGACACTGCTCGCGGAGAATCCGGCCGCGGCGGGCGCGGCGGCGCAGGAGGCGCTCGCGCTGGGCATCGGGGCGTTGCCGCCCGAGGGGGGCGGCCCGCTGGCCGAGGTGCGCCGGCGCGCGGAACGCGACCTGGCGTACGCGCGGGTCGTGCTCGCCCGGGCCCGGAGCCGGAGCGGCGACCACGGCCCCGCCCTGCCCGAGCTGGAGGAGGCTGTACGCGTCCACCCCGAGGACGAGGGGCTGCTCGCCGACCTCCTGCGCAGCGAGGCGGCGGCGCGCGGAACGGGCGCCGCGCTGGACCGCTTCGAGCGCTACCGGTCGGATCTGCGCGACCGGATCGGCGCCGACGTCGGCCCGGAGCTGCGGCGGGTCCAGCGTGAGCTGCTGGCGCTCGACAGCCCGGTGCGTGCCGGCGTGCGGTTCGACACGACCCACCTGCTCGGCCGCGACGACGACCTCCGGCGGGTACGTGCACTGCTCGCCACCTCCCGGGTGGTCTCGGTCCTCGGCCCGGGCGGGCTCGGCAAGACCCGGCTCGCCCATGCCGTCGCCCGCGACGCCCCCCAGCCGGTGGTGCACTTCGTCGAGCTGGTCGGCGTGACCGCGCCCGAGAACCTGGTCGGCGAGGTCGGGTCGGCGCTCGGGGTCCGCGACTCGGTTACCGGACGACGCACTCTCACGCCGCAGCAGCACGCCGACGTACGCGCCCGGATCGCCCAGCAACTCGATCTGGCCCCGACGCTGCTGGTGCTCGACAACTGCGAGCATCTGGTGGAGGCGGTCGCCGACCTGGTCGCCTATCTGACCGCGACCACACGGGAGCTGCACGTCCTCACCACAACCCGCTCGCCGCTGGCGATCGCCGCCGAACGCGTCTATCCGCTGCCCCAGCTGGGAACCCGTGACGCCGTCGAGCTGTTCCGCGACCGCGCGACCGCGGCCCGGCCCGGCGTGCACCTCGACGAGGACGACGTGCGCGCAGTCGTGGCCCGCTTGGACGGCTTGCCACTCGCGATCGAACTGGCCGCCGCCAAGGTGAGGGTGATGTCACCGGCCGAGATCGCCCGGCGGCTGGAGGACAGGTTCTCGCTGCTGCGCGGCGGTGACCGGAGCGCCCCCTTCCGCCACCAGACGCTGCTCGCGGTGATCGACTGGTCCTGGAACCTTCTGAACGAGCGGGAGCGCCGGGCCCTCCGCCGTCTCTCGGCCTTCCCGGACGGCTTCACACTCGACGCGGCAGAGGAGGTGCTCGGCGACGACGCTCTCGGTGACGTCGGGGAGCTCGTGGAGCAGTCCCTGCTCACGGTCGTGGAGACAGCCGGCGGTGTCCGGTACCGCATGCTCGAGACGGTGCGCGAGTTCGGCCGGATGCGGCTGGACTCGGCCGGCGAGACCGCCGGCGCGCGGACCGCCGTACGCGCGTGGGCCGTCGGGTACGCCGACCGGCACGGCACACGGTTGTACTCGCGGGAACAGGTCGACGCGATGGACCGGCTGCGTTCCGAGGAGACGAACCTCGCCGACGTCCTGCGTGAGGCTCTCGCCGACCCCGACCCGGACGCGGCCGTGGTGCTGTTCTCCGCTCTGGGCGGCTACTGGACGATCTGCGGGGACCACACGCGCAGCATCGTCCTCACCCCGGCCGTCGCCGCCGCCCTGAGCGGCTGGTCGCCGCCGCCCCGGCTCCTCGACCGGACCCGGCTGGCCGTGTGCATCGCGCTGTTCAGCACCACCATCGTGGCCTTCGACGAGACCGGGACGCTGACGCGGCTGCTGTCCGGGCTGGGCGCCGACTCGGCGAACCCGGCCGTCCGGGCGCTGGTGATCGCGCTGCTCACCACGGTGTCGGATCCCGAGTGCGGCTTGGACAAGCTGTCCACCGATCCGGACCCCATGGTCCGCCGGATCGCGCTGCACTGGCTGAGCCACGGCCGGGAGAACAGCGGCGACCCGGCCGGCGCGATCGAAGCGGCCAGAGCCGCCCTCGAACTCGTCGGCGACGACGGCGGTCCCTGGCACCGGGCGGTGCTGCACACCCAGCTGGCCGGCCTGTACGCCCACCTCGGTGACTCGGCGTCGGCCTCCAGGCATGCCGCCGAGGCCCTCCCGGCGCTCGAACGACTCGGGGCGGTGGACGACGTCGTCCACATCCGCACCGCCCTCGCCATGGCGGCGCTCGCCGAGGGCCGCCGCGACGAGGCCGCGCGGATGCTCGACGACCTGGAGGCACTCGCCTCCCAGGCCACCTACGGCGGGGTCCTGGCGGTCGCCGCCGGCAGAGCGGAGCTGGCCCTCGCCGACGGCGACATCGCCGATGGACTGCGGCGGCACCGCGAGACCGCCGAAATGCTCAGGAACCTGTGCGTGCCCGGCACGGCGGACGATTTCACACCGTGGGCCGTCCTGGGCCAGATCGTTGCCCTCTCGGCGTTCGCGCAGTACGGCGAGGGCGACGACGGCGTGGACCTCCTGCAGTCGGTGCGGGCCGAGATCCTGGTCGCGTTCGACTCCGACCACAGTTTCAAGGACTACCCGGTGCTGGGGATGGTGCTCGCCGGGCTGGGCATCTGGAGCCTGCTGAAAGAGGCGCTGCCGGTCGAGGACGCGGTGCGGCTGCTCGTGCTCGCCGACCGGTTCGCCTACAACCGGTTCACCCCGACGATGCAGTGGTCGGTGCTGTCCGCGCACGCCGAACGGGTCGCCCCCGGCTCCATCGCCCGGATCGAAGCCGAATACGGCGAACGACGCGGCCCCGACCTGCTGGCCGAGGCACGCGCCGTACTGGAGCGGATGATCTGACGTCGTCTACATCTTGCGGGAGTAGGAACGGACCGCCAGCGGAGCGAAGATCGCGACGACGACCACACAGCCGATGACCGCCCAGCCGACCTCGGCCGTCACGGCCCCGTCGTTGAACAGGTCGCGCACCGCGGAGACGACGTGCGACACCGGGTTGACCTTCACGAACGCCTCCAGCCAGCCGGGGAGCGTCTCGGCGGGGACGAAGGCGTTGGACAGGAAGGTGAGCGGGAACATGATCATCATCGAGATGCCCTGGACACTCTGCGCCGAGCGCGCCATCGTGCCCAGCCAGGTGAAGATCCACGCCAGCGACCAGCCCGCAACAATGGTGAGTGCGACGCCCCCGACGCAGCCGAGCACACCACCACCGGGGCGGTAACCGATGACCAGGCCGGTGACGAGCGTCAGCACCGACGCGATGCCGTAACGGATCAGGTCGGCGATCATCGGCCCGGCCAGGGGGGCGATCCTTGCGATCGGCAGGGACTTGAAGCGGTCGAAGACCCCCTTGTCCATGTCTTCGCGCAGCTGCACGCCTGTCGCCATGCAGACGGTCAGGGCCGTCTGGGCGAGGATGCCGGGGATCAGCACCGGGAGGTACTCCGACACGCTGCCGGAGATCGCGCCGCCGAAGATGAACGCGAACATCGCCGTGAACAGCAGGGGCTGGATGAGGACGTCGAAGAACTGCTCGGGCTTGCGGCGCATCTTCTTCAGAGCCCGCCATGCCATCGCCAGGATCTGGCCCCAGGTCGCCTGCGGCGAGCTCCGGGACGTGGTGCGTGCGACCACGGCGGACGGGTCGATGCGCTGGGGGGTGGGTGTGGCGGGGGTCAGGGTGTTCGTGGTCATCGGGCCGCCTCCATCTGGGGTTCGTCGGCGCCGTGGCCGGTCAGCGCCAGGAAGACCTCGTCCAGCGTCGGCTTGGCGACGCTCACCGAGGAGATGCCGAGGCCTGCTTCCCGCAGGCCGATCAGGACGTCCGCGGCCCGGTCGGGGTCGGCGAGGGGGACGTGCATGCGTCCTGACTCCGGGGTCAGGACCGGGTCCTCACCCAGCAGCCGGCGTACGACGTCCGCGGCCAGGGCGGTGTCGGAGCCGTCCACGAGTCTGAGCTGCAGGGTCGAGTCGCCGACCTGGGTCTTCAGCGCGTCGGGGGTGTCCTCGGCGACCTTCCGGCCTCGGTCGATCACGGCTACGCGGTCGGCCAGTTGGTCGGCCTCGTCGAGGTACTGGGTGGTCAGCAGAATCGTGGAACCGTCGGTGACCAGCTCGCGGATGGTGTTCCACATCTGACCGCGGGTTCTCGGGTCGAGGCCGGTCGTGGGCTCGTCCAGGAAGATCAGGGGTGGCCGGGTGATCAGGCTTGACGCCAGGTCCAGGCGGCGGCGCATGCCGCCACTGAACTGGGACAGGGGACGGTTGGCCGCCTCCTGAAGGTCGAAGCGTTCCAGCAGGTCACCGGCGATGCTCTTGGCCCGGGTGCTCGGCAGGCCCTGCAGGCGGGCGAACAGCCAGAGGTTCTCCCTGGCGGTCAGGTCCTCGTCCACCGAGGCGTACTGGCCGGTGACGCCTACCAACTGCCGGATGCGGTGGGGTTCCCGCTGAACGTCGACGCCGAAGATCTCCGCACGGCCGCCGTCGATCGGAAGCAGGGTGGCGAGCATCCGGAGCATGGTGGTCTTCCCTGCTCCGTTGGGGCCCAGGACCCCGAAGATCTCGCCTTGCCGTACGTGAAGGTCGATTGCGTCCACGGCCCGGAAGTCCCCGAAGTTCTTGACAAGACTGTCGGCCCGGACGGCACTGAGGTCCGCCATGACGCGTCTCCTCTCTCCGCCGGGTACCTCCCGGCGTACAAGAAGAGCATCCGCGTCGCCGGCTTCATCGCGGCTTCACGGCGGTTTCACCTCTGACCTGGCGGTTTCACCGGCTTCGCGGTTCTTCTATGAGCGCACGGCCCTACTCCGACAGAACGCGCAGGTAGGGCTCAAGCTCGGCCCTCGCCTCGTCGATCCCGTCCGAGAGCGTCCACAAGTCGTACCACTCGTTGCCGTCGGGCGTCAGTGCCCGCCGCACCGTCCGCTCAGCCTGATGTCTCAACTCTTCCGTGACCTCAAGCCGGATCGGCTCAAGGTCTTCGTCGACGTCCAGCGGATGCCCTCGTTGAGCGGCGAAACAGTAGGCCACCAGCGCCGCCCCGGCCAAGGCCTGTTCGGTCTCCCAGCCGTCGAGATCGCCTTCGACACCGATCACACGTCCGAACGTGGACCGCAGGAGATCGGGCAGGTCCTCCGGCCGGGCCCGCTCCAGCTCATCAAGAAGATCACCGGCCGCATCGTTGTCCAGCGGGCCAGTGCCCCATGCCCCCATGACCCGCCCTCTCCTCTGCCTGCCGCCCGGCATGATCCTTAGAGTATGCCGGGCGGCGGGGCCTCGGCTCGGCGTGATCGTCCTCGTCGGCTCGGCTGATGTGCCTGCCAACAGTCCGCTACGGGCGGCCGGGCACGAGCCTTCCGTCGACTCGCCTCACAATCCCGGAGAAGTCATCCCGAAGTTCCTCGGGCAGGATCCATTCCGGAGCGTCCTGCCAGGCCAGCGGACGCAGGAATCGGCGAATCGCAGTGGCTCCCACCGACGTGTGGAGGGAGTTGGTCGACGGCCAGGGACCGCCGTGATGCTGGGCCCACGAGACGCGGACCCCGGTCGGATAGCCGTTGAAGACGATCCGTCCCGAGCGTGCCGCGAGTTCACCGGCCAGTCGGCGAACGATCGCCTCGTCGTCGCCCGGTCCGGAGTGGATCGACCCGGTGAGCGAAGGCGGGACGACCGCGAGGGCCGCGTCGAGGTCGGGGACTCCGTCATACCGGACCACGATCATCAGCGGGCCGAAGCACTCGTCGGCGATCTCGGCGGACAGGCGGGAGCGCTCGATCTCCAGGAGCGCCGGCGCCACGGTGAAGCCGGAGGCCGGAGCGATCTCGGGTCTCGCCGACACTCGAACGCCCGCCCGCCTGAGCTCCGCTTCCCGTTCGGCGTACGCGTCGCGGATCCGCTCGTTCAGCAGGACGGCGCCGCCGGCCGAGGCGACCCGCTTCTGGAGCGCCTCGACCAATCGGTCACCGTCAGGACTCGACGGGACGAACGCCAGCCCGGGCTTGGTGCACAGCTGCCCTCCGGATCCGGTGAAGGAGGCGAAGAGGCCTTCGGCGATCTGTTCTCCCCGCCCGGCCGCGGCCGACGGCAGGATCACCACCGGGTTCGCACTGCTGAGCTCGCCGTACAGCGGGATGGGATCGTCGCGCTCGTCGATCGCCGCCTGGATGGCTCGGGCCGCACCGATCGAGCCGGTCAGCGCGACGGCGCGGACGGCGGGGTGACGCACCGCCACGAGGCCCGCCGGCTGCCCGTACACGATGGCCGGCACTCCGGCGGGTCCGTGCATGCCGCGTACGGCCGCGGCGATCGCCTCCGCGGACGCGTGCGAGGTCAGCGGATGGGACGGATGGGCCTTGACGATGACGGGATCGCCGGCGGCGAGCGCGGACGCCGTGTCCCCGCCCGCGACCGAGAAGGCGAACGGGAAGTTGCCTGCGCCGAAGACGACGACCGGTCCGAGCGGGACGAGCATGCGCCGCACGTCCGGAGCCGGGCCGAGGGGTGTCTCGGCGGCATGGTCGATGGCGGCCTCCAGATATCCGCCGTCGCGCAGCACGTCGCCGAACATGCGGAACTGAGTGATCGCTCGCGTGAGCTCGTGATCGAGTCGTGCGACGCCGAGGCCGGTCTCGGAGTCGGCCGTGGCGACGAGGTCCGTACGGCGGGACTCGAGCGACGCGGCGATCGCGTCGAGCAGCCCGGCGCGGCCGAGCCGCCCGAGGCCGCTGAGCCATTCCGCCGACTCCGCGGCGAGGGCGACGGCCGATTCCACCGCCGCGTCGCCGGTCTCCTTGAGGCCGGTCTCGCGGCGCCGGCCGTCCCTTGGATCGACAGTGGTCACTGTGCTCACAGCAGTCCTCTCTTCATGAGATTTCCCATGAGATCGCGGACTCCGAAGTCCCAGGGCACGCAGTCCTCGGCGTGCCGGACGCGGTTGACCAGGGTGCCGAGAGCGGGAGAACCGATCCTCACGATGTCGCCGACCTTGTGCGTGAATCCCTCGCCGGGGTGGTCGCGGTCCTGGATGGGCGCGAACATCGTGCCGAGCATGAG
Source organism: Microbispora sp. NPDC049125 (assembly GCF_040802045.1). Lineage (NCBI taxonomy): Bacteria > Bacillati > Actinomycetota > Actinomycetes > Streptosporangiales > Streptosporangiaceae > Microbispora > Microbispora sp. NPDC049125. The sequence continues at coordinate 56,922 of NZ_JBEZDW010000006.1, read as the reverse complement.
GACCGCGCCGTCGGGATACTGATGATGCGGGCCGATCAGTTGCCGTACCAACTCGCCCGGGTCGCGTGACATCCGCGCCATCTCCGAGACCGCCCCAAGGCGGAAGCCGTCCACGCCTTCGATGTCCAGGCGCACCGCGAGGCCGCGTACCTGTTCCATGCCGAACCGCTCGTCGAAGAGCCGGATGAGGGGGCCGAGCGCGCACGACGCGTTGTTGTCCTTCGCCTTCGGCAGCAGCAGCGCGGATCGGCCCTCGACATCCCTGAGGTTCACGTCGTTGCCGAGGGTCGCCCCCACGATCCGGCCGCTCGACTGGATGACGAGCGCCACCTCGGGCTCCGGATTGTTCCAGGTCGAGGCGGCGAGCACCCCGACGGGCACCGCGGTTCCCACGGCGGAGAGGATCTGCCCCTTGGTGAAGATCTCGGCGTCCGGGCCGATCCCGACCTCCAGATACTGGCTCCAGGCGCCTTCGGCGACGAGCAGGTTCTTCAGCCCCGCCGCCTCCTCGGAGCCTGGCGACAAGTCCTGGAAGTCGGCCCCGAGGACGGCGAGCATCCTCTCGCGGATGTCCGCCGCGAGTGCCATGTCGCCGCCGGCCCGCTCCTCGATGACACGCTCGATCATCGACACGGCGAAGGTCACCCCGGCGGCCTTGAGCGCCTGGAGGTCGACCGGTGCGAGCAGCCAGGGCCGGGTACCGTCCCGGTCCGCGGCGCCGGTGTTGGCCAGCACGTCCGTGAAGTCGCCGACCCACCGGCCTGCGAGCCTGGAGACCACGGCAGCCGGTTCCGGCAGCTCGCAGATGTCGCGGACCGTCGGAAACTCCGCGCTGATGTCGAGGACCTCCCCGTCGCGGACGACCACGGGCGACGGCCCCTCGACGAGGGGATCCCAGATCCGGCCGATCAGGACGCTGTCCGCGGCGTCATCCGGCAGCGCGTCGGCGGCCGTCCCGAACCAGCCGGCCTCGGCGGCGGGCTCATCGGGCGATGGCTGGGTCATATGCCGTCTCTCAGATTGAAGAAGGACCGCTCGTCCGCGGGCCGGATGTCGAAGACCGCGTCCTGGAACATCCGCAGGGGGTGGGGTGTGAAGGGATGCCGCGCGATCGCCTCGAGATCGAGCTCGATGCCGAGACCGATTCCCGTCGGGATGAGGACGTCACCCTCCTCCGTCAGCACGAGTCTTTCGTTGGTGATCTCCGGGCGCCATGGGACGTCGGTCGCCATGATCTCCAGGTATCTGAAGTTGGGCAGAGCGGCCCCGAGCTGCAGCGTCGCCGCGGTGCTGAGCGGCCCGCTGGGATTGTGCGGCGCGAAACCGACGTAGCCGGTCGCGGCGAGCGTCGAGATGAAGGCAAGCTCGGCGATGCCCCCGGCGTGCGTCACATCGGGCTGGACGAAGTCGACCGCCTGACGGGCGAGCGCCGGCGCGAAACCCTGTCGTCCGAACCATCGCTCCCCGGCGGCGATGGGCACCGGCGACGCCCGGCGGATGTCGACGAGGGCGTCGAGGTTGTCCGGAGGGCACGGCTCCTCGAACCACACCGGTTCGAACTGCGCGATCTCCCGCGCGACCTTGATGGCGTGGTTGACGTCGAACCGGCCGTGGCCCTCGATGAACAGCTCGACGTCGCGCCCGACAGCGGAGCGGACGGCGTCGACCTGCGCGAGCACGCGGTCCAGTTGCCGGGAGGTGATCGTGAGGTCGTAGTTCTCGAAGGGATCCCACTTGAGACCGCGAAAGCCGCTGTCGACGGTCCTCCTCGCGGCGGCCGCGTAGTCCTCGGCCGTGACGGCTCCCGAGAACCAGCCGTTGGCATAGGCGCGCACCCGGTCGCGGGTGGCGCCGCCGAGCAGCCGGGAGACCGGGACACCGAGCTCTCGTGCCGAGATGTCCCACAGTGCCATCTCAAGCGAACTCAGCGCGGTCATGATGACCGGGCCGCCTCGCCAGTACCAGTCCCTCGCCAGCTCGTACAGGATGCCGGATATGCGGGTGGGGTCCATCCCGACCACGGCTTCGGCCACTTCGGCGACGGCGCCTTGGACGGCGCGTTCCTTGCCCTCCAGCGTCGCTTCGCCGAGTCCGACGATTCCCTCGTCCGTCGAGACGCGAACGATCACCAGGTTGGTGCGGTAGAAGTCGACGACGAGGGTGTCGACAGAGATGATCTTCATGTTCCGGCTCAGCCCTTCACCGCGCCGGCGGTCATGCCGGCCACCACATGCTTCTGCGCGAACAGGTAGAAGACGACGGCGGGCAACGTGAACATGAAGGCGACCGCCATGACCGTCTGGATCGGCGTGCCGAGCTCGCCGATGAAGTTGGCGATGCCGACCGACGCCGGCTGCATCCCGGGGGTGAAGATGAACGTCACGGCGAACACGTACTCGTTCCAGGCGTGGAAGAACGCGATGACCGCGGTGGCGGCGAGCGACGGAGCGATCAGCGGCACGTTGATGCGGGTCAGCACGGTGAGGGGTCGCGCTCCGTCGACCCGCGCCGACTCCTCCAGCTCGCGAGGTATGCCGTCGATCGCGCCTTTGAGGATGAGGGCGGCGATCGGCAGGACGAAGGCGGAGTTGACCAGGATGAGGCCCCCGAGGGAGTCGAGAAGGTCGAATCGCCGGAAGAGCGCGAACAGCGGCACGACCATGAGAGCCTCGGGAAGCATCTGCGTGAACAGCAGCACGACGGTCACCAGGGCCTTCCCCTGGAACGAGAACCGCGAGAGCGCGTAGCCGAGCGGGATGCCGAGGCCGATCGACAGGACTGTCGTGCCGATGGCGATCACCAGGCTGTTGCGCAGCCAGCTCGTCGCCTTGCCTTCGGCCAGCGCGTCGACGAAAACCCCTAACTGCGAGAAGTCGGGGACGAGCCGGGCCTTGTGCGCGAAGAGATCCGAGTTGCTCGACAGCGCGGTGACGAACATCCAGTACAGCGGGAAGACCGCGATCCCGAGCACGACGAGGACGGCGACGATCCGCAGGGTCAGACCGAAGCGGGGTAGTCTCATCAGCGAGCCTCCCTCTCGGCGGCACGGGCGACGAACCGGCTGCCGGCGATGACGATGAGCGAGATGACGACGCCGACCATGCCGACGGCAGCCGCCGAGCCGAGTTGTTTCGAGTCGAAGGCCTGCGAGTAGAGGTCGATGACCAGTGTCTTGGTCGCGCCGACCGGTCCCCCCTTCGTCATGAGCCAGATGAGCTCGAACCGCCGCAGCGACCAGATGGTCATGAGGAGGACGAGCAGGCCGACGGTCGGCTTGATGGCCTGCCAGGTGACGGCGCGGAAGGTCCACCACCTCCCCGCGCCGTCCACCGTCGCGGCCTCGGTGAGGTGCGGGGGGACGGACTGCAGCGCGGACAGCAGCACCACCGAGGTGAACGGGAACAGTTGCCAGATGGTCGTCGCGAGGACCGCCGGGAGGGCGTACCGCGGGCTGTCGAGGATGGCGCCACCCGGGACGCCGAGGCCGACCGCGTCCAGGAGCCGGTTCACGATTCCGTAATCGGGGTTGAGCATCCACATCGCGATGAGCGCGACCGCGATACCGGGGGCCGCCCACGGAACGGTCACGAGCGCGCGCGCCAGCCCCCGGCCGCGGAAGCCCTTGTTGAGGAGCAGGGCCATCGCGAGCCCGATTCCCACGGCGCCGGCGACACACACGACGACGTAGACGAGGGTGATGAGAAGAGTCCGGCGGAAGTCCTCGTCGCCGAAGATGCGGACGAAATTGTCGAACCCCACCCAGGTGCTGTGTGTGGGGTTCAGCAGCGAGGTCCGCGTGAAGCTCAGGAAGATCTCCTGCGCGAGCGGAACGACCTGGAACACGAGGATGAAGAGGGCTGCGGGGGCCAGGAAGAAATAGGGTGTCCATTTGCTTCCAAGCGGGCTGCCTCGACGCCGGGTCCCGGATCGAGGCCCTTTGATCTGCTGCTGTTCCAGCACGGTCATCGAGTTCGGTCCTTCGAGTAGGACGCCGCCGGCGGGGGGGCTCACCGGCGGCGTCGTCCGGTCAACCGGCCAGTTGGGTCGCTTGTTGCTGGGCGTTGTCCAGCGCGGTCTTGAGGTCGACCGTGCCCTGGAGCGCCGCGACGACGTTCTTGACGACGATCTTGCGGATGTCCGGAGTCTTCGCCTCGAACCCCTGGACGATCTGCGGCAGGCTCGACTGGGTGAGATCGTCGAAGACCTGGAGGAAGGGCGTCTTCTCAAGCTGCTCAGGGCTTCGCTTGGTGACCGTCGCCACGCTGCTGGCGCCGAGGATCTCCTGCAGCTCGACCTGGTTGCCCGGCTCGAGCGCCCACCGGATGAAGGAGGCCGCCGCCTCCTTCGCCGGGCTCGCCTCGTTGATGACGATGGGGGCGAGGATCGCGCCCTGCTTGCGGACCGGGAACGGGATGGGTGCGACGCTGAAGTTCAGATCGGCGTTCTGACCGCGCGTCGCCGTCACATAGCCGCCGTTGTTGAGCTCCATGCCGACCTTGCCCTCGGCGAACATGCGGCGGAACGTCGCCGCGTCCGCGCCACGCGGGATCACTTTGGCGTCGTACAGGTCCTTGTACGCCTGCAGGCCCTTGAGGTTCTCGGGTGAGTTGATCGTCAGCTTCTTGCCGTCCGACCACGCGCCGCCGAAGCCGTAGACGTAGTTGAAGATGTCCTGCCACACACCGGCTTCCTCGGCCTCCGTCTGACGGAACGCCAGGCCGTAGGTGCCGCCCTTGGTCAGCGACTTCGCCGTGTCGAAGAACTCCTCATAGCTCGTCGGGGGTTTCGGGATCAGGTCGGCGTTGTAGAACATCGCGTAGTTCGACGCCTCGAAGATGATCCCGTGACGCTGGCCGTCGTGAACCATGAACTGGTCCGGCTGCTTGAGCAGGTCGTACTTGCTGACGTCGATCAGGTCGTTGAGCGGTGCGATGAGGCCGGCCTCCGAGGCGGACTCGAACTCCGGCATGTCGAAGCGGATCAGATCGGGCCCTTTTCCGCTGCCCATCTGGGTCAGGACGGTCTGCCCGAAGGTCGGGTACGGCACCGCCGCGGCGGAGACCTGCACCTTGCTCTGGCTCTTGTTGAACTTGTCGAGCCACTTCATGAGCAGCGGCCCGCGGCCCGGATCGCCGAGGGTCGAGGCGGCGAACGTCAGCTTGGTGACGCCGCCTTCGGATCCACCGTCGGAGCCGCAGCCGGTCAAGAGGGCGGCGGCCATACACGTGACGCCGGCCGCCGCGACCAACCTGCGGCGAACGCGATGCAGCCTCATTGTTACTCCTGAGTAATATCCGGTTACTTCCCCGAAACCTGCGATCGGATTGCAACGATCGTAGTGACATGTGCAACGAAGTCAAGTGGCGGTTGCACATCGCATGAGCTACATTGCAAGTTATGCAACGCAAGGAGGACGGTAAGTGGCGCAATCGGTCCAGCGCGCGATCAACCTGATCCGACTGGCGGCGGAACACCCGCTGACACTCGCGGAGGCCTCGGACGTGCTCGGCGTCCACAAATCCACGGCCCTCCGGATCCTCCAGACGCTGGAGGCCGCGCGATTCGTGCGTAAGACAGGGGCAGGGACGTACGTGTTCGGCAGCGGGCTCATCGAACTGTCGGAGCTCGCGCTCGGCTCGATGGACCTGCGTCAGTTCGCGTCCGTGCACCTGCGCCGGCTTCAGCGGCAGACGGGCCATACCGTGCATCTGGCGCAGCTGACCGGCGACGAGATCATCTACGTCGACAAGGTGGACAGCCCCGCGTTCGACGCGGTGAAGCTGCCGTCCCGGATCGGCCGGGCCGTCTCGATCTACGCGAGCGCCGTGGGCAAGGTGATCCTTGCCCACCTCTCCCGGGAGGAACGCGATCGGCTGCTCTCGCACGTCACCTTCGAGCGGTTCACCGACACCACCTTCGCCGACCGCGACTCCCTCGAAACCGAGCTCGCCGGCGTCGCCGAGCGTGGCTGGGCCGTCGATGACGGCGAGCACGACGCCTACGTCGCGTGCCTCGCCGCACCGATCAGGGATTCGCGTGGACAGGTCATCGCGGCCGTCTCCATCACCGCGATCGAGGTGATCGCCAGCTTGGACAAGCTGAAGGAGAGACTTCCGCTCCTGCTGGAGACCTCGGCACTGATCTCGCAGGAGCTCGGATACACACCCGAGCCTTCGCCGGCGCCGGCAGCGACCTGAGACGCGGCCTTCATACTCAGCCGCGGACGGTCCGGCACCTCGCCACGGCGCCTCTGAGGTGGGAGGCGCCGTGGCAGGGCCCTGCCGGATCGGGAGGGTGGGATCAGCCGGCGTTCACCTGCACGCTCCGCGACGCGTTGAACAGTTCGCCGCCCTGACAGCGGGCGACCACGGGAGCCGCTGACGCTCCGGTCGCGACCCCTGCCCCGACCGTCGGGCCGGCCAGGAACGATCTCGGCCGTCCGCTCCATCGGGATCTCGTCGGACGACGGGGATCCGTCGCGTCGCGCGACGCCCTGCGCGACATGGGCCTCCGATACGGCAGGCCCCCGCCCGCAGCCGCACCGGCCGCCCGGCTCTCTCCGCTGCGTTGGAGAGGACCTCCCTGTCAAGAGATCGACGACTGCGAGGACGGGTCCTGGGACGTGGTGTCGTTCCGAGGTCTCTCGCCACTCTGGTCGCCGGGCGCCTCAGGGCACGGCGCCGTTCTGTTAGCGCGGACGTCCGGTGTGCCGGGTGGACTCCCCTCTCCATCGGGTGGGTGGAGGTGGTGGTGGTGCGCCGAAGCAAACATGAGCCGGGGAGGCGAGTCAAGGGTCCGGCCGCGTCCCCTGCCCGCCGGCGGGAGCGAGCATAGGTTTCTGCGGCGTTACGGCGGTTGTCCCACCTAACCGGCCTGGGCCGTGTGATGAAAATTTCATCGACTTCGCGCCTCCCAGGGAGACGAGGTCGCCGCAAGGTTTCAGGACGTCGAAGCACCGGTGCGGGGGACTTACAGGGACCGGCCAATGGCTGAGATTCCGAAACTTTCTGGCGACCCTTGACACATTTCGGGAAGGTTTCCACACTGAGTCCCCAAGGCGGTCCCCCTCTGCTGCCCGGTGGTGGTGCGACGCGGGGGGCCGCCGCCTGCGACGTCCTCGTGGTGTGCGTCCCGTAGTGCAGGGACGCGGCGTCGATCCCTCGGGGCCCGTCCCCGCGTTTCCCGTCTCTCAGTGAATTCAGTTATGGAGGCTCAGGCATGGGCACGAATGCTTTACCCCCGCCTGGTACCCGCACATCCGTCAAGGGCCTTCGCCGGGCCCTGATCGCCGGCGCCCTCGGCGTGCTCGGCGCGGCCACGGTGCTGACGGCGCCGGGCACCGCCAACGCCGCGGCGAGCACGCTGGGAGCGGCGGCCGCGCAGAGCGGGCGGTACTTCGGCACCGCGATCGCCGCCGGCAAGCTGGGCGACTCGCAGTACACCACCATCGCGAACCGCGAGTTCAACATGGTGACGCCCGAGAACGAGATGAAGCCCGACGCCACCGAGCCCAACCAGAACCAGTTCAACTTCAGCAGCGGCGACCGCGTCTACAACTGGGCCGTCCAGAACGGCAAGCGGGTACGCGGGCACACCCTGGCCTGGCACTCCCAGCAACCGCCCTGGATGCAGCGCATGGAGGGCAGCGCGCTGCGCCAGGCGATGATCAACCACATCAACGGCGTGATGGGCCACTACAAGGGCAAGATCGCCTACTGGGACGTGGTCAACGAGGCGTTCGACGACAGCAACGGCGGCCGGCGCAACTCCAACCTGCAGCGCACCGGCAACGACTGGATCGAGGTGGCCTTCCGCACCGCGCGGGCCGCCGACCCGGCCGCCAAGCTCTGCTACAACGACTACAACATCGACAACTGGTCCTGGGCCAAGACCCAGGGCGTCTACAACATGGTCCGCGACTTCAAGCAGCGCGGCGTGCCGATCGACTGCGTCGGCCTGCAGGGCCACTTCAACAGTCAAAGCGCCTACAACAGCAACTACCGCACAACGATCTCCAGCTTCGCCGCGCTGGGTGTCGACGTGGCGATCACCGAGCTGGACATCCAGGGCGGCTCGGCCAGCACCTACCAGGCCGTGACCAACGACTGCCTGGCCGTCGCCCGCTGCGTCGGCATCACCGTGTGGGGCGTACGCGACAGCGACTCCTGGCTCGGCGCCAACACCAGCCCCCTGCTGTTCGACAGCGGCGGCAACAAGAAGGCCGCCTACACCTCGGTCCTCAACGCCCTCAACGCCGCCTCGCCGAACCCCAGCCCCACCCCGACGGTGACTCCGACGGCGACTCCGACGGCGACTCCCACGGCGACTCCCACCACAGGGGGGAACGGGGCGATCAGGGGTGTCGCGTCCGGCCGGTGCGTGGACGTGCCCAACGCCGCCACCACCGACGGCACCCAGGTGCAGCTCTGGGACTGCAACGGCCAGAGCAACCAGCAGTGGTCGTCCACCTCGGCCGGTGAGATCAGGGTCTACGGCAACAAGTGCCTGGACGCCGGCGGCACCGGCAACGGCGCCGCGATCCAGATCTACTCCTGCTGGGGCGGCGACAACCAGAAGTGGCGCGTCAACTCCGACGGCAGCATCACCGGCGTTCAGTCCGGGCTGTGCCTGGACGCCGTAGGCGCCGCCACCGCCAACGGAACCCGCCTCCAGCTCTACTCCTGCCACGGCGGCAACAACCAGAAGTGGACCTGGACGAGCTGACCCCCGCCCTCTGATCCCTGTCCCTTCCTGAGAGAAGAAGCCTCCGGTGCGGCGCGACCCGCCGCACCGGAGGCATGCCGGTGGCCCGCAGCCTGGTGCAGACGACGATCCAGTCGAGATCGAGCTGCTGGTAGCGACGCCGGCCGCCGTGGGTGCGGTCGACGGGAGTGACGACCAGGCCGGCGCGTTCGTAGTAGCGCAGGGTGTGCACGCTGACCCCGCTGCGACGGGCGGCCTCGGCGATGCTCACGCCTGCCTCTCGGCGAGCAGGCCCGGGTTCCGGCTGCGGCTTGACTTCGAGCGCGGTCTAGAACCTAGCGTCGAGGTCATGAGTGCTTCAACACTGCTGAAGACCACGGTCGGCGAGCGCGGACGGGCCGTTCACGGAACGGTGGTATCCCGATGAAGGTGCTGGTGACCGGCGGGACGAGCGGATTGGGGCTCGCCATGGCCTCCGCCCTGGCCACCGCGGAGGCGACGGTCGCGCTGACCGGCCGATCCGGCCGGCGGGCGAGCTCGGTCGCCGCCAACCTGCCGGGGGCGGTCGGCATCGAACTGGACGTACGCGACGAGTCGTCGGTGGCCAAGGCGGTCGACCAGGCGTGGTCGCGGCTCGGCGGCATCGACATGCTGGTGAACAACGCCGGGATCGGCATGCGGACGGTCAATCCAAGCTTCATGACACACCCGCAGGGGTTCTGGGAGGTGCCGGTCGACGGCTTCCGCGCGGTGATCGAGACCAACCTGACCGGCTACTTCCTAGTGGCGCGTGAGGTCACGCAACGGATGCTGGCGGCCGGCGGCGGCCGCATCGTCAACATCTCGGTGAGCCATTCGACCATGCACCGATCCGGGTTCGTCCCGTACGGGCCGTCGCGCGCCGGCAGTGAGGCGCTGTCCCGGATCATGGCCGCCGACCTGCGGGACACGGGGGTCGTCGTCAACCTGCTGCTGCCCGGCGGCCCGACCGTCACGGGGATGCTTCCCCTGGACGCCATGCCCGAAGGCCGGGAGTTCCTGAAGCCCGCCGTTATGGGGCCGCCCATTGTCTGGCTGGCGTCCGACGACGCGGCCGGCGTGCATGACGAGCGCATCGTCGCCACCGAATTCGAGCGCTGGCTGCGAGACCGGAACGGCGGACGCTGAGGCAGAGCCGGGTCATCCGCTCGGGCCAATCGCTCGAACGAGGGCCGTCCGAATGCGGTCCCGGTCGCCGATTTCAGCCCATAGGCGGAAGGCACGACAGGGAACGGGACGACTGGCGGGAGGTGAACGTCCTCGTGATGGTCAGCGGCGTTCCCGACCGGAAGTCGACCGTGCCCGTGATCCGTCCCGTGTAGTAGCCCGGAGGGCATGACCCGCCTGTGGTCGTCAGCCCCGCCATCAGCGACTGCGCGGGATTGCTCAATGTGCTGACCGTCCTGCTGGCGACCACCTCGTTGGCGTCACCCGTGACACCGTTATAGATGAGTTCGAGCGTGAACTGGATCCTGCGCACCCCTCCGTTGCAGGTGATCCCCTCGGTGTAGACGACGGTGGATGCGTCGTAGTTTTTCGGCTCGTTATCGCCGTTGGAGAACAACCAGCAGAGATGACCGTCGGAAAGGGAGGCCAGCTGCCGATTCGGTGCGGCGCCCGCCGGGCTGAAAGCGGCTGTGCCACTCATCGCCAGAGCGTTCACCGTCGCCGCCGAAGCGACGGGACTCATCACACCGGCCATACCGGACAGCATGACTGCAGCGATGGTCACCGTTGCCCATTGGCGATTGCGGAGTTTCACCGAGACGGCCTTCCCTTCTGACGAGGCAGATCTGTCGCACGCATGGACCGATGAAAAAATGAATCCGCGACTCGGTCAAGACCCGCTACAAAAGGGACAATTTCGGCTACTACGTCTGCGAGCACGTCCCGGCCGATCTCGTCACGTGGTCACCCGGGCTTGCCGTAGACGGCCACCGTCAGCGTTCCCGGCCGCTGCCGGTATTCGGCGATCTTCGCCACCAGCCGGACCTGGATGGTCACGGTCTTCTGGCTGCGCGGCTTCGGCCCGCCCAGGTCGGTGAACGGGATCCTCCGGTCGGCGGTTCCGGCGATGCATGTGGTGGAGCCCTTGACCGGACGGCCGTTCACCCGGACCTCCTGTATGAGGCGGCGGGCGATGTCGCCTCCGCAGTACGCCACGAAGGCGAGCGATCGTCCCCTGTTGGGCACTGTGATCGTCACTTCACGGGCGGCAGGCCAGGTGATGCTCTTCTTCGCGACCAGGGTGAACTCGTGCGGCCGGCCGCCGATGGCAGGAGGCGGCTCGGCCGGTGGCGACGCGGCCTTCATGGTGGGGGGAGGCGTCCACTCGTAGACGCCGAACCGCCATCTCTCCGGGCGGTCGTGCGGAGCGATGTTCTTGAACCCCGTGGGCGCGTCGATGGTGAACGTCGCCCGGCGTGTTCCGGCCGGAAGCGGTGCCACGTCGACGGGCACGGCCCCATTCCTCTCGCACCCGGCGCCCAGGAAGGACACCGGCGACAGGGTGAACACCTTGAAGACATCCGGGACCCGTACGGCGACCTCCGGCGCCATCACCCCCGAAGGCGTCGGGCAGTCCGCGAGGACGGCCAGCGGCTTGCCGTGCACCTCCACATCGAACGTCACCGACTTCTCGCGGGGCGCGTCGAGTGTCGCCGTGGCCACCCTGCGGTAGACCGTGCCGTCCGCCTCCTCGAACTGAGCCGGGATCGAGCCGGCGGCGGACGCTGCGATCTGTCCGTCTTCATCGGTTCCGTGCAGACTCAGCACGCCTCCCGAAGCCACGACCGCCACGGCCGTCACGGCCGCCACCGCGGCGGCACCCGCGACAGCGGTGAAACGACGGCGCCGGGCGCCGGTTATCCCCGTCCGCAGCGACTCCCACGGGATCGGACGCCCGGCCGCCGGCCGGCTGCGCTCCTCCAGAAGATCATGAAGGTCTCGCTGATCGATGGGCATGCGGCTTACCCCCTTCTCGCGTACGTGGACGCGAACGAGTCGTCGACCCGCAGCTTGGCCAGCGCTTTGCTGGTCTGGCTCTTGACCGTCCCTACGCTGCATCCCAGCGTCTCCGCGGCCTGGGCCTCGGTCATGTCCTCGAAGAACCGCAGCACGACGACGGCTCGCTGCCGGGCGGGCAGCCGTCCCAACGCCTGCCAGACGACGTCGCGCTCGTCGGCCCGTCCCATGTCGTCGGCCGCTCCCGTCCGGTCGGGCGGAGATCCGGTCGTCACCTCCACCTGTCTGCGACGCCGTCGCCACCACGACACGTGGACATTCACGATGATCTTCCGGACGTATGCCTCGGGCTCGTCCTGGATGCGCGGCCAGGCCAGCCACGCCTTGATCAGCGCCGTCTGCACCAGGTCCTCAGCCACCGCCCAGTCTCTCGACAGCAGGTAGGCGGTGCGGAGCAGGCGTTGCCACGCCACCGCGACGAACGCGTCGTACTCCGATCGATCCGCCATTCATGGGCCTCCCTCGAATCTTCACGTCGCCCCTACGACGCCGGCGACGACCGAGAAGGTTGCCTCATGAAATCGAGGCGGCTCGACACGACGCCGCCGCACTGCAGAGCCCAGTCACTGAACGTGATGCATCGCGGAAGGCCGGGTGCGGGGACGGCCGACGTGTCCGCGCACCCGTACCTTGTCCAGCATCCCGGCAGCGTCGTGGTGGGCCCGCGCGGTGGTGGAGTCGACACCGACCAGGGACAGATCCACCTCGGCCCGCTTCCACGACCGGATACACGCCTTAGACCGTGACGACGATCTTCTTCCCGGCGTGGAGCCCCTTCTCGAGATGGCGGTGTGCCTCGACGACGTCGTCGAGGGCGAACACCTTGTCGATGGCGGGCCGCAGTGCACCGAGGCGTACACCGGCGTTCAGGAAGGCCGCCATGCGCTTCACCACGACGGCGTCGACGGTGTGCTCGAAGCTCCGGTAGCTGAAGATCGTGAGCGGCGTGCTTCTCGGAAAGGGGGTGGGCCGAGGGTCCAGGAAGCCCGCCGCGACCAGCGTTCCGCCGGGGCGGGCCGCCTTCAGGAGATCCTGCTGGCCGGGGCCCATGACAACGTCGAGGACGATGTCGGCGCCGGTCCCGCCGGTGTGGTGGCGGACGGCTTCGACGACGTCCACGTCGTCGGTGGCGATGACCGCGGCGGCGCCGGCGGCGAGCAGGTCGGCCTCCCTCGCAGTGTGCCGGGTGACGGCGATGGGCACGGCGCCGATCTGATTGGCGATCTGCATCGCCGCCCGGCCGACGCCGCCGGATGCGGCAGTGATGAGGATGCGGTCGCCGGGCCGCATCTTCGCCTTCTCGACGAGCGCGCCGTAGGCGGTGGAGTACGCGACCCAGATCGCCGCCGCCTCCGTGATTCCGAGCCCGGCCGGCCGGGCGACGACCCGGCTCGCGGGGACCGTGGTGTATTCGGCGTAGCTGCCCCTGACGCTCGCGTCCGGAATGGCCGTGAGGATGACTGGATCGCCGATCTCCAGTCCGGTGATCTCGGGGCCCAGCGCGTCGATAACGCCGGTTCCTTCGACGCCGAGGCGAGCGTGTGGCAGCGGGACGGTTGCGGGCAAGGTACCGGAACGCATCATCTGGTCGAGCGGGTTGACGGCGAACGCCTCGATCCTGACCCGTACCTCGCCGGCTGCGGGTTCGACGACCGGCTCCTCGACGACGTGCATGACATCCGGCCCGCCGAACTCGTCGAACACGACGACTCGTGGCATGGTGACTCCTCCGCATCTGGTGGTTTTGTTGCTCGCGGAAGACGTTACGGAGCGGTGGGGTACCTCCTGGTACCTTCGATTTTCATGCAGAACACGGCTGGGCCAGCCTTCCTCGCCGACTGCCCCACGCGCCTGGCGGTCGAGATCATCTCCGACAAATGGGCCGTGCTCGTGCTCTTCGGGCTCAGCCATCAGCCTCGCAGGCACGGTGAGCTCGTCGACCTCATCGGCGGTGTCTCGCGCAAGGTCCTCACCCAGACGCTGCGCCGGCTCCAGCAGTACGGTCTGGTCGAACGCCATGCGGAAGCGCCACGGCGGGTCGAGTACCGCCTCACCGACCTCGGTCGGACCCTCGTCGAGCCCATCGAGGTCCTGACGAACTGGGCGAGGGACTACGGCGGGGCCATCGTCGACTTCCAGGAGGCGGCGCAAGCCGCTACTTCTGCTCGGGCTCGCGCGGCGGGTTGATCTTGACAGGTGGACCGGAGGTGCGGCGGATGCGGATTGGCGGCCTGAACGGCGGGAAGATCGTGATCGTGCTACCGGAGAAGAAGCGGGTGCCTTCGTGATGCGACCATCCAGGCCGGAGAGTCCGTGGCACCTCACGACCAGGCAGCCCGCTCCTCTCCGGTGTCGCCGGACGCCGCCAGCCAAGGCATGCGCTGGACAAGGCTGTCGCGCAGCCGAGTGAGGGTGGCGATGCGCTCCTCCAGCTCAGCCACCCGCTGCGCGGCGACGGCGTTGCTGGCGGCGCACGGCGGCGTATCGCCGAACACCGCGGGCAGCTCGGCGTCGAGGTGCTTCAGGAACGACTTCACATTTTCGACGGTGAACCCGCAGGCCAGCAGCTCGCGAATGTTGCGGACGCGGAGGGTCGCACCGGGCTCGTAGACGCGATACCCCGTGCTCGTACGACCGGGCTCCAGCAGGCCCTGCTCCTCGTAGTAGCGCAGGGTACGGGTCGTGGTCCCGGCCTCCGCGGCCAGTTCACCGATGAGCATCACAGGCACCTCCGAGTCCAACCGCACGGCTTCTCGTACGTGTCAAGGTCAAGTCCCGAGCCGGACCACGGTCTTCCCGGTGTACGCGCCCTTCACCAGACCGAGGAGGGCCTGCGGCGCGCTCGCGAGCCCGTCGATCACCGTCTCGTCGTGGACGATCGCCCCTTCGCTCAGCCAGGTACGGAGCTGCGTGCCGAACTCCGGAGCACGCTCAAGATGATCGCTCGTGGTGAAGCCACGCATGGTGAGGCGCTTGCCGATCACGCTGAGCAGGTCGCCCGACCCGTCGTCAGGACGGCTCTTGCCCTGCCGGTTGAGGGCTCCGCACAGCGCGATGCGGCCATGCGGGTTCATCACCTCGATCGCGGCACGCAGGTGCTCGCCGCCCACGTTGTCGAAGTAGACGTCGATGCCTTCGGGGGCGGCCTCGCGCAGCCGGTCCACGATCGGGCCGTCGTGATGGTCGAAGGCCGCATCGAACCCGAGTACGCCGGTCAGACGGGCGACCTTCTCGGGTGATCCGGCGCTGCCGATCACCCGAGACGCCCCCTTGAGCCGGGCGATCTGACCCGCCATGTTTCCCGTCGCTCCAGCCGCGCTGGAGACGAAGACGGTGTCGCCGGGCCGTAGCTCCGCGGCGTCCATGAGCCCGACATACGCCACCAGCCCGGAGCCCAGGTGGACAGAAGGCGTCGGGTAGGCGTTCCGGTCGACGCGGCGGAACAGCCCGGCCCGCTCCACGGCGTACTCGCGCCAGCCGAACCGATGCGTCACCAGGTCGCCCACGCCAAGTGACGGGTCGGCGGAGACGACCACCTCGCCGATGGCGGCTCCGTACATCACCTCGCCGATCTCGTAGCGGGGCATCGGCAGACCGGAGATCCCCGCTATCAACATGAGCATGCCGGGCTCGAGCGACATGAACAGATTGCGGACCAGCACCTGACCCGGTGCGGGTTCGGGGACGGCGACCTCGGCGATCTCGAAGTCGCCGGGAGTGGGCAGGGCATCCGGACGTGCGACAAGCCAGACCTCCAGCCCGGTGCGGGGGACACCGGAGAATGCCGCGTTCATCGAAGGTGCGTCCATGCCGACGACGGTAGGGATTGACCCATGCGTGAAGGTCAAGCCGTCCGCCCGGTGACGCGGCTATGGTGACCGCATGAGTCCACCGCCGGATCTCAGAAACTGGCGGCGTGAGATTGCCACCGCCGGGTTTTCGCGCCTGATCGAGCGTGCCCGACCGGGCGTGCGTGCCGGAGGCGGGCGTGGGCAGCCCACCGTGCTCGTCGAAGTGATCGTGCTGGCGCTCGCGTTTCTGCTCTTCACGCGTCTTCACGCCGCCGTGGCCAAGGATTTCGCGTCCGCCACCGCGAACGCTCTGGCCCTGCAGTCCCTGGAACGCGGCCTCAATATGGACATCGAGCGGACGGCGAACGAGTGGCTCACCGAGCATCCGGCCCTGATCCAGCCGTCGGTGTACTACTACCGCTTGTACTACGTCGTGCTCGCCGGTGTGCTGCTGTGGGTTCTCTTCCGGCACGCCGATGTCTACACAAAGGTCCGCCGGACCCTTCTCGCGATGATCGCCCTCGTTCTGCCGGTCTACTGGGCGCTTCCCATGTCGCCCCCGCGCTTCGCCCTGCCGGGTGTCGTCGACATCATCGCCGAGCACGACATCCTGGGAAGCCATTCCGCGGCAGGGGCTCAGAACTACACGGCCATGCCCAGCATGCACGTGGGATGGTCGGCGTGGTGCGCGTATGCCGTGTGGTCCGCGCTCCGGGCCTGTCACCCACGGGCGGCGCTGCTGGCGTGGGTGTTCCCGCTCGGCATGGTGGCCGACGTGCTCATCACGGGGAACCACTACGTGCTCGACATCGTCGGAAGCGCCGTCCTGCTCGGTGTCTCCATCGCGGCCGCCTCGGTGTGGGGCCGCCTCGCCGATCGCCGGCGCGAAGGTCCGCCGTCAGCGAACCAGGTCCGCTGAGAGTGAACCGGCCTGGGGTGCCCGGTGTCCGCACTGCTTGGGTGTCGGGATGGAGATCCTGATTCTGGGCGGAACGGCGTGGTTGGGCCGGGAGCTGTCACGGCGAGCGGTGGAGCTCGGTAACCGGGTGACATGCCTCGCCCGGGGTGAAAGCGGAGAAGTCGCCGCCGGGGCGACGCTGGTGGCCGCCGATCGGCGCGATCCTTCGGCGTACGAACCGTTGCTCGACCGCGAATGGGACGCGGTCATCGAGGTGTCGTGGCAACCGGGGTTCGTTCGGGGAGCGCTCGACGCACTGGGCGGCAGGGCCAGGCACTGGGCCTATGTCTCATCCGTGAGCGCCTATGCCTCGCATGCCACTCCGGGCGCGGACGAGTCCGCCGCCCTGCTCGCCCCCACCGATCGAGACGAGGCCGACCGCGAGTCGTACGGCGAGGCGAAGGTCGCCTGCGAGCAGGCGTCGGCGGACGTCGTGGGCGACCGCCTTCTCATCGCACGCGCCGGTCTCATCGGCGGCCCGGGGGACCACAGCGGGCGTTCCGGATACTGGGTGGCCCGGGCCGCACGCGACCCCCACGGGCCGATGCTGGTCCCCGACGCGCCGGCCGGGCCGACACAGGCGGTCGACGTACGCGACCTCGCCGCCTGGCTGCTCGACGCCGCGGAGGCGGGAACCACCGGCACATACGACGCCGTCGGTCCGGTCGTTCCGTTCGGAGAGTGGATCGAGCTGTCCCGCGCCGTCGGCGGGCACACCGGCCCGGTCGTCACAGCCGGCTCGGCATGGCTCCTGGCGAACGGCGTGGCCGAGTACATGGGGGCCGAGTCGCTGCCGATGTGGCTGGCGGAGCCGGGCTGGGAAGGGTTCTCGGCCCGGGACGGATCCGCGGCGCGCGCCGCGGGGCTCCGTCATCGCCCCCGGGCGGAGTTGCTGGCGGACACGCTTGTCTGGGAGCGCGAGCAGGGTCTGAACCGGGAACGGCGTGCCGGCCTCAGCGCCCAGCGCGAGCGGGAGTTGCTCGACGCTCTCACTGACGGCCGGTGAACCGATCAGGCCGATCAGTTCCGTCAACGCGGCACGAGTCTCCCGGCCATCCGGGAGGCGGTCCCACGACCGGGTGCCGCCGCCCCATGATCCGAACCGCCGGTCACACGTTGCCGAGCACGCGGGTGATCCGGATCTCCAGCACCACCCGGGCCGGGTTGGGCCGGGGCTCCCGGTACCGCTCGGCGTAGCGCCGCTCCGCGTCGGCCACCGCGTCCGCGTCGGCGCGTACCACCGCCGTGCCCTCCAGGGTCGACCAGCGCCGGCCGTCCACCTGGCAGAGCGCGACCCGGTCCGCTCCGGCGGCGACGAGCCGGGCCTTGTACGACGTGCCCGAGGTGATGACGCGGGCCGTCCCGCCGGGGATGTCCAGCGTCGCGCCGACCGGCACCACATGGGGCGTGCCGTCGGGACGGACGGTGGTCAGCGTGCACAGGTGCCGCTCCCGCCAGAACTCGGCGAAGCCGGAGCCGTGGCCGTCCAGGTGCATGTGTCCCTCCGATGATGTGAGGACACCATCGAAGCAGTACGGCCCCGCCCCGGGCGGCGCGAGTCAGAACGTGATCTCCACCGCCCCGCCGGCCAGCGTGAGGCGGGCGGGGGTGCGGCCGGAGGGCATGTCGAAGACCATGAAGCCCTCCACCGAGCTGAGGGCGGAGACCGAGGTGGGCGCGGGGTCCGACACGTCGCTCGGGCCGTACTCCGACCCCTGGTCGTCGACGAGGGTGACGGTGCTCGCCTCGACGGACGCGTCTTCGGAGGCGTCGTTCTTGAGAGCCCACTTCAGCACGCAGAACCGGCCCTGCGCGCTGGGAGTGTCGCCGTACGACGTCCACTCGCAGTTGGGCGCCTCCGCGATCAGGAACCGCAGGGGAGTGCCGTCGATCTTCGCCCACTCCCCCACGCCGACGCTCGCCGAGGAGGCCGGCTCCTCCGGCCCGGCGGACGCCGAACCACTGGCCGCGCCGGCCGTGGTGGGCACGTCTCCCCTGCCCGAGGGGATCACCCGGACGAGCACGGCCACGCTCGCCGCGAGCGCCAGCACGGCAGCCACGATCCCCAGCGTCCACCGGTTCACCCGGCGGCTCGGCGGGGCCTGCGCCGGCACGACATCGGCGATCCTCGTGGCGTCCTCGGCCACGTTCGCCGGCGGATCCCACGACCGGGTGAGCGCCGCCGTCACCGCTCCTTCCCGGACCTGCGCGGTCCGGGGCCCGGACAGATCCCCGCCCACCAGCGCGATCATCAACTCCTGCGCGCCGGGCCGTACGGAGGGATCGCGGTCGGTGGCACGCGCGGCGAGGTCGTCGAGCGGGGCCGGCAGTCCCTCCAGGTCTGGAGGGCCGGTCAGCACGCGGGCCGCCAGCAGCGCGGCGTCGCCCCGGCCGAACGGATGGCGGCCCGTTCCGGCGTACGCGACCAGGCAGCCCCAGGCGAAGATGTCGGTCCACGGGCCGACGGGATCGCCGTTGACCTGCTCGGGGGCCCACCACCCCGGGCTGCCGAGCACCTCTCCCGCCCGGGTGGGGCCCTGCGCGGCGTCCATGACCCGGGCGATGCCGAAGTCGATCACGCGGGGCCCGGACATCGACAAGATGACGTTGGCGGGCTTCAGATCGCGGTGCACCAGCCCCGCCACGTGAATCGCGGCCAGCGCCGTCGCCACCCCCACGGCCACCCCGTGGAGCTGCCCCGGCTCCAGAGGGCCGTGCGTCGCGACCTGGCGTGAGAGCGGGGTGCCGGGGATGTACTCGGTCACCATGTACGGCCGCCCGTTCTCCGCCGTCCCGTCGTCGAGCACCCGCGCGGTGCAGAACGACGCGACACGGCGGGCACCCGCCACTTCGGCGTGGAAGCGCGCGGCGAAACCCTCCCCGTCGAGTCCCTGCCGGACCACCTTCACGGCCACCAGCCGTCCCTGCTCGTCCGAGCCGAGGTAGACCGTCCCCATGCCGCCCTCGCCGAGCCTGCCGAGCAGGCGGTACGGGCCGATGTGAGCCGGATCGCCGGGCCGGAGCCCTTGGGTGGCCGTCGAATCCATGAGGGACCTTTCGCGTGATCCCCCTTCCTACACGCTCCGCCCGCCCCGGGGGAAGCCCGCGGTTGGCACGTGCCACCGTACGGCGGTCGTGGAAGGGGGGCTCGCATCGCCACGGCGGCGTAGGTCACTCGGTACGCAGGCCGTCCGGCCGGGTGATCCGCCACAGCGTGGGCAGGCTCAGCGCGGTCGTCAGCAGCACGGTGGCGGCGCCGAGGCCGACCGACCAGCCCACCGCCGCCCAGCTGACCGTGACCCGCACGGCCGCGATGCGCAGCAGCACGACGCCGAGCCCGAGACCGAAGCCGACCGCGAGCACCAGCCCGACCAGCACCGGCAGCACGGTCTGCCAGAGCACCGACAGGCTGAGCGAACGGCGCGGGGTGCCCAGGGCGACCAGCATGGCCAGCAGCCGGCGGCGTTCCCGCAGTTGCTCCAGCACGCCGACGAGCATGCTGGCCGCGATCAGCAGCAGGGTGACCACGATCCCGAGGTAGAGGCCCCGCCGGATCGACGCGAACCGGTGGGTCTCCCGCACCGCGCTGAGCGCGGAGACCTGGGCGAACGGGTCGTCCTCCAGCGCGGTGCTGCGCACCCGCTCCAGCGCATCCGGGTCGCCCGGCACAATCCGGACGAAGGTGGTCGTCTCCGGCTCGGGCAGGCTGCCCGGGTCGAGCGCGCCCGGCGTGGCCAGGATGGCGTCCCGGGGGGCCACCGGTCCCTCCGTGCGGGCCGGCACCCGCCGGGCGTCGGCGGGCACCGTCCAGCGGCGGCCGTCGTCGCCGAGGGCGACCCAGCCGCCGGGGCGGACCTGCGACGCCGTGACCGGGCCGCCTTCCGGCGAGCGGACCAGGAACGTGTCGCCGTTGGCGCACCGGCCGAGATCGGCGAACGCGGCCAGTTCGGCACAGTCGCCGACGAGCAGTTGCACGCGGTCGGGCCCACCGTGCGCAGGCACCGCGGGGATCTCGTGCGTGCCCACGGCGCCGGCCACGCCCGGCGTGCCGCGCAACCGGGCCAGCGACCCCGGCAGGTCGGTCCGGCCGAAGGTCCGCACGATCGCCTGGGCCCAGGTCACGTCGTCGCCCGCCGTCCTCGACCGGTCCTCCACCGCGGCGAACAGCATCTGCAGGCCGATGGTCCCGGCCACCGCGACCGCGATCCCGCCGACCAGGCGGGCCGAGGCGGCGCTGTCCAGCTGGAGCCGCCGCACCGCGAGCTGCCAGCCCACCGGCCCCGCACCCAGCCGCCGTACCACCAGGTCGATCAGCCACGGCAGCAGCGCGACCGCGCCGGCCAGCAGCAGCACCGTCCCGGCGGCGGCCTGGTACTCGGCCGGCGCCGCGGCGACGCCACCCCCGTCGACCAGCGGGGCGAGCAGCGCCAGGCCGGCGGCGGGCAGCAGCAGCCGCCACCAGATCCGGCGGCGTGGCGGGACCGCGCGGCGGGTCACCCCGAGCGGTTCCACGGCGACGCCACGCAGCGCGGCCAGGCTCACCGCGACCGCGAGGGCGGGCACCGTCAGCCCGATCGCCACGACCAGCGGCAGCGCGGGGCGCACGTCCCCGGCGTACAGGCTGATGTCCCAGAGGGTGACCAGCGGCACCAGCCGGCGGCCGGCCAGGAACAGCAGGCCGCCGACGGCGAGCCCCAGCAGCGCCGCCGCGACGGTCTCGCCTGTGGCGATCCGCCGGGTCATCCGCCGGTCGGCGCCGACCAGCCGGAGCGCCGCCAGCCGCCGGTCCCGGCGTTCTCCGCCGAACCGCATCGCGGCCCCGATGAACACCGTGATCGGCAGCAGCAGCACCACGAAGATGATCACGATGAGCAGGGTGAGCAGGGGGCCGAAGCCCTCGCCGTCCGGCAGCGGTTCGCCGAACCGGTCCAGCCGGACCGCCTGTTCGGTGCCGAGCGTGTCGCTGCCCAGGTAGAAGGCGAGCTCGCCCGGCCCGAGCAGCCCCTCGTCGCCGATCACGCCGGTCACCCGCGCGCCGCCGAGGCGCGGCGCGAACAGCGGACCCTCCGGCGAGCCGAGCAGGTCCCGCAGTGCCGGCGACACCACCGCCTCCCCGGCTCGGGGCAGTGCCTTCAGCCCCGGCGGCACCGGCGCGTCCGGCCCCTCCGCGCGCACGACCTGGCCGTACACCTCCTGTTCCCGGAACGTCGTCTGCACGCTCGCGACGAGCACCGTGCCGGGGCCGGCCGGCAGCGCGCCGCCGGCGTGGAAGCCGATGCGGGCGTCGCCGCGCTCGTCACGGGACTGGAGCGCGCCCGGCACCGAGGCGGCGAGCAGCAGCAGCGCCACGCCGACGCCGACCCCGATCGCGGTGAGCAGGGTGCGGGTCCAGCCGTCCCGGCCGCCCGCGACCGCGAACCGCGCGCCGAGCAGCAACTCGCTCACAACGCACGCTCCAGGTCCCTGGTACGGCCGTCGCGGACGACGACCTCGCGGTCGGAGTAGCCCGCCACCCGGGGCTCGTGGGTGACCAGCACCACCGCCGCGCCGGTGTCCCGGGCCGCGGCCGTGAGCAGCCGCATCACCCGCTCGCCGTTGAGCGAGTCGAGCGCGCCGGTGGGCTCGTCGGCGAACACCACCCGGGGCGTGGTGACCAGCGCCCGGGCCACCGCCACCCGCTGGCCCTGCCCGCCGGACACCTCGCCCGGCCGCTTGCCGGCCACGTCGCCGACCTCCAGCCGGTCCAGCCACTCCGCGGCCCGGCGCTCCGCCTCGCGCCGCGGCACCCGCTCCAGCCGCAGCGGCAGCGCCACGTTCTCCACGCAGGTCAGCTCCGGTACGAGCTGCCCGAACTGGAAGACGAACCCGAACCGAGTGCGGCGCAGCGCGCTGCGCGCCGCGTCCGGCATACCGGACAGCTTCTGGCCGTCGTACCGCACCTCTCCGGCGTCCGGCACCACGATCCCGGCCAGGCAGTGCAGCAGCGTCGACTTCCCGGACCCGGACGGCCCCATGATGGCCACCACCTCCCCGGGTCCCACCGCCAGCGAGGCCCCGTCCAGCGCCGGCGTCGGCCCGTACGACTTGCGCAGGTCCGCCGCGACCAGCAGCGGCGAGCCGGTCACGAGCGCACCCGCGCGGCCAGCTCGTCCAGCCGCGCCGTGGTCAGCTCAAGCCAGCGCAGGTCGGCCTCCAGGTGGAACAGCGCGTGATCGCAGATCAGCTGTTCGGCGAGGTCGTCCGTGGCCTTGCGCCGGGTCAGCTCGCGCATCAGCCGCAGGTGCTCGGCCCGCTGCACGTCCAGCAGGTCGGCCGCCGGCCGGCCGGTCAGCACCGCCAGCACGACCTTGGTGTACAGCGTGTTCTGCAGGTACGGCTCCGGCTTCTCCGGCGTGCCCAGCCAGCGGTCCACGTCGGTCACCCCTGCCGAAGTGATCGCGTACCGCTTGCGCTCCGGCCCCTCGCCGGGCTCGACCGCGTCCAGCTCGACGAGCCCGTCCTTGAGCAGCCGCGACAGTGTCGCGTACACCTGCCCGTAGTGCAGCGGCTTGGTGTTGCCGAACCGGTCGTCGTAGGTCCGCTTGAGGTCGTACCCGTGCCGGGGGCCGGACTCCAGGAGCCCGAGGAAGGTTTGTCCGAGTGACATGGGGACGACTATACACATCACGTATACATGCCATGCACACGCAGGTCAGAGGTGATCTACCTCCCTGCGCACCTCATCGAGCTCCGCTCCACACGAAGGCCCGGGCCTGACGTGCCGGAGATCGACGGGGCCGCCTCCCGCGCCCGGGAACCCGAGAAGACCTCGCGGAAAGGGATCCGGCGAGGTCTTCACGGTGGTGCGGACCGTCAACGAGTCCGGCTCAGTTGAAGGGGTTGTCGTACGTCGCGGTCCTGGTGCGCTCGCGGTAGACGTTGTTGTTGAAGTCCGAGCCCACCAAGGTGAGGGTCAGGTTCATGACCGTGCTGCCGTTGTCCACCTCGGCGGCCAGTGGCGTCGCGGTGTAGAAGGCCGGGCAAAGAGCCGTCGACGAGCCGCCGCTGTAGTACAGCGTGTTCTTGTACACGCCGTTGACGTAGACGCTGACGTGCGGCGCGACGAAGCTGGACACGCGGCACAACTCAAGGTTGTACAGGTACTTCGTGTTCCCGTCGTCGAACTGCACCGTCCCGTCCAGCCTGGCCAGGAGCTGGCTGCCCGTCGGCCCGCCGTACACGGCCATCGACACGGGCTGGGGGGCGCCGTAGGCCGCGTGCGCCGGTGTGACGGACAGGAGGGCCGCGACGACCATCAGAAGAGCGATGACCGCGGACCTTGTCGCGTGAAGCCGCCGAGTGCTCGATAGCAAATTCGCAACCTCCATTGACTTGACGGCGGCGAAACGCCACACGCCGGGTAGTCGCATACCGCGGAACTCGAAGCGATCCGCACCCGGAGATTATTGTCGCCGCCGGGGGCTGTCTAATGCGCACTCCCGACCCGGAGGATCGCACACTCCGCGAATCCCAACAGGTAAGACGGCACTTATATGCGGCGTCCTTTGATCAGGCCGGATGGCGCATATCAATCTCTTCATCACGCGCGTTGATCCATGTAAATTTCATACGGCAACCACATAGTGGAACGAGGTGGCGGCCATCGGCGCCGCACAGGCGATCGCCGTACTCGGATTCGGCGCGCCACTAAAGCGGGATACCGAGACTGAAATCCCGGGTGACAATTCTATTGCCCGTCCGGCTTCATTCCCGTTACCCATTCGACTATTGGGGATACGGTCAGCCGGGCCGGTGACCCGGCTGACCGGGGAGCTGATCTGCGACTGTCCCCGGATGGGGGTCAGCCCCTCGTGCAGGCGGCGCCGTTGAGGGTGAAGGCGGCCGGGTCGGAGTTCGTGCCGCTGTACTCGGCCTGGAAGCCGAAAGTCGTACTGGCTCCGGCGGCGATGGTGCCGTTGTAGGCGACGTTGCGCGCGATGACCTGCGTGCCCGACTGGGTCACATCAGCGTTCCAGGCGTTGGCGACACGCTGGTTGCCCGTCCAGGACCAGGCGACGGTCCAGCCGTTGACGGCGGCACTCCCCGTGTTGGTGATCGTGATGTTGGCGGTGAACCCGGTGTTCCAGGTGTTCGGGACGTAGGTGATCCGGCACCCGGTCCCCGGCCCGGGGTCCGACGGCGAGGGGCTGGGGGACGGAGAAGGGCTGGGCGACGGGGAGGGGCTGGGGGAAGGCGAGGGGCTCGGCTGGCCGGTGATGCCGAAGAACTGGATGGCGGCGGCCGCCATGCCGCTCATCGGGAGGCTGTGGCCGGCGCCCTGGATGCTGTAGGCCTCGACCTTCACCGCCCCGGAGGCGTCGGCGTAACGGCGGCGGTTCCAGTTGGCCTGCGGCGTGTCGGTGCTCGTGGGGGTCTGGCTGAGACCGAACACGTTGGTCCACTGGTCGATCTCCTGCTGGAGCTCGGCGTAGTAGACGAGGTTGTCGGCGGTGCCGTGCCAGAGCTGCACGCGCGGCCGGGGCCCGCTGTAGCCGGGATAGGCGGCGCGGACCAGGTCTCCCCACTGCTGCGGCGTCTTGCTGATACGCCCCGAGGCGCAGTTGCTGGCGCCGGGCGAGGGGATGTAGTCGGCCTCGTTGGCGAAGCACCCGAACGGCACGCCCATGAACGCGGCCCCGGCCTTGAAGACGTCCGGGTAGTCGCCGAGCATGATGTTGGTCTCCATGCCGCCGGCCGAGCTGCCCGTGACATAGATGCGGTTCGAGTCGCCGTTGTACCGCTGCCGGGTGTAGGTGATCATGGACATGAGCGAGACCGGGTCGCTGCCGCCGTTGCGCACGTGGGACTCGCTCGACCAGGAGTCGAAACAGTTGCCCTTCTTGGACGCCGACGGATAAATGACGATGAATCCGTATCGATCGGCGAGGGAGGCGAACTCCGAGCCCGAGTAGAAACCGGGGCCGGAGCCGCCGCACCCGTGCATGGCGAGCACGATGGCCGGGCTCTGCTGCACGTTGTTCGGCACATACAGGTGCATGCGCAGATTCCCGGGATTGGACCCGAAACCGGTCACCTCGGTGAGGGTGGCGGCCAGGGTGGGCGGCGCGAAGATCAGGGCCGCGGCGGCGTAGAGCACCGTGGCGCAGGCGGCGGCCAGCACTGCGATCAATCGCTTCATCGGCTGTCCTCTCCTTGATGGGCGGGAGGTGTCCTCTGGTCGGTACACGGGGCCGCGGCGCCGCCGTCTCACGCGGAGAAACTTCCACCGGTATAGGGGTTTCCCGACAAGCCGGTCAACGCGCGCCCCGGCGGGCCGGGGTGAGCCGGGCCTGGAGAAAGCGCCTTTCCGCTGCTTATCAAGTGTCTTGATATCAAACGGCTTGATATAGGGTCGAGAAACTTACATCCCGAGAGCGCACGTTATCGTCGTTCGGTGACCTTCAGCCGTAGCGATCCGACCGCCCCGCCGGCCTCGCCCGCACCGCGCCTGAGCTACCTGGTGTATCGGCTGGAGCGGCGCATCCGTGCCCGCCTGGACGAGGAGCTCGCCCGGCACGGCGTCAGCACCACCGAATACATGGCGCTCAGCGAGCTACGCATGCGGGACGGGCTGTCCTCGGCGGAGCTGGCCCGCATCACCTTCGTCACGCCGCAGGCCATGAACCTGGTCATCCGGGAGCTGGAGCAGCGTGGGCTGATCCGCCGCGACCCGCATCCCGACGGCGGCCGGATGCTGTGCTCCAGTCTCACCGGCGCGGGGCTGGCCGCGCTGCGGCAATGCGACCGCTCGCTCGACAGCATCGAGGAGGTCATGCTCGCGGGGATCGACGAGACGACGCGCGAGGCGATCGTCGAAGGTCTCACCGTGTGCGCGGGAGCCCTGCGATAGCCGACGCGCGGGTTCCCGAGAGGCTGGATTTCAGATCTCCAGGACGAGGCGCGGCGAGCGGGCACGGGACACGCAGATGAACATGATGTCCCCGGCCGCGCGCTCCTCCTCGGTGAGCAGGAAGTCGCGATGGTCGGGGACGCCGTCCAGTACGGTCGTCTCACAGGTGCCGCAGGTCCCCTCACGGCAGGAGGACAGCACCGGTACGCCGGCCTCCTCGACCACCTCCAGGATCGAGCGGTCCGGCGGCACGGTCAGCGTCGTGCCGGTCAGGGTCAGTTCCACCTCGAACGCGGCCGAGGGCTCGTCGTCGTCCTTCGCCGCGGGCACGAAGCGCTCGACCCTCAGCGCGCCCTCCGGCCAGGAGGCGCACCGCTCCCCGGCGGCCACCAGCAGCGGCTCGGGCCCGCAGCAGTAGACGACCGTGTCCGTACGCGGCACGCCGAGCAGAAGGTCCAGGTCGAGCAGACCGGTCTCGTCCTGGGGACACAGCTCGACCCTCCCAGGATGGTCCCGGGCGAGCTGATCGGCGAAGGCCATGGAGGCCCGGGTGCGCCCGCCGTACACCAGCCGCCAGTCCGCGCCGCGAGCGTCCGCTTCGGCGATCATCGGGAGGATCGGCGTGACGCCGATGCCGCCGGCGATGAAGAGGTAGCGCGGAGAGTCGACCAGGGCGAAGCGGTTGCGGGGGCCGCGGGCCCTGAGCGTGTCTCCCTCGGCGAGCCGGTCGTGCACGTGCTCGGAGCCGCCGCGCCCTGCGGCCTCCCGCAGCACCGCCACCTGGAAGACGGACCTGTCGCGCGGATCGCCGCACAGTGAGTACTGCCTGACCAGGCCGGGAGCGAGCAGCAGGTCGACGTGCGCGCCGGGCGTCCACGCGGGCAGCGGGTCGCCGCCGGGGCGTACGAGACTCAGGAGCACGACGCCCTCGGCGATCGGCCGCTTGACCGCCACCTTCAGGTCGAACTCCGGTTCCTCGACGGGCATCGCCGGCCGGTCCCCCTTCCTGCCCCGCTCCCGGGTGTCGGCATGTCAGACGAGTACGGCGGCGGGGGCCGGCGGATCCGGCACCGGGCGGGACCGGTGTCCCTCGGGGTGGCCGAGCAGCCAGTCCCACAGGACCACCGGATCGGTGAACTCCTTGTCCGCCCCGCAGAAGCAGACGGCGTGCAGCCGGTCGGTCCCCGGCACCCAGTGGATGCGGTGGACCCTGCGGGCGGCCGGCGCGCCGAGGTCGTCCGCGTTCATCGGGCGGCGGCCTCCGGCCGCGCTGATGACTGCGCTGATGACCGCGCCGACGGCCGCGCTGAGCCGGTCTGTGCCATCCGGGTGAGGAGACGCCGGGCCGCCAGGCCGCCGGTGTCGATGTTCACCGACAGCTCCTGGTAGCGGTCCGCCTCCTGCGCGAGGACCTGCTCCAGCGTGTTGAGCGCGGTGACGTCCTGGAGCACGACGGTGCGGTTGCTCTCCCGGAGGAAGTCGGAGACCTTCTGGTCGTCGAGCGCGAAGTCACGGGCGACGGCCCAGAAGTCGTAGGTGGAGTTGTCCGTCGACGGCGTGATCGCGTAGACCACCTCGACGTGGAAGGCGTGCGGGTCGCCGTCGGGCGCGGGCGGGGGCGACCCGACGGGGGCGACCCGGCTGTGCAGCAGGTACAGGCACGGCGGGTGGTACTCGATGTCCTGCCAGCGGGTGATCCGGCCCTTGATGCCGGTGGACTCGGCGTAGAACGGCGGGCAGGCCGCGTCGTCCATGTGCCTGCTGACGTAGACGACGCCCGCCTCCTCGTCGACCTCGGTGGTGATTGGGGTCTCTGCCACCTCCGGGGTTCCGATGTACCCGCCGTGCAGGTACGTCTCATGGGACAGGTCCAGGAGGTTGTCGACGAGCAGGCCGTACCGCGCGTTGAGCGGCTCCATCCCGCAGACCGTGGCGTAGCCGGGCGAGGTCAACCACGGTGCGCGCGGGGGCAGCGTGCCGCCCGGCTCCCGGTCGCCGATCCAGACCCACACGAACGAGTCCTGCTCCACGACGGGGTAGGCGCGCAGGCGGGCGGTGCGCGGGATGCGCTGCTGCGCGGGAACCGCGACGCAGACGCCGTCGGGGCCGTAGGTGAAGCCGTGGTAGCCGCAGACCACCCGGTCGCCCACGAGGTGGCTGGGCGACTCAGACAGCGGGAACCGGCGGTGCACGCAGCGGTCCGCCATCGCCACGGCCCGGCCGTCCTCGGTGCGGTAGAGCAGTACGGGCTCGTTGAGGATGGTACGGCCGAGTTGCCGCCTGCCCACCTCGTGGCTGTAGGCGGCCACGTACCACTGGTCGCGCGCGAATTCGGTGACGGTCACAGATGCTCCTCGTGGTTGGGGACCGGGCCGGCCGGACACCGGATCATCCGGCCGGCAGGGGGATCCTGCGCAGCTCGGGTTTGCGGATCTTGCCTGAGCCCGTCCTCGGCAGCGCGTCGACGATGTCGAGATAGCAGGGGATCTTGTACTTGGCCAGGCGGGGGCGGAGGAACTCACGCAGGTCGGCGGGGGTGACGACGGCGCCGGGGCGGGGGACGACGAACGCCCGGCCGACCTCGCCCCACTTCCCGTCCGGCACGCCGACCACGGCGACCTCGGCCACGGCCGGATGCTCGAACAGCACGCCCTCGACCTCGGCAGGGTAGACGTTCTCCCCGCCGGAGATGTACATGTCCTTGACCCGGTCGACGATGTGGAGATGCCCCTCCTCGTCGAGGACGCCGAGGTCGCCGGATCTCAGCCAGCGTCCGTCGGCGAACGCGGCGGCGGTCGCCTCGGGGTCGCGCCAGTAGCCGGGGGTCACGTTGGGCCCCTGGATGAGCACCTCGCCCGGCTCACCGGGCTCCACGGCCGTGAGGTCGGGCCGGACCACGCGCACGTCGGCGAAGAACACCGGCACCCCCGCCGAGCCCACCTTGCGCACGCTCTCACCCGCCTCCAGGAAGGTCGCGCCGGGCGAGGTCTCCGTCAGCCCGTAGCCCTGGCAGAAGACCAGGCCCCGCTCCTGATAGGTGCGGATCAGCGCGACCGGGATCGCGGCTCCCCCGGACATGAGGGTGCGCAGCGACGACAGGTCGGCGCCGGCCCACCGCTGCGACCGCGCGAACGCCGCGAACATCGTGGTGACCCCGAACATCCAGGTGACGCGGTGCCTCTCGATGAGGTCGTAGCAGGCGTCCACGTCCCAGGACGGCATGATCACCGAGCGGCCGCCCTTGAGGAACGTCGGCAGCATCGTCTGGTTCAGGGCCGCGACGTGGAAGAGCGGCGCGCTGATCAGCGTCACCTCGCTGCCCGCCACATCGACCCCGATCATGATGTGGAAGCAGTTCCACACCAGGTTGGCGTGGGTGAGCATCGCCCCCTTGGGACGCCCGGTGGTGCCGGACGTGTAGAGGATGAGCGCGACGTCGTCGAGCGCCACCGGGGTGTCGATCGGCGTGGGGTCGCCCTCCGCCAGCCACGCCTCGAACTCAGGCTCCCCGGCGGCCGGCGACTCCAGCGCCACGACCGTACGCAGGGCCGGCATGACCGGGAGGGCTCGTACGATGGCGGCGCACTCGGGCGCGTAGACGAGCACCGAGGGGCCCGCGTCCTCAAGCATGTACGCGGCCTCGGGCGCCGCCAGCCGGAAGTTCAGCGGCACGAAGATCCCGCCGAGCACGTGCGTGGCGAACATGGTCTCGATGAAGGCGGTGTGGTTGGGGCCGAGGTAGGCGACCCGGTCCCCCGCTTCCACCCCCGCGTCGCGCAGCCGCGACGCGAGCATCGTCGTCCGCTCGTGCACCTCGCCGTAGGTGACCGGCCGGTCCGCGAAGACGAACGCGGTGCGGTCCGGGCTCATCTGCGCGCGGCGGGCGGGCCAGCCCCCCACTCCGGCGTTCCGCATCCGTGTCACCCCTGTCGGTTGGAGTTCGGGAGGTCAGATGGACGGCTGTCCGGCCGCGCCGGTGACGCCGCCCGGGGCCGGCACGGGCGTGGCGACCGAGGACAGGTCGCGGCCGCTGGTCTCCCGCAGCGCGAGGACGCAGCCCACGGTGAGCAGGCAGAAGGCCGCGATGATCACCGAGATCGTCGTCGTGTCGCCGCCGCCGGTGGACTCGTCGATCGTGGCGAACAGCAGCGGGGCCAGGCCGGCCCCGAGACCGGCGATCTGGTAGCCGAGCGAGGCGCCGGTGTAGCGGCTCCGGGTGGCGAACAGTTCGGTGTACAGCGCCCCGAGCGGGCCGTACATCATGGGGTGGAGGAGCGACTGGCCCAGCACAAGGGCGATGGTAAGCACGGCGACGCTGCCGCTGTCGACCATCGGGAACAGGATGAAGGCGAACACCGCCATGAGCAGCGCTCCCGCGAGCACGACGGGGCGGCGCCCGACCCGGTCCGACAGCGCCGACCACGCGATGATGCTCACGACGGCGAGGGCGGACGACAGCGTCAGGCCGTTCAGCACCGCCTGGCGGGGGAAGCCGGACCGCACTCCGTACGCGATGAGGTAGGTGGTGAGCGTCCCCTGCGCCACGAAGGCGGACAGCCCGACTCCCACGCCGAGCAGCAGCGTCTTCGGGTGGTCGCGGAGCACGTCGAGCAGCGGCGCCCTCTGGGGGACGGTGCCGGCCGCCGCGGCCTTCCTGGCGGCCTCGAAGACCGGGCTCTCCTCGACCTTGAGCCGGACGAACAGGCCGACGGCCAGCAGGACGACGCTCAGGAGGAACGGCACCCGCCAGCCCCAGCTCAGGAACGCCTGTTCGCCGACGACGGCGGCGGTGCCGGTGAGCGCCCCGGTGGAGAGCACCATGCCGAAGGGGGCTCCGGCGTTGGTGAAACTCGCCCACAGGCCCCGGCGGCTGGTCGCGTGCTCGGCCGACATCAGCACGGCGGCGCCCCACTCGCCGCCGACCGCGACGCCCTGGAGAACGCGGAGCGCGACGAGCGCGACGGGAGCGAGGACGCCGATCTGCGCGTACGTGGGGAGAACGCCGATGAGGAAGCTGGCGACGCCCATCAGGGTCATGGTCAGCACGAGCATGCGCTTGCGCCCCAGGCGGTCGCCGAAGTGACCGAAGACGACGCCGCCGAGGGGCCGGGCGAGGTAGCCCGTGGCGAAGGTGCCGAAGCTGGCCGCCGTCGCCGCGAGCGGGTCGAGGGAGGAGAAGTAGATCTTGTTGAAGACCACCGCGGAGGCGGTGGCGTACAGCAGGAAGTCGTAGTACTCGATCACGCTTCCCAGGAAGCTGGAGGCGACCGCGCGCCGGAGCCCCCTCGGGTCGGAGCGGCTCGGGTCGGGGGGTTTGGCTGACAGGTTCGGCATGACCGAGCTCCTCATCCGGGAGCAGTCCGCACCGCTCCGCTGTGCGCGAGGTTAGGCAGATTCCATGCGACGGTCAAGACTGTGCACGACGTTTGGGCCCTCGGACGGATGGCCGTGAAAACGAGCAGGAGCGGGCGCGCACCGGCACGTGAGGGGGCGTTTCCCGTCAGGCGTAGTGGCGGTAGACGACCCGCGCGACGCAGGCCGGCTTGGCCGCGCCGTCGATCTCGACGGTGAAGTCGAGGCACATCTGGACGCCGTTCCCCGCGACCTCCTCCACGGACACCACGGTGGCGGCGAGGCGGATCCTGTCGCCGACCCTCACCGGGCTGGGAAAGCGGACCTTCTCCAGGCCGTAGTTGACACTCATCTTCACGCCCCGGGTGTCCAGCAGCTCGTTGAAGAACGGGATGACCAGGGACAGGGTCAGGTACCCGTGGGCGATGGCGGCGCCGAACGGCCCCCGCTTCGCCCGCTCGGGATCGACGTGGATCCACTGGTAGTCGCCCGTGGCGTCGGCGAAGGCGTTCACCCGGTCCTGGGTGATCTCCAGCCACCAGCTGTGGCCGAGCTCCTTGCCGGCGAGCGCCTTGATCTCTTCGAGCCCGTGCACGGTGATCGTCATGGCCGCGCCGTCCTTTCCCCCGCACCCAGCCCGAGCAGGCGTACGGCGTTGTCCTTGAGGATCTTGGGGCGGACCTCCGGCTTGATCTCCAGCTTGCCGAAGTCCGACAGCCAGCGGTCCGGGGTGATGACCGGGTAGTCGGATCCGAAGAGCACCTTGTCCTGCAGCAGCGTGTTCGCGTAGCGCACGAGCTGCGGCGGGAAGTACTTCGGCGACCATCCGGACAGGTCGATGTGGACGTACGGCTTGTGCGTTGCGACGGCCAGCGCCTCGTCCTGCCAGGGGAACGACGGGTGGGCCAGGATGATCCGCAACTCGGGGAAGTCCACCGCCACGTCGTCGACCAGCATCGGGTTGGAGTACTTCAAACGGATGCCGCCCCCGCCGGGCACGCCG
Organism: Microbispora sp. NPDC049125; assembly: GCF_040802045.1. Taxonomy (NCBI): domain Bacteria; kingdom Bacillati; phylum Actinomycetota; class Actinomycetes; order Streptosporangiales; family Streptosporangiaceae; genus Microbispora; species Microbispora sp. NPDC049125. The sequence continues at coordinate 24,163 of NZ_JBEZDW010000006.1, read as the reverse complement.
GCGCCGATGCCGGTCTGGCCGGTGTGGAACAGCGCGATCGCGCCCATCTCCTCGATCGCCTCGTACAGCGGGTAGGCCATCCGGTCGTCGGGCGAGAAGCCCTGGATGCTGGGGTGGAACTTGAATCCGCGCACACCGTGCTCCTCGACGAGCCTGCGCGCCTCGCGGACGCCCGCCCTGCCCTTCCAGGGGTCGATGCCGGCGAACGGGATGAGCACGTCCGCGTGCTTGGCACAGCTCTCGGCGATCTCCTCGTTGGAGATGCGGGGATGCCCGGTGGCGTGCTCGGCGTCGACGGTGAACACCACCGCGGCCATCTTCCGCTCGCGGTAATAGGCGGCCATCTCAGGAACGGTCGGCCTGGGGTGCTCCTTGAAGTACTTCTCCGAGGCGCCGAACAGGTCCGCGCTCAGCGAGGCGTGGCCGTCGGCGGAGATCTCGGCGTGCGTGTGCACGTCGATCGCGACCAGCTCGTCGACATCCATTACCGAGCCGGTGTTCACGGAGGAGTCGGTGTTCACGGAGGAGTCGGTGTTCACGGAGGAGTCGGTGTTCACGGAGGAGTCGGTGTTCGCAGGCGACATGTCATGACTCCGGCCTCTTCGGCGCGGGCACTCCGACCGTCTCGGGCTCGGCGCCGACTCCCATCCCCCACGACTCGGCGATGGCGTCCGCCTTCCACCCGCCGTCGGCGTAGGCCACGGCCTTCTCCGCCGGATGGGCCCACAGCGCGAGCTTGTCGCCGCCGATGCCGATGGCCTGGCCCGTCACGTCCGCGGAGGCGTCGGAGGCGAGGAAGACGATCAGTTGCGCGACGTCCTCGACGGTGCCCATCCCGTCCGCGCGCAGCCACTCGGGGAACGGCCGCCCGGTCCGCTCGGACTCCTCGATGATCGGGGCGAAGAACGGAATCGTCCTGGTCATCTCCGTGGCCGCCACCGGGACGACCGCGTTGACGGTGATGCCCGCCTTGGCCAGCTCCATCGACCACGTCCGGGCCATGGCGACGACGCCCGCCTTCGCTGCGGCGTAGTTGGTCTGGCCGAAGTTCCCCCGCTGGCCCGCCGGCGAGGAGATCAGGATCAGGCGGCCGCCGGTCCCCTGCTCGCGCATGCGGACGGCCGCGGCGCGAGCACAGGTGAACGTGCCGCGCAGATGGACCTCGATCACCGCGTCGAAGTCCTCGTCCGACATCTTCCACAGCACGCGGTCCCGCAGGATGCCCGCGTTGGTGACCATCGCGTCCAGCCGGCCGAACTCCTTGACGGCCGTGTCCACGAGCCGCTGGGCGACCTCGCCGGAACCGACAGGCGCGACGACCGCGACGGCCCTGCCTCCCCTTTGGGCGATCCCGCCGACGACCCGCTCGGCCGACTCGGCGTCCACGTCGTTGACGACCACCGCCGCGCCGGCGGCCGTCAGCGCCTCGGCGTACGCGCGCCCGAGCCCCCGGCCCGCACCCGTGACGACGGCCACCTTGCCCGACAGATCCATGTACTTCACCTCTCGTTGCGGGAAGCGCGCGACACCTCTCGAACTTATTGCACATATCTGACGCCAGTCAAAGAATTGCATAACGTAGCTGACGGTCTACCCTTTTGCCTGTGACCTTCGGTGACGAGGACGACCACCGGGCGCCGCCGGCGCGCCCGCAGTCCCTGATGTTCAGCTTCCTCGGCGTCTACGTGCTCGGCCGCGGCGTCGCCGTGTACTCGGGAAGCATCATCGACGTGTTCGCCCGCCTCGGCGTCTCCGAAGAGGCCGTACGGTCGACGCTCGCCCGCATGGCGAAGCGGAACCTGCTGTTACGGCATCGGCGAGGCCGGAAGGTGTACTTCGGCCTCACCCCGCACGCGGTCAACGTGCTGGAGGACGGGCGCCGGCGGATATGGGAGACCGGTGCGGTGAACCGCGCCTGGGACGGCACCTGGACGCTCGTCGGGTTCTCGCTGCCGGACAGCAGGCGCAGCACGCGTCATGACCTGCGCTCCCGCCTCATCTGGGCGGGCTTCGGCCTGTTGCAGAGCGGCCTGTGGATCGCTCCGGGCACGAAGGACGTGATCGGCGTCCTCGACTCGCTGGATCTCGGCGACCACGTGACCGTGCTTACCGCAAGGGCGTTCAAGCCGACCGAGACGGCCGACCTCGTCCGCAAGGCGTTCGACATCGAGCAGATCGCCCGGCGCTATCAGGCGTTCCTCGCACAGTGGGACACGCCCCGGCCGCTTCCCTCCGCGCCCGACGACCTCGCGCGCCAGCTGCTGCTGCACACCGACTGGCTGCAGCTCGTCCGTCAGGACCCCTACCTGCCGGCCGAGCATCTGCCGCGGAACTGGCCGGCGATCCGAGCCGAGCAGGTCTTCCGCTCGCTCGCCGGGGAGTACGAGCCGAGTGCCGCCGAGGTCGCCGAGGGCGTGCTGGACCTGCTGTCGCCGCGGTAGTGACGGCCACCCGGTCACACCGGACCGGGAACGCGGGACGTGCGAAGACGTGCCACCGCCGCGAGGACGGCGAACGCGAACGCCGTGAAAGTATCACGAACGCCCGCTCGTTTGATCCTTTTGACCTGCGGAAACGCGTTCGCGATCCGGCAAACCTTTTCCTCCGGAGGATCGGGACCCGATGATTCGAACCGATACGCATGCCCCGAAGGGATCCCTCGATGAGAGCAGCGGACAGAGCACGCCTGTCGACGGCGGTGGACCGGCGTCGCCGCGGCGGTCCGGGCGCACGACGTTGGGGACGCCGTACGGCCGCCGCCGTGACCGCGCTGGTCGCGGGCGGCCTTGTCGCGGGGATGCCCGCCACCCAGGCGTCCGCGGACACGGGCTGCGCCGTCACCTACGCCACCACCGACTGGTCGGGCGGCTTCACCGCCTCCGTGACCATCCAGAACCTCGGCGACACCGTCAACGGCTGGACACTGGGCTTCGCCTTCCCCACCACCACCCAGAAGATAGGCGACGGCTGGTCGGCCACCTGGTCCCAGAGCGGACAGAACGTCACCGCCACCAACCTCAGCTGGAACGCCTCCCTCGCCACCGGCGCCTCCACCTCTATCGGCTTCAACGGCACCTATTCCGGCACCAACCCCAAGCCGGCCGACTTCACCCTCAACGGCGTCACCTGCACCGGCACCACCGCCACACCGACGCCCACGCCCACACCGACACCCAGCCCGACGCCGACACCCAGCCCGACACCGACGCCGACGCCAAGCCCCACACCCACCCCCACGCCGACCCCGACGCCGACCCCGACGCCGACGCCGACGCCGACGCCGACGCCGACGGGCGGGACTCCCACGGTGGCCTCGGACGGGACCGGCAGGTACCGGACGGTGCAGGCGGCGATCGACGCCGTGCCGGCGGGCAACTCCAGCCGTAAGGTCATCACGATCAAGCCCGGCACCTACCGGGAGATCGTCACGATTCCCAAGGACAAGCCGTACATCACCCTGCAGGGGCTGGGCTCGTCGGCCAGGGACGTCGTGATCGTCAACAACCACTACGCCGAGGTGTACGGCACCTTCAACAGCGCCACCGCGTTCGCGTACGGCCACGACTTCGCCGCCACCAACCTGACGATCTCGAACGACTACGTCGAGACCTCGTCCACGAGCGGCCAGCAGGCCGTCGCGCTGCACCTCAACGCCGACCGCGCGACCCTCACCAACGTGCGGCTGCTCGGCGACCAGGACACCTTCCTGGTCAACGAGGCCGCCCGCGCCTACGTGACCGGCTCCTACATCGAGGGCACCGTCGACTTCATCTTCGGCGACGGCATCGTCGTGATCAACAACTCCGACATCTACGAGAAGCGCAGCACCGGTGGCCCGCTGACCGCCGCCAGGACCCCCGCCGGCAAGACCTACGGCTTCCTGATCTACAAGTCACGCATCACCGGGGCCACCGCCAACACCACCACGTTGGGCCGCCCCTGGGGCCCCACCGCCCAGGTGCTGTTCCGGGAGTCCACCCTCAGCTCGACGATCAAGACATCGCAGCCATGGACCGACATGTCGGGTAACTCCTGGAAGAACGCCCGTTTCTTCGAGTACAGGAACACCGGCGCGGGTGCCGGCGTCAACTCCAACCGTCCGCAGATGAGCGACTCCCAAGCCGCCAACTACACGCCGCAGAAGTACCTGGCCGGATCCGACGGCTGGAACCCGATCGGCTGACCCCGCCGGAGGAGCCGTGCGAGGCCCTCTCCAGGCCGTTCGGCCCCGGGCGGACGGCAGACCCCGGCACGGTTCCATCCGAACCCGACTTGTCCACCCATCGGAGGAGCATCGATGCATCTGACCATCCCTCGGTCCTGGGCGGGCCGCCTGGCGGCCATCGCGGCGGCGATCCCCCTCGCCGCGTCGGCGCTCGCCGCCGCGGCCCCCGCCCAGGCGGACACGGGCTGCGCCGTCACCTACACCACCACCGACTGGTCGGGCGGCTTCACCGCCTCCGTGACCATCCAGAACCTCGGCGACACCGTCAACGGCTGGACACTGGGCTTCGCCTTCCCCACCACCACCCAGAAGATAGGCGACGGCTGGTCGGCCACCTGGTCCCAGAGCGGACAGAACGTCACCGCCACCAACCTCAGCTGGAACGCCTTCATCCCCTCCGGAGCGAACATCTCCATCGGCTTCAACGGCACCTATTCCGGCACCAACCCCAAGCCGACCGCCTTCACCCTCAACGGCGTCACCTGCATCAGCACCACCACACCGCCCCCTACGCCTACCCGCTTCCCCACACCGACCCCCACACCGACCCCGACGTTGTCACCTACTCGCTTCCCCACGCCGACCCCCACGCCGACCCCCACCCCCACCCCCAGCCCCAGCCCGACGGGTGGCACCGGGCCGGGTCTGGTCGGCTGGGCCACGCAGAACGGCGGGACCACCGGCGGCGGCAACGCCGCGACCGTGACCGTGACCAGCGCCTCGGCGCTGACCAGCGCGATGGCGGGGACCTCCGCCTCGGTGGTCAGGGTGAGCGGGACGATCTCTTGCTCCGGCATGCTCGCGGTCGGGTCGAACAAGACGATCATCGGCGCGACCGGGGCCACCATCGCCGGCTGTGGCCTGAACGTCTCCCACGCGAAGAACGTGATCATCAAGAACCTGATCTTCCGGAACTGGAACGACGACGCGATCAACGTTCAGTTCTCGACGAACGTGTGGCTCGACCACAACACGTTGTCCAACGGGTATGACGGCGCGATCGACGTGAAGCATGCCAGCGACTTCGTCACCGTGTCGTGGAACCACGTCTTCAGCCATGACAAGACGATGCTGCTCGGCCACAGCGACGACAACGGGGCGGAGGACCGCGGCCACCTGCGGGTGACCTACCACCACAACTGGTTCGACGGCACCACCCAGCGCCACCCGCGGGTGCGGTTCGGCAACCCGGTGCACGTGTTCAACAACTACTACTACAACAACAGCGGGTACGGCGTGGCCTCGACGATGGAGGCCGGCGTCCTGGTCGAGGGCAACTCCTTCGAGAACGTCGACGACCCCTACCACCGTGGTGAGGCCGCCTCTCCCCCCGGCAGCCTGGTAGCCCGGAACAACTACAAGGTGAACTCCGGGGCCGGGGACACGGGCGGCAGCGTCGCCTCCATCCCCTACTCGTACACGGTCGACACCCCGGCGAACGTGAAGTCCATCGTGAAGAGCGGCGCCGGCGCGCACTGACCGCGCCGCCGCGCCAAAACCGCACCGGCCACCGTCGCACACGCGACGGTGGCCGTTCGCTCTGACACGGGGCGGCGACTCGCGTCTCGTGCGGCGTCGTTCTTTGAGCCGGCATTGAAGATGCTCGGGTACACCTTGGAGCTATGGACCGGCCCCCCAAGGTGCTCGTCGTCGACGACGAGCCGAACATCCTCGCCCTCCTGTCACAGACGCTGCGCCTGGTGTCCTTCGAGGTGCGCACGGCCGAGAGCGGGATGAAGGCTCTGACCGTGGCCAGGCAGTTCCAGCCGGACATCGTGGTGCTCGATGTGATGCTGCCCGACGTGGACGGTTTCGAGGTGGCACGGCGGCTGGGCGAGATCCCGGTGCTCTTCCTGACCGCGCGCGACACGGTGGAGGACCGGGTCCAGGGGCTGAGACTCGGCGCCGACGACTACGTGTCCAAGCCGTTCAGCCTGGAGGAGGTCGTGCTGCGGATCCGGGCCATCCTGCGCCGCAGCCTCACGCCGGCGTCGCCCAAGGACGGCCTGCTTAGGTACGCCGACGTGGAGCTGGACGCTGATTCCCACGAGGTACGGCGCGCGGGCGTGGTGGTCGACCTGTCGCCGACCGAGTTCAACCTGCTGGCCTACCTGCTGGCCAACGCCGGCCGGGTGGTGAGCAAGGCCCAGATCCTCGACAGCGTCTGGCGGTACGACTTCGACGGCGACTCGAGCATCGTCGAGTCCTACGTGTACTACCTCAGAAAGAAGATCGACAAATGGGATCCTCCGCTGATCCGGACCGTACGCGGGGTCGGTTACACGCTCAGGCTGCCCCGGGACGGCGAGTCATGAGAGGGCCGGCCCGTTGGACCCTGCGTACCCGGCTGGTGGTGGCGGCGGTGGCGCTGACGGCGGTCGCGGTGGCGCTGGCCAGCACCGCGGGCCTGGTGCTGTTCAACCGCTACCTCACCGACCGCGTCGACGATCAGCTCATGGGTGTCCCCAAAATGGAGCAGGCGCTGAAGGAGGCGGCCGCCGCCGCCCGACCGCAGGACAAGCCGGATGGCCGGCGGGTCGACGCGATCGTGAACCCGATCATCGAGCGGGTCGGCCGGGAGAGCCGGAGCTACCTGTTCAGCGCCGACGGGCGGCTCATCGAGGAGTCCCCGGCCGCCGATCCCGCGACCGGGCCCATCCTCGGGTCGATCGCGGCTCTCCCGCGCGAGAAGGCGAGCACCGTGCCGGGCAGGGACGGCCGGCCGTGGCGGGTGAAAGCGGCCAACACCGTGGACGGCGGTGTGGTGGTGATGGCGGCGTCCCTGGGGGGCGTCGCGGAGATCAGGAACTGGCTGCTGACGATCGATCTGGGTGTCATGGCCCTGGTCCTGCTGCTCCTCGGCCTGGTCGGCACGGCGGTCGTACGGCTCGGGATGAGGCCCCTGACCAGGATGGAGGAGACGGCCGCGCTGATCGCCGGCGGCGACTTCAGCCGCCGCCTTCCCGGCCCCGACCCGCACACCGAGCCGGGCCGCCTCGCCGCCGCGATGAACGTCATGCTGGACCGGCTGGAGGCGGAGATCGCCGCGCGGGCCGACTCCGAGGAGCGGATGCGCCGCTTCCTGGCCGACGCCTCCCATGAGCTGCGCACCCCGCTGACCTCCGTACGGGGCTTCGCCGAGCTCTACCGCAGGGGCGGGACCCCGCCCGGCCCGCCCATGGACGAGGCCATGCGCAGGATCGAGGACGAGGCCACCCGGATGGGCCTGCTGGTCAACGACCTGCTCTCCCTCGCCCACCTGGACGAGGAGCGTCCCCTCGACACCCGTCCCGTGGACCTGCTGGAGATCGCCGCCGACACCATCCGCGACGCCCTCGCCCGCATGCCCGACCGGCATGTACGGCTCGCCGGGCTGGACGCCACGTTGATGCCGGTCATGGTGATGGGCGACGAGGCGCGGCTGCGGCAGGTCGCGGCCAATCTCGTGACGAACGCACTGGTCCACACCCCGGCCGACGCGAAGGTCACCGTCCGGGTCGGCGCGGGACCGGCCACGCCCTCACCCGCGGCGGCGGTCGGCGCCGAGTTCCCCGCCTCACGCGTCCTGGGGGTGCTCGAGGTCGCCGACACCGGCTCCGGCATTCCCCGCCACCACGTCCCGCGCATCTTCGAGCGGCTGTACCGGGTCAGCCAGAGCCGGTCGCGCGTGGACGGCGGCGCGGGGCTCGGGCTCGCGATCGTCGCCGCGATCGTCCGGGCGCACGGCGGCCGGGTGGAGCTCCGCTCGGCGCACGGGACGGGCGCCGCGTTCCGGGTGCTGCTCCCGTTGCGGGACTCCGAGCCGGCTCCGAGGTAACTCCCGGGGCACTTCCATCCGCCCTCAGCAGCATCGCCCATATGAGAAGACTCTTGACGACGGCGGCGCTGCTGGCGCTCGCCGCGGGATGCGCCCAGTCCCCGTCCACGGATGGGGTCGCCTCGGTGAAGCGGACCCAGAGCGCCACGGCACAGGCGAGCGCGAGCCCGACCGCGCCGATGGACCCGGAGGAGCAGGGCAGGAAATACGCCCAGTGCATGCGGAGCAACGGCGTCAACATGTCCGACCCCGAGCCCAACGGCAAGGGCGGCTTCAGGTTGAGCATCACGGGGAGCAAGTCCGAGGTCGACCGCGCCAAGGTCGACAAGGCGGCGAACGCCTGCCGCGCCCTCGACCCCGGCCGTGGCAAGGGAGGACCGGTCGCTCCCGAGGATCTGGAGCGGGCTCGCGCCTTCGCCAAGTGCATGCGGGACCACGGCGTCGACATGCCCGACCCCGATTCCTCAGGCAGGAGTGAGGGCCTGCCCCCCAGCAAGCTCAAGGACCCCAAGGTCAACCAGGCCATGAGGACCTGCAGGTCAGCGGCGGGCGAACCGGGGAAGACCAAGTGACCGACCTGCGATCCGAGCGGGCGGTGAGCCCGGTGGAGGAGCCCCGAGCGCCCAGGCCGCGCCGTCGCGGGCGGGGCGGAGCCCTCGCGGTCGCGGGCGGCGCCGCGCTGCTCGCGGTCGCGGCGGCCGCGGCCGCGATCGGCGTCGGCGGAGACACCGGCACGCCTGCCGTCCAGCGGACTCCCCCGGCGACCGCCAAGGTCACCCGCACCACGCTGACCGAGACCAAGACCGTGGACGGCACCCTCGGCCACGGCGCGGTCGCCACGCTGACCGGCCGGGGCCAGGGCACGATCACCTGGCTGCCCTCGGCCGGCTCCACGATCACCCGGGGTCGCGCCGTCTACAGCGCCGACGCCCGCCGGATCCCGCTGCTGTACGGCACGATGCCGCTCTACCGCACGCTCAGCAGCGGCATGAAGGGCCGGGACGTGAAGATGCTGGAGCGCAACCTGGCCAAGCTCGGCTACGACGGCTTCACCGTGGACAGCGAATTCACATGGGCCACCCGCGAAGCCCTCGAGGAGTGGCAGGACGACCTCAACCTTGAGGTGACCGGCACTCTCGCCCCGGAGGCCGTCGTGGTCCACGACGGCGCGCTGCGGGTCAGGGAGATCAAGAAAGAGCTCGGCGACCCGGGAGGCGGGCCGATCCTGACGTACACCGGCACCACCCGCGAGGTCTCCATCGACCTGGACGTCGCCGACCGGCACCTGATCAGGAAGGGGCTCAGGACGACGGTCGAGCTGCCGGACGGCGCCACCGTGCGGGGCACCGTCACCGGCATCGGCAAGGTGGCCACCACGCAGACCCAGGACCAGGACGAGACCACCACCACGATCAAGGTGACCGTCTCGGTCTCCGGCGGCGGCAAGAAGCTCAAGCCGTACGACACGGCGCCGGTGGAGGCGACCATCGTCTCCGCCCGGCGCAAGAACGTGCTGGTCGTGCCGGTCGGCGCGCTCATCGCCCTGGCCGAGGGCGGATACGGCGTCGAGGTCGTGGAGGGCCCGGCCACGCGTTACGCGGCGGTCACGACAGGGATGTTCGCCGACGGCCAGGTCGAGATCACCGGAGTGGACGAAGGCGCCACCGTGGTGGTGCCCGCATGACGGCCCATCACGAACCGGGCGGCGACGAGGCGGACCACCGGCCTCTCGTGGAGCTCGTCGACGTCAGCAAGGTCTACGGAGAGATCACCGCGTTGCGCGGGGCCACGGTGACCATCCAGGCCGGGGAGCTCGCCGGCATCGTCGGGCCGTCGGGCTCCGGCAAGTCCACGATGCTGAACATGATCGGCACTTTGGACCGGCCCTCCGGCGGGACCGTGCGGATCGACGGGTACGACGTGGCCGCGCTCTCCGACCGGCAGCTGTCGGCCCTTCGCGCCCGCACGATCGGCTTCGTCTTCCAGCAGTTCCACCTGACCGCCGGGATACCCGTCCTGGACAACGTGGCGGACGGGCTGATCTATTCGGGCGTCCCGCCCCGGGAGCGTCTCGATCTGGCCGAGGAGGCGTTGCTGCGGGTCGGTCTCGGGCACCGGCTCGGCCATCGCCCCCATGAGCTGTCCGGCGGCGAGCAGCAGCGCGTGGCGATCGCCAGGGCGGTGGCCGGAGGGCCGGACCTGCTGCTCGCCGACGAGCCCACCGGCAACCTCGACTCCACGTCAGGCGCGGGGGTGATGGCCCTGCTCAGGGAGCTTCACGCGGCGGGCACCACCGTCGTGGTCATCACCCATGACCGGGACATCGCCGCGAGCCTGCCCCGGCAGGTGGAGATGCTGGACGGCCGGGTCGTCGCGGACTCTGCGAGAACGCGGGAGCCGGCGTGCTGACGACACCCGTGCATCGGCGCGGCACCCGGCTGGCCCATGTCCGGCTCCGGCCGCGTGACGTCGTCCGGGTCGGCGGGGCGGGGCTGCGCGCGCGGCCGCTGCGGGTGTTCCTGTCCGCCCTCGGCATCGCCATCGGCATCGCCGCGATGCTCGGCGTGGTCGGCATCTCCGCGTCCAGCAAGGAGGACCTGAACCGGCAGCTCGCGGCCCTCGGGACCAACCTGCTCCAGGTGTCGCCCGGTCAGACAGTGTTCGGCGAGGACTCCCACCTTCCCGCGGAGGCGGAGGGGATGATCGCCCAGATCGCCCCGGTCACGGCGGTGACCTCCACCGGTGTGGTCGACGCGAAGGTCTACCGCAACGAGCACATTCCCCGGGCCGAGTCGGGCGGCATCTCGGTCCTGGCCGCCCGCCTCGACCTGATCAGGGACATCGGCGTGTCGGTCGTGAGCGGCGCCTGGCTGAACGAGGCCACGCACCGCTACCCGGCCGTGGTGCTCGGGACCAAGGCGGCCGACCGGCTCGGCGTCACCCGGGCCGGGCCGGGGCAGCGCGTCTGGCTGGGCGAGCAGTGGTTCACCGTCGTGGGCGTGCTCGCCCCGTCCGTGCTGACGCCCGAGCTCGACACCGCCGCCTTCGTCGGCTGGCCGGTCGCCGAGCAGAGACTCGGTTTCGACGGTTATCCGACCACCGTCTACACCAGGTCCCAGGAGGAGTACGTCGTGCAGGTGCGCGACGTGCTTGCGGCCACCGCCAATCCGGAGAACCCCGGCGAGGTCGAGGTGTCCCGCCCGTCCGACGTGCTGGCCGCCAAGGACGCCACCGACGCCACGCTCAACGCGCTGCTGCTGGGCCTCGGCGGTGTCGCGCTGCTGGTCGGCGGAGTCGGTGTGGCCAACACGATGGTGATCTCGGTGCTGGAACGGCGTGCCGAGATCGGCCTGCGCCGGTCCCTGGGCGCGACACGAGGGCAGATCCGGCTGCAGTTCCTGTCCGAGGCGCTGCTGCTGTCGGCGATCGGCGGAGTGGGCGGGGTCATGCTCGGCATCGGCGTGACCGCCGCCTACGCCGTCTCCCAGGGGTGGCCGGTGATCGTGCCGGTCTGGGCCATGGCGGGAGGCGTGCTCGCGACCCTGGTCATCGGCGGGATCGCCGGGTTCTATCCCGCCGTACGCGCGGCACGCATGTCGCCGACGGAGGCCCTGGCGACCCCGTGAACGCCGCCGGCCTTCTCGCCCCGGCCCCGTGAGGCCAGGGGTCCGGCGCCGTACGGTCCAGGGAAAATCAGCCCGGAATTTCCCCAAGGCTAACCAAAACCGCTTCGAATCGATATGTAATGGAGGTGGACACAATCCGTTCGGGCCCTTCTGACGCGCTCGAAATCGGCCCACTGAACGCGCCACGGCCGGCCGCGAATGTCCGTCGATTTCTTATCGCATCTCACTGAGCGACAGGGCATTCCCCTCGATACGCGGCGCGGAGGTGTCGGTCGTGGAGCCATGGTCAAGGCGTGAGGACGAACGGCTGCTCACCGGCGAAGGCCGCTATGTCGCCGACATCAAGGTGCCGGGCTGCCTGGACGCCGCGTTCGTGAGAAGCGATGTCGCTCACGGCACGGTGCGCTCGGTGGATTGCTCCGCCGCTCGTGAGGTGCCGGGAGTGGTGGGGGCCTGGTCCGCCGCCGATCTGCTGGAGATGCCCGCGTGCCCGCATTCGGCCGCCCGGCTGCGGGACCTGCCTCCGGTTCCGTACACGCTGCTCGCCAAGCTGTCCACGCAGGAGGCCGTGGCCGGCCGGGAATGGCCGGTCCTGGCGAAGGATCGTGTGCGGTACCCGGGCGAGGCCCTGGCGGTGGTCGTGGGCGAGGACCGCTACCGGGCCGAGGACGGGGCCGCCGCGGTCGCCTTCCGGATCGATCCGTTGCCCGCGGTGGTGACGGCGTCGGCCGCGGCGGACGACTCCGTCCGCCTGTTCGACGGTCTGAGCAACATCGCTCTGCGGGGGGAGACCGGGGAGCCGATCGAGGAGCCGGTCTGGCAGGAGGCGGCGGCCGTGGTGGAGGGCCGGTACCGCCAGCAACTCCTCATGCCCACCCCCATGGAGTGCAGGACGATCCTCGCCGTGCCCGAGGACGACCGGCTGACGGTGTGGTCCGGTCATCAGATGCCGCACCGGCTGCGCAGGGAGCTGGCCACGCTGCTGGACTGGCCGGTCGAGCAGGTGCGCGTGGTGGTGCCGGACACCGGAGGCTCGTTCGGGTCGAAATGCGCGACGTTCCCGGAGTTCGTCGCGGTCGTCTTCCTGGCGGTGAAGCTGGGACGTCCCGTCCGATGGATCGAGGACCGTCTGGAATCCATGAAGGTCGCCACCCGGGGCCGGGGCCAGGACCAGAAGACCCGACTCGCCGCCGACGCGGAGGGACGGCTGGTCGCGTACGAGCTGAACATCGACGCCGACGTGGGCGCCTACCCCCACCTCGGAGTCGGCCTGCCCATGCAGACCGCCTGGATGGCGACCGGTCCGTACGGCACGCCGCGGGTTCATGCCACCGTCCGGTCGGTGCTGACCAACACGATGGTGACCTATCCCTATCGAGGCGCGGGCCGTCCTGAGGCGACGATCGCGCTGGAGCGTTCGATGGACATGCTGGCCCGCCGGCTGGGGATGGACCCGGCCGAGCTGCGGCGGCGCAACTTCATCCCGCCCGAGAGCTTCCCGTACGACACTCCCACCGGACGGCGCTACGACAGCGGCGACTACGCCGGCGCGCTCGACCTGGCGCTGAAGACTCTCGGCTATGACGGGTGGCGGGCCGCGCAGGCCCGCCGCCGTACGGATCCGCAGACCCTGCCGCTGGGGATCGGCCTGGCCTGCTACGTGGAGCGTTCCGGTGGCGAGCCGGGAGGGCTGCACGAGTTCGGCGGCGTCGAGGCGCATGAGGACGGCACGGTCGTCGCCCGGTGCGGCACGGCCTCCAGCGGGCAGAGCCACGAGACGGTCTTCCCCATGCTGGTCGCCAGGACTCTCGGGGTGGACGAGGCGCGGGTCCGGCTGGTCGAGGGCGACACCGACGAGCAGCCCGAAGGGCTGGGTTCCTTCGCCAGCCGTTCGGCGCAGGTGGCCGGCGCGATGCTGCAGCACGCGTCCATGCTGCTCATCGAGGAGGCGCGGGCGCGGGCCGCGGCGCTGTGGGGGATGCCGGTGGAGGAGGTGGCGTGGTCCGACGGCGCCGTGCACGCCGCCCACGGCGGCTCGGCGGCCATGGACCTTGCCGAGCTGGTGAAGGCGACCGGGCCGATGCGGGTGGACGACCGGTTCGAGTCGGGCATGGCGTTCCCGTTCGGCGTCCACGCGGCGGTGACCGAGGTCGATCCGGAGCTGGGCACCGTACGGGTGCTGCGACTCGTGGCGGTGGACGACTGCGGAGTGGTGCTGAACCACGCGGTGGTGCGGGGGCAGGCCTTCGGTTCGGCCGTGCAGGGCATCGGCCAGGCGTTGTACGAAGGCATTCCCTTCGGCGACGACGGCATGCCCTTGCTCCCCGGCGGTCTGCTGGACTACCTGGTGCCCACGGCGTCCGAGATCCCACCCATCACGATCAAGGAAACCTGTACTCCGAGCCCCCGCACGCCGCTGGGCGCCAAGGGGGCGGGAGAGTCGGGATGCATCGGCACTCCGGCCGCGATCGTCAACGCCGTGGCGGACGCGCTGCAGCTCGCCGACCCGAGCCTGCTTCAGACGCCGCTCACTCCCGACGTGGTCTGGCGTGCGGCGCGGGCGCCGAAGTATCAGGAGGCGGCCCGGTGAAAGCCGCCGCCTTCGACTACACCGCGCCGCGTACGGTGCCCGAGGCCCTGGACGCGCTCGGCGACACCCGGCGGACGGCGCAGGTGCTCGCGGGCGGGCAGAGCCTGATCCTGGAGATGCACCTGCGGCGCGGCGGCCCCGATCTGGTGGTGGACATCAACCGCGTCGCGGAGCTCGACCACATGCGCGTGAACGGCGGCGCGCTCCAGGTCGGCGCGCTGGTCCGGCACCGCGTCTTCGAGTCTCCGCAGGCCGTGCCGGGCGCGCTCGGCAGGTTGCTCTCACTCGCCGTGGTCAACATCGCCCATCCGCCCATCCGGGCCCGCGGGACCATGGTGGGCAGCCTCGCCTGGGCGCACCCCGCCTCGGAATGGTGCGCCGTCGCAGTCGCCCTCGACGCCGACATCGTCCTCCAGGCTTCCGGCGGCACCCGTGTGGTCGCGGCCCGGGACTTCTTCCACGGTCCGCACCTGACCGCGCGCCACCCGCGGGAACTCATCACCTCCGTACGGTTCCCGCTGCTGGGGGACGACACCGGGGTCGGCTTCGTCGAGCACCGGCGAACGCATTTCAGCTTCGCCCAGGTGGCAGTGGCGGCGACGCTGACCGTACGCGACGGGGTGATCGGTGATGCGAGGATCGGGCTCGCCAACTGCGCCGGCAGCCCCCTGCGGGCACGCGCCGCCGAGGAGGCGCTGATCGGCGCCGAAGCCGGACCGTTCACGGCCGGATGCCGGTTGCCGGGCGATCACCCGTTCACCCGTGCCGGGCGGATCGCCGCGGAGCGGGACGCCGCGCCCCTGGCCGAGCCGTACGCCGATGTCGAGTACCGGCGGCAGGCCATCGCGGTCGTCGTCCGCAGGACGCTGTGCCAGGCGGCGGACGGGTGGTCGCCTGGCGGGCCCGGAGGACCACAAGGAGATCACCGGTGAAGATCACTCTCACGGTCAACGGCGACGCCTACCCACTCGACGTGGAGCCCCGGCGTGTGTTGGCCGATGTGCTGCGCGAGGACTGCCGGCTCACGGGTACGCACCTGGGCTGCGAGCACGGCGTGTGCGGGACCTGCACGGTGCTCGTCGACGGCGAGGCCGTGCGATCGTGCCTCATGCTGGCCGTGCAGTGCGACGGCCGTTCGGTGCGTACCGTCGAAGGTCTGGCGGGCCCCGGCGGTGAGCCACATCCCCTGCAACTGGCCTTCTCCGCCGAGCACGCGCTCCAGTGCGGCTTCTGCACACCGGGCTTCCTGATGGTGGCCGCGGGGGCGCTCGATGCCGACCCCGCCGTCGGCGGCGACGCCGAGCGCGTGCGCGCTCTGGTCGAGTCCGGCATCTGCCGTTGCACCGGTTACGAACCCATCCGGCGGGCCATCATGCGCGCCGCGGCCGATTACAGGCGCTGACCCGGCGGCGTGGCCGCCAGGGCGACGGCGTGGTCGCCGAGGCGGCCACGCCATCGCGTCGTACCCGGGGAAGAGGCGCTGATCCGAGCGCTCGCGCTGATCCGGGCTCGCGCTGATCTGAGGTCCGTGCTGATCTGAGGTCCGTGCTGATCTGAGGTCCGTGCTGATCTGAGGTCCGTGCTGATCTGAGGTCCGTGCTGATCTGAG